>NZ_CP009283.1:137500-437500 GCF_000758625.1 Paenibacillus sp. FSL R7-0273
TGGGGATCTGACCTATATTAATCATGAACGGGAGCCCGTTTCTCCAGAGAATATGGAACGTATTCATGATCAGGGGATCAGATACATTGAGAAGACTGCTGCCAAAATAGATCATGAGAATAACGGATTTATTAAAAAGATTGTTATGGAGAATGGTGAGGAAATTCCCGCTGAACGGGGATTTATTGCGTTTGGGAGAAATGCCGTGCATTCAGAGCTTGCTGCCCAGTTAGGGGTAAATCTTCACAAGAACAGACATGTCGAAGCCAATAGCCGTTCCCTGATGACGAATGTAGACAACCTATGGGTAGCCGGTGATATTGCGGTACATGCAGAGCAGGCTACAGTGGCTATGGGAGAAGGGGCAATTGCAGGCATCTGGATGAACAAGGTACTGAAGAAGCTGAATCCACCCGTTCTGCCGGTATCCAAGCATGCAGTCTGCAGTACAAAGAAGCACTGATTCAGCCGTTCATGGGACCTGTCACTTATCATTCAGATTGGCTTGGCCGCATCCTGTTGCAAAATATGATAAAATAAGCGAAAAGAGCAAAAGTGGTGGAGAATGGTGACTATGGATAGTGAGGCTTTGCGTCAAAGATTGGAGCAGCTCACGGGAAAGAGAACCGGAATCAAACAGCTCGGGAGGCAGCATTCGGCTTCTCTTTTTGGCGTTGGTGCAGAATCGCAGGAACAGCCGATCACCCATGAAGGGCATTTATGGGTTCCTTTGTATGAGAACGAGGGACGGTTCACCGCATTATGGGTTGAAATGGAGGGCCTTTCGCCTCTGGAGCTGGAGCTGGTCAATTATGCGGCACGTAACTATGCTGTCGCACTAAAAGCAACAGGCTTGAAAGAAGAAGGCGAGGTTGAAGCCCGCCAGCTCAGCTTATGGCTTAACTCACAGCTGGAGCAGGAAAAGAACGATGCGGAAATACCGGATGAGATGTCGTTAAAGGGCCGCCTGTTCGGAGATATGATACCCTTCCTGCTGGTCAGTGAAAATGTGCATAATCCGCAGATGACCTACCGTTCCTTGATGAAGCTGCTGCGGAATTACTTTGAGAACGAAATTTTACTTATTCCGCTGCAGGAAAAGGAATGGCTGATTTTGGCCCGCAAGGAACTGCTCACAGGCGGGGATGATAAGGAAGACGAGGAAGAAAGTGAAGATGAGCTGCTGGCGCAGACCAGCATGGGATTGCATGAGCTGATTGCCAGCGAGTGGGTAGGTGTCTTCCATCTGGCCGTAGCACCGGCGATAATCCCGGTAAAAGGCTTGACCGGCTCGTTAGCCCTGCTCCGGGAGACTATTGTTCTTGGCCGGATATTCCAGGTTGGCGACTATATCCACCTCCCGTGGGAGCTTCATATGGAGCGTCTGGTGAACAGTATTCCCGATGGGCGGCGCAGACAGCTGCTTGGTCAGATCGGTGATTACTCTTCCGTGCTGGCAGATAAAGAAATGCTGCTTACGCTGGAAACGTTCTTTGAAATGGACTGCAATGTGAGTGAGACAGCAAAGAAGCTGTATATCCACCGCAACACGCTGCTGTACCGGCTGGACAAGATCAAGCAGGAGACGGGTGCTGATGTGCGGAGCTTCGGGGATGCAGCTATTGTGAAGTTAGCCATGTTATTGTATAAAGTGACGAAAAGAAAATAGGTTTTTTGTGAACGTTACAAATAGCCAGCCCAGCACGTCTGGGGTAAGATAAATGTACAAGAAAGCGATTTATTTTTATTCTAACATTTAAACTCGAGGGGGAAATACAATGGCAGGCGTACGTTTAGAGCATATTTTCAAAAAATACCCGGGTTCCGATAAAGCAACAGTAATGGATATCAATCTTGATATTAAAGATAAGGAATTTCTCGTACTTGTAGGACCTTCCGGTTGCGGTAAATCCACAACCCTGCGTATGATCGCTGGTCTGGAAGAAATCTCTGAAGGAAAAATGTACATTGGCGACCGTGTAGTTAATGACGTTGCTCCTAAAGACCGCGACATCGCGATGGTATTCCAATCCTACGCGTTGTATCCGCACATGAGCGTATATCAGAACATGGCATTCGGTCTGAAACTGCGTAAAGTGAAGAAAGAAGAAATCGACAAGAAGGTACGTGAAGCAGCCAGAATCCTCGATATCGAGCACTTGCTGGAACGTAAACCTAAGGCTCTGTCCGGTGGTCAACGTCAGCGTGTCGCTCTGGGCCGTGCGATCGTCCGCGATCCGCAAGTCTTCCTGATGGATGAGCCGCTTTCCAACTTGGATGCTAAACTCCGTGGTCAGATGCGCGCAGAAATCACTAAGCTGGTTAAACGCCTTGAAACCACTTGTATCTACGTAACGCATGACCAGACAGAAGCTATGACGATGGGTGACCGTATCGTAGTTATGTACGATGGTATCATCCAGCAGGCTGCTTCTCCTGAAGAGCTGTACAATGAGCCAACTAACCTGTTCGTAGCCGGATTTATCGGATCCCCTACAATGAACTTTATCAATGGTACCCTGAGCGATGTTAACGGTGCAGTTCGCTTCCGCGCTGAAAACCTGGATGTTGAAGTTCCAGGCGGCAAAGCAACAATCCTGCGCAGCAAGGGCTACATCGGTAAAGAAGTAATTCTTGGTCTTCGTCCGGAAGATATCCATGAAGAGCCAGTATTCCTGGAAGCTTCCCCTAACACAATCTTCTCTTCCCTGGTAGACGTTACAGAAAACCTTGGTCACGAAATGCTCCTCTACTTGAGCGGCGTGGGCACAGGAACTGTAATCGCCCGTGTAGACGGACGTTCTACTACCCGTGAAGGCAGCAAGCCAAAATTGGCAATCGATATGAACAAAGTTCATATCTTCGATAAAGAATCCGAACTGAACGTATTGCTGGGCTAAGATAGCAGTATCTTCCCTGCTTGAGAAGCCGCCTGAAAGGGCGGCTTTTTTGTATGCCGGTCTTGATTCAATCGGCAGGTCTTCAGGCAGAGCGGCAGGCATTAAGATTGCATTCATAGGCGTTATCCATTAAGATAGCAGGAGAATTACCTACGGATAAGCGTTAGGAAGAGCTGCTATCCAGAAGCGGACAGCGGACTTTACCGCAGGCGACGAAAGGAAGAGCATACATGGCTAAGAAGGTAAAAGTATCTGAATTGGTACAGCATTTTCAATTAGAAGTGGTTTCCGGGCATGAAGGTCTCAAAAGACCGATAACAGTGGATGATTTGAACCGCCCCGGACTGGAAATCGCCGGTTATTTCGAATATTATCCTGAGGAACGCGTGCAGCTGCTGGGCAAAACAGAGCTGGCTTTTTTCGCTATGCTTCCCGAGGAAGAGCGCATCAAAAGAATCCGCGGCATCTGTACTGACAATACGCCTTGTATTGTAATTACAAGAGCACTCGATGTGCCGCAGGAGCTGATTGATGCCAGCAATGAGAAGGGGCTTCCGGTTCTGCGCAGCTCGATGGCGACAACGATTTTTTCCAGCCGTCTGACCAGCTTCCTGGAAGGCAGACTGGCTCCTACCGCGACCATTCATGGTGTTCTAGTCGATGTCAACGGTGTAGGGATGCTGATTACCGGCAGCAGCGGAATCGGTAAAAGCGAAACGGCACTTGAGCTGGTTAAACGCGGACACCGCCTGATTGCTGATGATGCAGTTGAAATCCGTCAGACCTCGGACAATCAGCTCCATGGTACAGCGCCTGAGCTGATCCGTCATCTGCTGGAAATCCGCGGGGTCGGCATTATTAATGTAATGACTTTGTTTGGTGCAGGTGCAATCCGTAACCATAAGCGGATTACGCTGGTTGTGCGCCTTGAAGCATGGCAGCAGGACAAACAATATGACCGGCTGGGTCTGGACGAGGAGACAACCCGGATTATTGATACAGATGTGACTCTCGTAACGATTCCGGTACGTCCGGGACGAAATCTTGCCGTTATTATTGAGGTTGCGGCAATGAACTACCGTCTGAAGCAAATGGGCTTTAACGCAGCTCTTCAGTTTACCAATAAACTTACAGCCACCATCTCTGAAGACATGGATGATCTGGACTAGGAGGAGTGTGAAAGATGTTCTTTTCTTTGGCGATTAATCCCATCGTATTCTCTATCGGATCACTGCCGGTTCACTGGTATGGCCTGATTCTGGGGACCGGGGCGCTTGTCGGCCTGTTCTTGGCTATCCGGGAGGGAAAACGGTTCAATATCCCGCAGGAGTTCTTTATGGATCTGCTGCTGCTGGGCGTGCCGTCTGCCATTATAGGTGCACGGATCTACTTCGTCGCCTTTATGTGGGATGATTATAAGGATAATCTGATGGATATCTTTAAAATATGGAACGGCGGAATTGCCATATACGGCGCCTTAATCGGGGCTATTATCTGCGGGATTATCTATTTCCGCTATAAGGGCTATCCGTTCTGGCGTATTGTAGATATCTGCGCACCGAGCCTGCTGGCCGGGCAAATGATCGGCCGCTGGGGTAACTTTGTTAATCAGGAGGCCTATGGAGGTCCGATTGAAGAGTCTTTCCTGCGTGACAAGCTGCATCTGCCAGACTTCATTGTTAATCAAATGTACATAGGTGATGCTTTTCACCATCCGACATTTTTGTATGAATCGCTGTGGAGCCTTCTAGGAATCGCACTGCTGATGGTATTGCGCCGCCAGAAATTTGTTAAGGCCGGCGAAATATTCCTGTCTTATTTTATCTGGTATTCCATTGGCCGCTTCTTTATCGAAGCGCTGCGTACGGATAGTCTGGGCTTCAACGGAAGCAGCGGTGTTGCCTCTCTGATGGATGGTCTTTGGAGTCCGATGACCTGGATGGGCTTTGAGCAGGGTTATTTTGATCCGGCCTACGGCAATATCCGTATCTCACAGCTGCTGGCCCTGCTAATCATCATCGCGGCTATAATAATCATTGTTGTGCGCAGAGTGACGGGTCAGGCGAATGCTTATTACTCCGATCCGATTGTCAGTACGAAGGCTGCTGCAGCTGGTCCGGTAGTACCGGAGGCTGCTGTCACCCCGCAAAAAGCGCCTCAGGATACGCAGTCCGAAGCGGAACAGGCGGAGAATCAGCAACGTAAGGAGTAAATGACTGATATGATAGAATACGTATTGTTTGATCTGGACGGAACGATTGTGAATACAAACGAGCTGATTATTAACTCGTTCATGCATGCACTGAAGGAGAATAATCTGCCCCCGCTAAGCCGGGAGCAGATTATTCCTCATATGGGGACAACCCTGCAGCAGCAGATCAGTACCTTTACCGGATTGGTGGATACAAGTGCACTTGAGCTGTCCTACCGTGCCTATAATAACGCGCATCATGATGAGCTGATTGCTGCTTTTCCGCGTGTAAATGAGACGATGGAGGCGCTGCTGGAGCGGGGAATTAAGCTGGGAATTGTCACCACGAAGATCCGTCCAACTACGATCAGAGCACTTGAGATGTTTGATCTGCTCAAGTATATGGATACAATCGTTACTGTGAATGATGTTGAGCACGCCAAGCCTCATCCGGAGCCGGTGCTGACTGCACTCCGTAATCTGAATGCTGATCCGCAGCGGACGCTTATGGTCGGGGACAGTGCGGTAGATATTCAGTCGGCCCAGGCTGCCGGTGTACGTGCTGCGGCTGTTGCCTGGTCTCTGAAAGGCGAGGAGACTCTGCGCAAATACAATCCGGATTATATTATTCATGATATGGAAGACATACTGAATATTGTAGAGCAAGGGTGAATGAACCTTGAGAAAAGTAACCCGTTATCCGGTTGAGGGGCATAACTCGCTCTGGTATATTTACCGTACGGTCAGCCCCTGGAAGGGTGTACGCAATTTTATTTTTATTCAGATTGCCAGGTACTGTCCGATTCTGCCGGTCAAAAACTGGATCTACCGCAGCATACTCGGCATGAAGGTAGGCAAGCATACGGCATTCGGCCTGATGGCGATGGTGGATGTATTTTTTCCGGAGATGATAACGGTCGGTGAAAATTCAATTATCGGGTACAACACGACCATTCTGGCGCATGAATATCTAATCAAGGAATATCGTCTGGGGGAGGTTGTAATCGGGGAAAATGTACTGATCGGTGCGAATACAACCATTCTTCCCGGTGTAACCATTGGTGACGGCGCGGTTGTTGCCGCAGGCTCGGTAGTACACAAGGATGTTGCGGCCGGCTCCTTTGTCGGCGGTAATCCGCTACGGGAGCTGCGGCCGGCATCTTCAGGACCTGACCCCGGTACAAAACTAACAGACAGGTTATAGAGATACCCTGCAGTCTCAGCTTGCGTGCGATAACGCCTAGGACTGCGGGGTATTTTTGTGCTGAAAATCCGTATTTATATAGCTCTGGCAGCTGTTATAAGAAACATTAAGCAAGTTTTAAGTACACCGGCAGGGCAGGAAACGTTATACTTGTATTGTAGTTAGAAGAAACATGCAGTCAGCGTAAGGACGCTGCAGCAAATATCAGAAGGTAAATCAGCTTAGGACAGGCTCCCTGATAAGGTTCAGTCATCATGTTCCGCTCGCTTGGCGTCTAAATGAACTGCCACTAAAAGCAGAGAAGAGGACTATTTATTATGGATGCAGCCAGACAGGAAAGACTGCCCCAGCTGGATATTTACCGTGCCCTGGCGATTACAGGCGTACTGCATGTGCATGCTTCATCGTTTGCCGCCGGGGAGCAGGCACTGAATTCCCCCTATTATTACTGGCTTAACTGGATCAATATCTTTTTTAAATTCGGAACCCCGTCATTTATTTTTCTCAGCAGCTTTGTGCTGTTCTATAATTATTACGGGCGTCCAGTTACAAGGAGTCTGATCGGACATTTTTACCGGCGCAGGCTGAAGTATATCCTGCTGCCTTACCTGCTGGCGTCTATCGGGTACTATACGCTGACATTGTATGTGAACGGGGTACTCATGCAGCAGCCGGCTGAGAATCTGTCCAGCTTTCTTGCGGCGCTTTTTTCTGGATCAGCCTATGCGCATTTGTATTTTGTGTTCATCAGCATTCAGTTTTATCTGTTGTTTCCGCTGATACTGAAGCTGTTACAGAGCTCCCGGCTGTGGGTAAAGTGGGCGTTTCCGCTGGGGCTGGGGCTGCAATGGGGTTTTATTCTCTGGAATAAATACCAGCTGCACATAGTGGAGAAGGGAAGTCTGGCGATTTCTTATCTCGCTTACTACATGCTGGGCGCTTATATTGCAGTTCATTTTGAAGAAATGAAGCGCTGGCTGATGCAGCCATGGGGCAAGCTGACGTCCGGGCATAAGCGGCTCACTGTACTGCTGTTCACTTCCTGGCTGGCGGCTGCCTTTATTCACGTACAGCTGTGGTATGAAGCCCGCCATTTCGGGAACTGGACGGATTCGCTGTGGTATGAGCTGCTGTGGAATGTACATACGCTGCTGTCGGCGCTGGTGCTGCTCTATGTAACTTTTATGCTCTACAGGAAGGCCCCGCGCGGGCTGGTCGCTTTTTTAACAAGGCTGGGGGAGCTGTCGTTCGCAATCTATTTGATCCATCCGCTGCTGCTTGCCGTTTACAGACGATTCCGCTACAGCATATCTCCTGATTCCTTACTCTATGTGGGGTTTATCTATGGCGGACTTATGGTTGCGCTCGCGGGAAGCTGGATTATGGTGCAGTTTGCCTTTCGACGGTTCCCGCAGGCATGGATGGCATTCGGCAGTGTGCCGCGTCCTCTGGCTCCTCCGGTGAAAGTGAAGCCGTCGGTTACAGCGGGAAATGGCCAGGTTCAGTCTGAAATAAAAGGAAAGCACGGAGCTTGATGCAGCGGGGCAGTAATTAACAAATCCGGGATGCGGAGCTTAACAGGAGGAACAGATATGGGACATAAGGAAAGAATTCCGCAGCTGGATATTTTCCGGGCAATTGCAATTTTTGCGGTATTGGCGATTCACGCTACTTCAAGGACATTATCGGAAACACTGGGAACAGGCATGTTTCATCCGTTTTTGTTCATCAATAAATTCAGCCAGTTTGCGGTGCCGTCTTTTGTATTTTTGAGCGGATTTGTACTGTTTTATAACTATATCGACCGTCCGCTCAGCGGAAAGACACTGGGGAAATTTTATAGCCGGCGGCTGATTTATATTATTGTGCCTTATTTTGTTTTTTCGCTGCTATATTTTATCCTGAAAATGACAGCCGGACATACCTGGAACATGCCGATTGATGATATGGCAGCCAAGCTGTGGAAATACCTCTGGACGGGGACGGCTTATACACATCTGTATTACATCATCATTATTATTCAGTTCTACGTGCTGTTTCCGCTTATGCTGTGGTGCCTGCAAAAGGCCCGTAAGCTTGCTGCCTGGGCACCGGTTATCGGGCTTGCACTGCAATGGGGCTTTGTGCTGCTGAACAAATATATGGTGAACAACGGATACTGGCAGCTGTCCAAGGGTAGTCTCTCCATTACCTACTTCTCTTATTTCCTGCTGGGAGCGGCGGTTGCCATCTATTACGGCTCTCTAAAGAAATGGCTGATTCCTTCCCGTGAGGGCTGGAAATCCGGCAGAGGCGGAGTCTGGATTGCACTGTGGCTGTTATGGGCGGCAGCAGGCGTAATTCATGTACAGCTGTGGTTCAACAACTATACGAAGAAGACGGTAATCAACAGCCTTTGGTATGAGGGCTTCTCTAATCTTCATGCGCTGCTCTCCTGTCTGGTGCTGCTGCAGCTGTCCTTCCTGCTGTACGGGGCGGGCCGCAGTCTGCTGACGCGAATGCTGATCTCGGTGGGCGCATGCTCGTTCGGCATTTATCTTGTGCATCCTGCGATTCTATTCTTCTACCGGAAACTGCCGTTTCACGGCGGTTCGCTGGCCTATACGGCGGCTATCGCCGGGGGCTTCCTGGCGGCACTCCTGCTCTCATGGCTGGTAGTGGCAGTAGCCTTCCGTTATATTAAGCCGGCCTGGGTGCTATTCGGCTCCGCGCCGCAGAAACCGAAGTCCAAAGCTGCAGTTTAAGCAAAAATAAAAGCGCCGGCATGGTCTGTATGCACAGACTATGCCGGCGCTTATTTGTTGTAGCCTTCGAAAAGTACTGCCTGAAGGCCGATGTTTATTCTCCGGCCTGTTCACGCTGAAACCCGGCAATAGCCTCATATTGGCTCTCCAGGCTGCGGAAGACAGAGATAAAGATAGGCAGAAGCTGCTTGTAGACCTTGGCATGCGCTTCTACCGGTACATGCCGGTGTGTGGAGCCGATCATATCAAATACAATATCGAGCGATGCGGCCCGCCCGGTGGCATACAGCCCCAGTACAACGGCTCCCAGACATGAGCTCTCAATACTCTCCGGTATAATGACCTCCTGATCAAAAATATCAGCCATCATCTGCCGCCAGAGAGAGGAGCGGGCAAATCCGCCGGTGGCAAGAATGCGGCTTGGACGGTCAATGCGTTCCTCCATGGCCAGGAGAACCGTGTACATATTAAAGATGACGCCTTCCAGCACCGAGCGGATCATGTGCTCCTTGCGGTGGGTCATGCTCAGCCCGAAGAAGGAGCCGCGTGCATCCGGGTTCCACAGCGGGGCGCGTTCACCAGTCAGATAAGGGTGGAACAGCAGTCCGTTACTGCCGGGAGGCACCTGCTCGGCTATCCGCGTGAGTACCTCGTAAGGATCAATGCCGAGGCGTTTTGCTGTTTCAACTTCAGAAGCAGCGAATTCATCGCGCACCCAGCGGAACAGCATGCCGCCGTTGTTCACCGGACCGCCGATCACCCAGAGCTTCTCAGTAAGGGCATAGCAGAAAATCCGTCCCTTAGGGTCGGTAAGCGGGCGGTCGACGACAGTGCGGATAGCACCGCTTGTACCGATTGTAGCCGCTACAACACCGGGCTCGATTGCACCTACGCCAAGATTGGACAGTACCCCGTCACTGGCTCCAATAACGAACGGCGTTGAATCAAGCAGTCCAAGCTGCTCCGCAAAGCCGGGAAGCAGCCCCTGGATTACCCGGGTAGTCGGCACAGGCTCGGACAGCCGGTCGGCCGTTATTCCGGCAATACGCAGTGCTTCCGGGTCCCAGTCCAGTTTCTCCAGATTGAACATACCTGTACAGGAAGCAATGGAGTGATCTACAACATATTTGCCGAACAGCTTAACGAAGACATATTCCTTAACAGAGATGAATTTAGAGGCCTGCCGGAACAGCTCCGGCTGCTCTTCACCCAGCCACATCAGCTTGGTTATAGGTGACATGGGATGAATGGGTGTGCCTGTGCGGAGGTATAGCTCGTGTCCGTTCAGTTCATTTTTGAGACGAGCTGCAGCAGTGCTGCTGCGGTTATCAGCCCATGTAATACATGCGGTAAGGGGGGCGCCGGCAGAATCAACAGCGATTACACTGTGCATTGCAGAGCTGAAGGAGAGAAACAGCAGCTCGTCCGGGCGGATTGCGCTTTGCTGCATGACTGCTGCTATAGTATGAAGGACAGCGTCCAGAATCTGATCCGGGTCCTGCTCGGCGACTGAAGGCGACGGCTGATGCAGCGGATAACCTTCACTAGCCTGGGTGACGATGCTGCCGTTTTCCCTGAAGAGAACGGCCTTGGTGCTGGTAGTTCCAATATCAACGCCTATCATATACGATGTATTCAAGTTCACAGTCCTTCTTTCTGCTTGAGAATAGATACTTGGAACGCTGAATGCGGAAAATGCTGCGGAATTATATTAGTTCATTATAGTATCCGTAAAGCACAGTGGCAAAGACAGGAATTAATAAGTTGGGTAAGTAATGGAGGGGGACTGGAGGGACAGGTGTTATCCGGCGCGAAGGTAAGGTATTATTGACGTAGGAAGACAGTCCATGATACGATGTTCCCACCACTTTACTTTACTACCACTTTACCATAGTAAAGCGAATTACATATATTTTTATGAATGCTGACGAGGTGACTAATGAAGATGTCCAAACCGAAGGGATTCGAGAAACCGGCGGGTGTACGTGATTATCTGCCGCGTGCAGTCAAGAAGCTGCGCAAGATTGAACATGATGTGCTGCACTGTATGAGCCGCTGGGGATATCAGCAGATGATAACTCCAACACTGGAATATTACGACACGGTTGGTGTGGCCAGCTCTACATCCGACCAGAAACTTTATAAACTGCTGAACAACCGGGGGCAGGCGCTGGTATTACGTTCCGAAATGACGGCTCCGGTAGCGCGGGTGGTATCCTCTCTGCTCAAGGATGAGCCGCTGCCGCTTCGTCTGTCATACCACGCCAATGTGTTCCGGGCTATTGAGGAGGAAGCAGGCCGGGAGGCTGAATTTTTCCAGACCGGCGTGGAGCTGGTCGGTGATGATTCCCCTGAGGCGGATGCAGAGGTTGTTGCGCTGGCGATTGCCTCATTGCAGGCAGCCGGGGTGAAGTCCTTCAAGATTGCCATGGGCCATGTGGGCTTCCTTAACGGGTTGTTCCAGGAAGCTGTGCCAAACCTGCCCGAGGCGCAGGAGGAGCTTAAAAGCCATCTGCTCGGCCGTGACTATGTAGCCTTCCGGGATACCCTGCGGCGGCTTGAGCTGCCGGATGCCCAGAAGAATGAGCTCTATGGCCTGCTGCGCCTGCGCGGCAGCAAGGAAATCTGCGGGCAGGCGCTGGAGCTCACCAGCCATCCGCTGGCCCGTGCCTCGATCGAGCATCTGTGCAAGGTGTGGGAGGTGCTTGTATCCTACGGGGTATCGAAGCATGTGCTGATTGACCTGACTATGATCGGTGATTTCTCCTACTATACCGGAATGACCTTTGAGGGCTATGCGTCTGAGCTTGGCTTCCCGGTATGCGCCGGGGGACGGTATGATAACCTGCTGCAGCAGTTCGGCCGGCCGGTTCCGTCAACAGGCTTTTCCCTGAAGACAAACCGGATTCTGGACGGGGTGACCGGTATGCCTGAGGAAGAAGAGCTGCCGGTATTAATCCAGTATGATGCGCTGCGGCGGACAGAAGGGCTGGCGGAAGCCGCAAGACTGCGGTCCGAAGGACATATGGTTGTGACCAGACTGGCCGCAGGCCCTGAGGATCTGAAAACGGTAAAGCGGCTTGATCCGGAGCGGGTAGAGGCAGACGGCGGGCAGTACGGTGAAATATATACCTTCGTGTCTTTTGTTAGCGAGCATGGCTGAGCTGAAGAGGAACGGATGAACTTTTATAAAGCAGTTAAAAGAGTGATAAGAAACGGAGGTTAGTGACATGGGGCAGATCCTGAAGGTAGCTATGCCGAAAGGCCGGATTTACAATAAAGCGGCAGAGATGTTCCGCCAGGCAGGCCTGCCGATTCCCCCGGACGGGGAGGAGTCGCGCAAGCTGGTTATATCATTGCCTGAGGCGGGCATGGAGTTTATTCTGGCTAAGCCGGTTGATGTGCCTACCTATGTGGAATATGGCGTAGCAGACATCGGAATTGTCGGAAAAGACGTGCTGCTTGAAGAGGAACGCGATGTGTACGAGCTGCTTGATCTGGGCATTGCGCGCTGCCGGATGTCGATTATCGGCCTGCCGAACTGGCAGCCGGGCATTCAGCAGCGGGTAGCCACCAAATATCCGAATGTCGCTTCGCGGTATTTCCGTGAGCAGGGCCAGCAGGTAGAGGTTGTGAAGCTGAACGGCTCCATTGAGCTTGCGCCGCTGATCGGCCTGGCTGACCGGATTGTCGATATGGTGGAGACGGGCCAGACGCTGAAGGATAACGGGCTGGTGGAAATGAAGAGCATCTTTGAAATTACGAGCCGGCTTGTCGCCAACCGCGTAAGCTACCGGATGAAAAACAATGAAATTCAACAGCTGTGCGACCGTCTGCAGGCGGTTATCGGGGAGCCGGGTTTACAGCTGAAATAATAACGGGAAGCCTAAGCAACGGCATGTCTCACGAAGACTTACGGGCAGGCGAATGATAAATAGAAGGCGTCGGGATACAGGAACAAAGCTTTACATGTGCAAAAGGGGGAAGCGGCGGTGAAGGTGAAGTCGAGCAAGGATTTTAAGCTGCAGCGGGATGTGGAGTACGGAACACCGGAGCAGAACGAGACCGTAAAGCAAATTGTAGCTACTATAAAAAAAGAAGGCGATGCCGCGCTGCTCCGGTACACGGAGCAGTTCGACCGCACGGTGCTGACTGCACCAGAGCTGCGGGTGACACCCGAGGAGCTGCAGGCAGCGTACAGCCGGGTCGAGGATTCATTTGTCACCGCCATCCGCGCAGCAGCAGCTAACATCCGGGCGTTCCACGCCCGCCAGAAGCGCAGCTCCTGGATGGATCTGCAGCCGGACGGCACGATCCTCGGCCAGATCATCCGCCCGCTGAAGCGGGTGGGCGTCTATGTTCCCGGAGGCACGGCGGCCTATCCGTCGTCCGTGCTGATGAACGTCATTCCGGCACAAATCGCCGGGGTGCCGGAGATCGTTATGGTCACCCCGCCGGCCACCGGCGGCAAGGCGGGGATTGACCCTTACATTCTCGTTGCCGCCGCTGAAGCGGGCGTAAACGAGATTTACCGGGTAGGCGGCGCCCAGGCGGTCGCCGCCCTGGCCTTCGGCACGGAGTCCATCGTGCCGGTCGATAAGATCTGCGGGCCGGGCAACATCTATGTTGCCCTCGCCAAACGCGAGGTCTACGGCGTTGTCGATATCGACAGCATCGCCGGACCGAGTGAAATCGTCGTGCTCGCCGACGATACCGCCGAGCCGGCCTACGTCGCGGCCGACCTGCTCTCCCAGGCCGAGCATGACACAATGGCCTCGGCCATCCTGGTGACGCCGTCGCGCAGCCTGGCGGACAGCGTGGCTGCCGAGGTCGAGCGGCAGCTGCAGGACCTCCCGCGCGAGGCGGTGGCGCGCGCCTCGGTTGAGAACCACGGCGCGATTATCGTTGTGGACTCGCTGCAGGAAGGCATTGAGGTGGTTAACCGGCTGGCGCCGGAGCACCTGGAGGTGGTGGCGGCAGATCCGATGGGCCTGCTCGGCAGCATCGAGAATGCCGGAGCGATCTTCCTCGGGCCGTACAGCTCGGAGCCGGTGGGCGATTATTTTGCCGGACCGAATCACATTATACCGACCAACGGCACGGCGCGGTTTGCTTCGCCGGTCGATGTGGACGATTTTATAAAAAAATCAAGCCTGATCTACTATAGCAAGGAAGCGCTCCTGCGTGACGGGGAGACGATTATGGAGCTGGCCAGACGTGAAGGCCTGGAGGGCCATGCAAGGGCAATTCAAATCAGACTGGAGAACGAAGCGAAGGGTGGAGAAGAAGATGGAGAATAACAATAATGAGCTGGCAGAGCGCAAGGCCGGTCTAAGCCGCACAACAAATGAAACGGATATTACGCTGTCGCTTGGTGTTGACGGCAGCGGTGTTGCCGAGCTGGAAACGGATGTGCCCTTTCTGAACCACATGCTGGATCTGTTCGCCAAGCACGGCCAGTTTGACCTGTCTGTGCAGGCCCGCGGGGATATCGATATTGATGACCACCACACGGTTGAGGATATCGGTATTTGTCTGGGACAGGCGCTGCGTGAAGCGCTGGGTGATAAAAAAGGGATCAAGCGTTATGCCAGCGTCTTTGTTCCGATGGATGAGGCACTTGCGCAGGTTGTGATTGATATCAGTAACCGGCCGCATTTTGAGTACCGGGCAGAGTATCCGTCGCAGCAGGTAGGCAGCTTCTCTACAGAGCTGGTGCACGAGTTCCTCTGGAAATTTGCGCTGGAGGCACGGATTACGCTGCATGTCATCGTACACTACGGCTCTAATACCCACCACATGATTGAGGCGGTATTCAAGGCACTGGGCCGGGCGCTGGATGAAGCGACACTGATTGATCCGCGTGTAAAGGGTGTGCCTTCTACGAAGGGAGTGCTGTAGCATGACAGTTGCAATTGTCGATTACGGCATGGGCAACCTGCACAGCGTCAGCAAGGCCGTGGAAAGACTCGGCTATAAAAGCCTGGTGACAGGCTTAGCTGAGGAGATTCTGACAGCAGACAGCGTCATTCTGCCGGGCGTCGGTGCGTTTGGCGATGCGATGGAGCAGCTGCGCGCAAGCGGTCTCGACGGGATCGTGAAGCAGGCTGCCGCCGGCGGCCAGCCGGTGCTGGGCATCTGCCTCGGCATGCAGCTGCTGTTCAGCAGCAGTGAGGAGCACGGGGAGCATACCGGACTGGATATGCTGCCGGGTGCAGTCGTGCGTTTTGCCCCGCGTGAGGGCTACAAGGTGCCGCATATGGGCTGGAATAAGCTGAGCTTCCGTCAGCCGCAGAGTCCGCTGCTGGACGGCCTTGAAGAAGGGCATGTGTATTTTGTCCACTCCTATCACGCAGAGGTGGAGCAGGAGAATGACCTGATTGCTGTCACCGATTACGGGCATCCGGTAACGGCAGTAGTCGGCCGGGATAACGTGTACGGTATGCAGTTTCACCCGGAAAAAAGCGGAGAGCTGGGCATGAAGCTGCTGGGAAATTTTTTGCGGATAAAGAACGTGCAGGGGCGGGCGTAAGCCCGCTATCAATCTATTATAAGGAAAGCAGGGAGCGCCACATGTCTTCTTTTATCGTATATCCGGCGATTGATATCCGGGATGGAAAGTGTGTAAGACTGCAGCAGGGTGATTACGCCCAGGAGACCATTTACAACGACAGCCCGGTAGAGGTGGCAAAATCGTGGGAAGAGCAAGGCGGTAAGTTCATCCACCTCGTCGATCTGGACGGTGCCAAGGCCGGACATCCGGTAAATGATGCTATCATCGGCGCCATCGCCAAAAATGCGAATGTCCCTGTACAGGTAGGCGGCGGACTGCGCTCGCTGGCTGATGTGGAGAAGCTGCTCGGCCTTGGCGTCAGCCGGGTGATAATCGGGACGGCGGCGATCAATGACCATGCCTTCACAGAAGCGGTGCTGGCTAAATACGGTGATAAAGTGGCGATTGGCCTTGATGCGCGGAACGGCTACGTGGCAACACACGGGTGGCTGAACACTTCAGAAGTGCGTGCAGAGGATCTGGCAAAAGAGCTCGCGGCTAAGGGAGCGGAAACGTTCATCTACACCGACATCTCGCGTGACGGTATGATGCAGGGCCCGAACATCGAGGGCATCCTGTCCATGGCTGCTGCCAGCGGGCGGACAGTCATCGCTTCCGGCGGTGTTACCGTCCTGGATGACCTGCTGCGCCTGAATGTACATAGCGGCAGCGGTATCGGCGGAGCCATTGTCGGCAAGGCGCTGTACACCGGCAATATCAATTTGACCGAAGCGCTTTCGGCGCTTGGGCAGAAATAGAACCAGATTCGTCTAATCCGTTTAAGTGGTTTAATGCAGGAGCGCCCAGTGTCTAAGCGGCCCCGCAGGGGCTAGCGCTGCATGCACATTGTTGCCGGGTACGCCTCGGCCTCTCCTAAGACAGCTATCCGGGTGTCCAGAGGGCCGGGGCCCTTGGGGTCCCCCTTGGCTAAGGGGGATTTAGGGGGATCGAAAAAGCTTTTGCATGAAAAGATTGTAATATTGGAAAGCAGTTGGAGGGGTGACGCATGTTAGCCAAACGTATCATTCCCTGTCTGGACGTAAAGGACGGGCGGGTAGTCAAGGGTGTGAATTTTGTTAATCTGCGCGATGCAGGGGATCCGGTGGAGCTGGCGGCGATTTATGACCGTGAAGGTGCGGATGAGCTGGTGTTCCTGGATATTTCCGCCTCGGTAGAAGGACGCGCCACGATGGTCGAGGTCGTCCGCCAGACCGCCGGGGAGATCGCGATTCCTTTTACGGTCGGCGGCGGCATCTCGACCCCGGACGATATGAAGCGGATTCTGCGCGCCGGTGCCGATAAAATCGGCATCAACACCGCCGCTGTCAACAACCCGCAGCTTATTCTGGAAGGGGCGCGCCGTTTCGGCTCCCAGTGTATTGTAGTGGCAATGGATGCCAAATATAATGAGGCATGGGGCGAATGGGAAGTGTATACGCACGGCGGGCGCAAGCCGACGGGAATCCGGGCGCTGGCCTGGGCCAAGGAGGCCGAAAGGATGGGCGCCGGTGAGCTTCTGCTTACCAGCATGGACGCTGACGGAACCAAGGACGGGTTCGACCTGAAGCTGACCGCAGCAGTGAGCAGCCTGGTAGGCATCCCTGTAATCGCTTCAGGCGGAGCCGGGAAGATCGGCGACTTTTACGATGTATTTACCGAAGGTAAGGCCGATGCAGGGCTTGCCGCTACTATTTTTCATTATAAAGAAATTGCAATCCATGATCTGAAGGCAGATTTGAAGTCTAAAGGGGTAGAAATCCGATGAGCCAAGAACAAGAAGCCATTATCGAAAATATCCGCTGGAATGATTCCGGGCTGCTGCCTGCCGTAGTGCAGGATGCGCGTACGCTGGAGGTGCTGATGTTCGCCTACATGAATCCGGAGTCGCTGCGGCTTACGCTTACGAGCGGCCAGACCTGGTTCTGGAGCCGTTCCCGCAGTGAGCTGTGGCATAAGGGCGGAACCTCGGGCAACACCCAGGCGGTTACTTCCATTCATTACGACTGCGATAGTGATACGCTGCTGGTGAAGGTGATTCCTGAGGGGCCGGCCTGTCATACAGGGGAGAATACCTGCTTTTACCGTGAAATCCCGCTTACCGGACAGGCAGCAGCGGATCCTCAGCGCACCGCGAGTGCAGATGAAGGGCGTTTTGCCGTACTGGGCGAACTGGAGCGGGTAATTGCTGAGCGGGAAATCGAGCGCCCGGAGGGTGCTTATACAACCTATCTGTTTGATAAGGGCGTAGACAAGATTCTTAAAAAGGTGGGCGAGGAAGCCTCTGAAACCATTATCGCCGCCAAAAATAAAGACAATGCCGAGCTCCGTCTCGAAGTAAGCGATCTGATCTATCACCTGCTGGTGCTGCTGCAGGAGCGCAAGCTGCCGCTGGATGAGATTCTGGACGAGCTGAGCGCCCGCCACGAACGTCCGCGCCGCGACTAAGAGGGGGTTAGAGGGATGCATATCGACTATCATACCCATCATGAGCGCTGCGGGCATGCGGTAGGGAAGCTGGAGGAGTATGTGCAGCGCGGGATAGAGCTGGGCCTGCAGCAGCTGGGCCTGTCCGATCATCTGCCGCTGATTCATGTGAATCCGGACAGCTATTACCCTGAAATGGCTATGCCTCTGGCCGAGCTCCCGCGGTACGTCGAGGAGTGCCTGACGCTGAAGGAGCGCTACCGCGGCGTCATTGATCTGCGGGTAGGGCTGGAAGCGGATTATATCGAAGGCTATGAGGAGCAGATCCGCGAGCTTTTGTCACCGTATCCCTGGGATTATCTGATCGGCTCTGTGCATTTTCTGGGGGAGTGGGATATTACCGATCACCGGCAGACAGGGGGCTGGGAAGGCAAAAAGGTAATGGACGTATACCGCCGTTATTATGATGCGGTGAAGAAGTCGGCGTTATCGGGATTATATGATATTATAGGACATATGGATGTCATTAAAAGATTCGGTTACGGCCCGCAGAGTCCGGAAGAGAAGGCAGAGGCCAGGGAACTGGAGCTTACCACCCTGCAGGCGATAGCCTCGGGCGGCATTGCCATGGAGCTGAATGCTTCCGGCCTGACCAAGCCCTGCGCGGAAATGTTCCCGGCGGAGCATGTGCTGCAGCAGGCGTTCACGCTTGGCATTCCGCTTACACTCGGCTCTGATGCCCACGACCCGGCCAAGCTGGGTGACGGCCTGCAGGAAGCCCGCAGTCTGCTGTGGCGTACCGGATTCCGTGAGCTGGCTGTGTTTGAAGACCGGCGCCGGTCATCCGTTCCGTTCAAACTATAAATTATGATCCCCAGGAGGGTACTATGCAGCATCATCAATTGCGTATTTTTTCCGGTTCGTCTAATCCGAAGCTGGCTGCGGACATCGCGGAGCGTCTTGGTGCACCCCTCAGCCCGATTAAGCTGACCCGCTTTAAGAGCGGTGAGATTTATGTGCATTATGAAGAGAGCATCCGGAACTGTGACGTATTTTTGGTGCAATCCCTCGCTCATCCTATTAACGAGCTCTTTGTAGAGCTGCTTGTCATGATCGATGCCGCCAAGCGGGCCTCGGCAAGAACAGTAAATATCATTGTTCCTTATTACGGGTATGCCAGACAGGAGCGCAAATCTGCACCGCGTGAGCCGATTTCGGCCAAAATGGTTGCCGACGTGCTGACCACCGCAGGAGCGACCCGGGTTATTACGATTGATCTGCACGCGGCAGCCATTCAGGGCTTCTTTAACATTCCGGTGGATCATCTGACTGCGCTTGATCTGATCAGCGGCTACCTGAAGGTTAAGAATATCTCGAACCCGGTAGTGGTGTCTCCGGATGCAGGCCGCGCTTCCATGGCCGAGAAGCTGGCCAGCCGGCTGGATTCGCCGTTTGCGATTATGATCAAGAAGCGTCCGGCGCATAATGAATCTGTTATCACGCATGTGATAGGAGATGTTGAGGGAAGAACGCCGATTATTATTGAGGACCTGATTGATACCGGCACGACAATTGTGAATGTGGTGGAGGGCCTGAAGGAACGCGGAGCCGGCAACAGTATTGTCTGTGCGACACACGGCCTGTTCTCCGGCGATGCATTGACACGTATGGATCATGACAATATTGATGAGATTGTGGTCACTGACTCGATAGCGCTGCCTGATGATCATTCTACCCGCTACAAGGTGCTGTCGGTTGCACCGATGCTGGCGGAAGCCACGCGCATTATTATCGAAGGCGGATCTATTGATAAATTATTCAGAGACGCGGGAATATAATTCCCGCGTTTTTTGCTGTGCCGTTGACGGTGCAGGAGCTACATCTATTTTCCTGAGGTGCCACCTGCCCTTAGCTTGAGAATCCCGCGCTCACTTGTGTTATACTGTGTGAAGCAGCTACGGCCAGAAATGGAAACGATAGATTGCTGCAGATAGGAGCCTGTGGTGCCTTAATGGCGCTGTTCTCCTATTTTTGCGTGAGGATAAGGAAGCTTACAAAGGGAGGTGCCTTGCTTCCATGATTGAGAGAACTTCAGATGAAGCGGAGTTAAGCAATGTCATTCCGGTGACTCTGGATGCCAATTTTTTCTTTGAAAGAGCCGTTCGGTCGCTGGACCGCTTTCAATATGATAAGGCATTAAAGAATTTCCGCAAAGCTGTTGAATATGAGCCGCAGAATCCGGTTAATCACTGCAACATGGCTGGTATATTATCAGAGATGGGTAATTATAAAGCATCCAATGAGATATTGACCCATGTGCTGGAGAAGATTGACCCGGGCATGACCGAGTGCCATTTCTATATGGCTAATAATTATGCCAATATGGAGAGCTTCGAGGAGGCAGAGCGCTCGCTGATGACGTATCTGGAGCAGGATGCCGCCGGTGAGTACCTGGCTGAGTCCGAGGAGCTGATGGAGCTGCTGCAGTATGAGCTGGACCGTCCCGCGCCGCTGATCCGGATCCGCAGCCGGGAAGGGGTTGTGGAGCACGACCGTGCCCGGGCCCTGCTGGAGGAGGGCAAGTTTCCGCAGGCAGTAGACCTGCTTGAGGAGATTGTGAAGGTGACACCGGATTTTCTGGCAGCCCATAACAATCTGGCGCTGGCCTATTTCTATATGGGCCGTTTTGCAAGAGCGAAGGAATGTCTGGCCGAGGTGCTGGAGCAGGATGCGGGCAATCTGCATGCCCTCTGCAATATGGCGATTTTCCTGCAGTATGCCGGAGACCGTGACCAGCTGGATACGCTGATTCAAAGGCTTGAAGCTACTGTGCCCTTCCACAAGGAGCATGTGTTCAAAATGGCCACCACGATGGGCATCCTGGGCCGGCATAAGACGGCCTACGGCCACTTCCGCCGCCTGCTGAAGGATGAAGAGGTTGGTGCAGACGCGAGCCTCTACCATTATTGCGCTGCTGCAGCAAGCAACAGCGGGTTATACAGCGAGGCCCTTCGCTGCTGGCGGCAGGCCGCCAAGCTTGATCCGGCGTCGCCTGTACCGGCCTTCTTTCTTGCCCAGCTGCAGCAGGTGCTGGCAGAGGACCGGGCGATGTCGCCGGTCAGCTATAACTATCAGCTGCCTTTTCAGGAGCAGCTTAAGCAGTGGAAGAACAATGAGAGCAGCTTCACGGCAGAGGTCCGGAACAACCCGCTGCTGCGGGCCTCATTCTTCTGGGCGCTGCGCTACGGAGATTCAGGGACCAGAATGCAGGTTACGGAGGCGCTACGCTGGATTGAGGATGAAGAGATGTCCGAGGTGCTGGGCGAATTGCTGAAGCAGGAGCCCCTTCAGGAGGAGAAGCTGCAGGAAGCGGCACTGGTCAGCCTGCAGCGGCTGATTGGAAGCAGCCTGAAGGAAAGCCCTGTTTCGGCGGAAGAGCAGGAAATAACGCAGGGGGATATGCCTTCTTCTACAGAGAATATCTAACCCCGGCAAGGTAATATAAGCAAGCAGGTATAATTGAAGCGGGATTCTGCATCCTTATATTGTTTACCCGAATCGGTGGCAGGGCTCTTAGAAGGCCCGCCGCTGTTTCTTCTAATAAATCATTACCTACTCGTAAGGAGGCCATAGTGATGTACAAAACGATTGTAATCGGAACAGGCCCGGCAGGGCTCACTGCCGCTATTTATTTAGCCCGCGCTAATCTCAGCCCGCTCGTAATAGAAGGGCTGCAGCCGGGCGGACAACTGACAACGACGACAGAAGTGGAGAACTTTCCTGGCTTTCCTGAGGGGATTCTCGGCCCTGATCTGATGGAGAATATGCGCAAGCAGGCTGAGCGCTTTGGTGCACAGTTCAAGAACGGCTGGGTGGAATCGGTCGATTTCTCACAGCGTCCGTTCAAAGTGAAGGTGGATGGGCTCGGTGTGCTTGAGGCGGAATCGGTCATTATTTCAACCGGTGCTTCCGCACGTTATCTGGGAATTCCGGGCGAGCAGGAGAATGTAGGGCGCGGGGTAAGCACATGCGCTACCTGTGACGGGTTCTTTTTCCGCGGCAAAAAGATTATCGTTGTCGGCGGCGGAGACTCCGCTATGGAGGAAGCCAGCTTCCTGACCCGCTTCGCGTCGAGTGTGACACTGGTTCACCGCCGCGAGGAGCTGCGCGCCTCGAAGATTATGCAGGACCGGGCACGGGAGAACAGCAAGGTGGCTTGGGCGCTTAACCGCACCCCGCTGGCCGTGACAGTCGGGGAGACGGGAGTTAAAGGCTTGACTGTGCGCAACAACGAGACAGGCCTGGAAGAGCTGATTGAGGCAGATGGTGTATTCGTGGCAATCGGGCACACCCCTAACACGGGCTTCCTGGGCGGCCAGATCACAACCGATGCCAACGGGTACATTGTGGTTAATCCGGGTACAACAGAGACGAACACTCCTGGTGTATTCGCCTGCGGCGATGTGCAGGATACCCGTTACCGGCAGGCGATTTCCGCAGCGGGAACCGGATGTATGGCAGCAATGGATGCAGAGAAGTATCTGGAAGGCACAATGGTCCATGACTGGAGCGAAAGCCTCGATAAGTAAAGGTGAAGCACCAGAACCAGGACCATGAACTGAAGATTCATTAAAGGATTAAGCCGGTAATTCCGCTTCTGCGGGATGCCGGTTTTTTTATTTAAAAAATAAAGTACATAGCAGCAGTAACTTAGTGATTGCAATCACAATATACGGCTATAGCCTATGCTAAGCTGATGTTGAGAAGAGTTCTCAATAAGTGGGCTGAAGGAAAAGGAATGGTGATCATGAGCAAAGTGCTGAGAATGGATGAGTCCATATTCGAGCTGGTGAGCCGGCATCCCGAGGTAACCGGCATTATGGTGGAGCTGGGGTTTCAGGATATAGCCAAACCGGGGATGCTGCAGACCGCAGGCCGGTTCATGACCCTGGCGAAGGGAATCAAACTTAAGAAAATGGATCCGGAAGCCATCAGACAGACCTTTGTCCGCCATGGTTTCGAGATTATCGAATAGAAGCAATCCGAATACAAAGGAGAGAGTAAAATGAGTGAATTAATTAACAACCGTGAAGTGGACGTACCTGAGCAGACCCGCCGCCAGGCCATGCTGAAGGAGATCATTAAAGAGCTGCATGCCGGTAAAAGTGTGGATGAGGTGAAAGCCCGCTTTGCTGAAGCGGTAGGTGATGTAACGGTGGCTGAAATTTCGGCGATGGAGCACTCCCTGATGACTGAAGAGGGCATCCCTGTATCTGAGGTACAGCGCCTGTGTTCAGTGCATACGGCGATCTTCAAAGGATCAATCGAGCAGATTCACCGTTCCTCGAAGCCAGAGGAGCAGCCGGGTCATCCGGTGCATACGTTTAAGCTGGAGAACCGCGAAATTGAAAAGCTGGTTAACTTCCGCCTGGAGCTGCATGCCGGCAAGTTCCAGAAGAATGACAGCGACGAAATTATTTTCAAGCTGCTGGAGGATTTGAGCCTGCTGCTTGATCTTGATAAGCATTACAGCCGCAAAGAAAACCTGCTGTTCCCTTACCTGGAGAGATACGGCATCTACGGTCCGACCAAGGTGATGTGGGGTGTGGATGACGGAATCCGTGCGATGATTAAGGAAGCCAAGGCAGCGCTCAGCTCCTACAGCGGCAACAAGGAACAGATCGGTGAGCAGCTGGCCCATATTATTCAGGAAGTCAACGAAATGATCTTTAAGGAAGAAAACATTCTGCTGCCGATGGCGCTAGACAAGCTGACCGAGGATGAATGGGTCAAAATCGCCCGTGAAAGCGACGAGATCGGCTTCTGTCTGGCCGCGCCTGAGCAGGAGTGGATTCCGGAGCGTGCAGCTGAGCCGGAAGGAGCATCTGCCGCAGCAGAGGAACAGCAGGCCGGCGAAAGCCCGCAGGGCTTTATCCGCTTTGAAACCGGGCTGCTGTCCCTGCACCAGCTGGAAACCTTGATGAATCATCTGCCGGTGGACCTGACCTTCATCGATGAGAATGATGTAGTGCGTTACTTCTCCCACGGCAAGGAGCGGATTTTTGCCCGGACCAAGGCGGTTATCGGCCGTACCGTTCAGAACTGTCATCCGCCGCAAAGCGTGCACGTAGTCGAAAAGCTGCTGGAAGACTTCAAGGCAGGACGTAAGGATGCCGAGGACTTCTGGATTAACATTAAGGATAAGTTCATTTATATCCGTTACTTCGCAGTACGCGATGAGGCAGGCCGTTACATGGGGACGCTTGAATTCACCCAGAATATTGCTCCGATCCGTGCGCTGGAAGGCCAAAAACGGATTTTATCAGAATAGAAAACAGCTGTGAACAGGTGCGGGCTACAGCCCGTGCCTTTTTTTGTAAAATAGTATGGCGGATAAGCAGTATTGCAGTACAAGTCATAGATTATAATGATAACGCATACAACGTTAATATGCCTGTAAAAAGGATTCATGAGCGACTGCGGGGACAGGCTGTTTTATCGGGGCTTGTATATCGGCTGGCGCAGGAACCCGGGTGTGCCGCCTTTCCTTGACCGCAGGGGAGGCTTCTATTATAGTGGGTACGTAGGATTAACTATTTTAGCATAGAAAAAGGTGGCTTGTTACATGTCTGAACATATCTACGTTGGTGTGGATTTAGGTGGTACCACGATTAAAGTTGGAATCTGCAATGCCGAAGGGACCTTGCTTCATACTTTCGAAGGGCCTACGGGGACTGCGGATGGCGTCGATACCGTCATCGACAACATCGAGAAATACGTTCGTCAGATTGTGGAGGAGTCTCCATATTCCTGGGAACAGCTTGCCGGTGTAGGAGCAGGCCTGGCCGGATTTACAAATATTCGTGAAGGAATCATCATTCTTGCGCCGAACATAGGGTTCAGAGATGTGCCGATCCGTTCCATTCTGGAGGGACGCCTTAACAAGCCTGTCAAAATAGACAATGATGCCAACGTGGCTGCACTGGGTGAAGCCTGGAGCGGCGCGGGCCGCGGCATCGATAACTGCGTCTGCTATACGCTGGGAACCGGTGTGGGCGGCGGTATTATCATTAACGGTAAGGTATATCAGGGCTTCGCCGGATTAGCCGGAGAGCTGGGTCATATTTCTGTTGTACCTGATCTGGAAGCCATTCAGTGCGGCTGCGGCAACATGGGCTGCCTGGAGACCGTATCTTCGGCTACAGGCATTATCCGTATGGCTAATGATGCTGTATCGCGTGGAGACCGTACTTCGCTTTCTGCTGTAGAGAAAATTGCAGCTAAGGAAGTTTTTGATGCGGCAAAGGCCGGGGACGAGGTAGCACTTCGTATCGTTAACCGCGCTGCATTCTATCTGGGTAAATCGATGGCCGCAGTTGCTGCCGTGCTGAATCCGGAAGTATTCATTGTAGGCGGAGGCGTATCCAAGGCAGGCGATATCCTGTTTGATGAAGTACGCCGCGTATTCGCCAAGCTGGCTCCTGAGCCGCTGCAGAAAGGCGTTACGATCGTGCCTGCAGAGCTTGGCAATGATGCCGGTATTATTGGGGCAGCCGGCCTTCTGCTGCGTTCTTAAAAGACTGGAATTATTCATATACTATTCATAGGGAGGGAACGCTCTCATGACCGAATTGGAGCACTCCGAAACGGGCGGCGCCACCCTGATTATTATTACAGGCATGTCAGGCGCAGGCAAAACGATTGCCGTACAGAGCTTAGAGGACCTTGGTTTCTTCTGTGTTGATAATCTGCCGCCGGTGCTGATTCCAAAGTTTGCCGAACTGATTGAACAGTCCAAGGGAAAGATCGCCAAGGTAGCGCTCGTCATTGACCTGCGGGGGCGGGAGTTTTTTACCGCTTTATCAGAATCCCTGACTTACATCAAAAACGAGTCAACGATCGGCTGCGAAATTCTGTTTCTGGACGCTACCGATTCCGTGCTTGTTCAGCGCTACAAGGAGAGCCGCCGCCACCATCCGCTTGCTCCCAAGGGCATGCCGCTTGACGGCATCCGGCTGGAGCGCCAGATGCTGGAGGAGCTGAAGAATTCCGCCACCCTGTGCCTGGATACGAGCAGTATGAAGCCGGTCCAGCTGAAGGAGAAGATCGTTACAAGATTTTCCCACCTTGGAAAGAGTACATTCTCTGTTAATATTACTTCTTTTGGATTTAAGTATGGGATTCCGATCGATGCAGACCTCGTGTTTGATGTCCGCTTTTTGCCTAATCCGCATTATGTGGATCAGTTGCGGCCTAAAACCGGCCAAGACAGCGATGTATACGACTATGTAATGAAATGGCCTGAAACGCAGGTTTTTCTGACCAAGCTGCTGGATATGCTTCACTTCCTGATTCCCCAGTACCGTAAAGAGGGAAAATCCCAGATTATTATCGGCATCGGCTGCACCGGCGGCAAGCACCGTTCGGTAGCGATTTCGGAATATCTGGGCAAAATGCTGGGGGTCAGCGAGACGGAGACGGTAGCGGTCAGCCATCGGGATTCCGAGCGTGATCGGCATTAACGAGAGAAGGGATCTATAGTGGCTGAAGAACAAGAGAAACGTCCGCGTATCGTCGTTATGGGCGGCGGTACAGGGCTTTCTGTTATGCTCCGCGGTTTGAAGGAGAAGCCGCTTGATATTACAGCGATCGTAACGGTGGCGGATGACGGAGGCAGCTCGGGTATTCTGCGCAGTGAGCTGCAGATGCCGCCGCCGGGCGATATCCGCAATGTGCTGACAGCGATGGCTGACGTAGAGCCGCTGATGGCGCAGATTATGAAATACCGCTTCAGCACGGGGGAGGGACTTGCCGGACACAGCCTAGGTAACCTGATCCTCGCTGCACTCACCGACATTTCCGGCGACTTCGTTACTGCTGTCCGCGAGCTTAGCCGGTTGTTCGCCGTCCGGGGGCGTGTATTGCCTGCGGCGGGAGATGCGGTGGTGCTGCACGCCGAGATGGCTGACGGCACCATCGTTACAGGTGAGTCCAAAATACCCGAGGCCGGCGGCCGGATCAAACGGGTGTTTTTGGAGCCGGCTGATGTGGAACCGCTGCCTGAGGCGCTGGAGGCGATCCGCAGTGCTGATGCCATCCTGTGCGGGCCGGGCAGCCTGTACACCAGTATCCTGCCCAATCTGCTGGTTCCCAAGCTGGCTGAGGCTGTTGTCGAGTCGGATGCGATCAAAATTTTTGTCTGCAATGTCATGACCCAGCCGGGAGAGACGGACAATTATACTGTCAGCGACCATCTTCAAGCCGTATACGAGCATATCGGCCAGCATTTGTTCGATTATGTCATTGTTAACGACGGGGAGATCCCGGAGCAGGTTCAGGTCAAATATGCCGAGAAGGGCGCACGCCCCGTGCTGCTTGACCGGGATGTGCTTGACGGCAACGGGTACAAGGTCATTGCTGATAAGCTGGTACTGTTCAAGACCTATTTGAGGCATGATACAGATAAGCTGAGCCACCATATTTATCAGCTGGTTAAGGATTGGATTTCCAGATAAACAAGCTTCAATGAACATGAAAGAGGTGAGCCCCTTGTCTTTTGCGGCCCTTACGAAGAAAGAGCTGACGATGGTGGAGAGCCCGCCCTGCTGTGAGAAGGCGGAAATGTCAGCATTGATCCGGATGAACGGTTCTGTGCAGCTTTCGAGCAAAAAGGTGGTTCTGGACATCTCGACGGAGAACGCCGCGATTGCAAGGCGGGTATATTCTTTGCTTAAGAAATATTACCAGGTCCATATCGAGCTGCTCGTGCGTAAAAAAATGCGTTTGAAGAAGAATAACGTTTATATTGTCCGCATCCCCAGCCGGGTGCAGGAGATTCTGAAGGATCTGCATATTGTATCCGAGGGCTTCATCTTTAATGACGGTATAGACGAGGAGATCGTCGGGAAAAACTGCTGCAAACGGGCCTATCTGCGTGGCGCCTTTATGGCCGGCGGGTCGGTAAATAACCCTGAGGGCTCTTCCTATCATTTGGAAATCGCTTCCATGTATGAAGAGCACTGCAAAGCGCTGGTGGAGCTGGCTGGTGAATTTCACCTGAATGCCCGCTGCATAGAGCGCAAAAAAGGCTTTATCCTATACATCAAGGAAGGCGAGAAAATTATCGAGTTCCTGAGCCTGATCGGGGCGCACCAGGCGCTGTTTAAATTTGAGGATGTGCGGATTATGCGTGACATGCGCAACTCCGTGAATCGCATCGTTAACTGTGAAACGGCTAACCTGAACAAGACGATCGGTGCGGCGGTGCGGCAGATTGAGAATATTAAGCTGCTGCAGCGTGAGGTGGGCCTGGAGAGTCTTCCGGATAAGCTGCGGGAGGTCGCAGAAATCAGGCTGGCACACCCGGATATCAACCTGAAGGAAGTCGGTGAGATGCTGAAGGGGAGCGTCAGTAAATCTGGAGTAAACCACCGTTTGCGCAAAATTGATGAGCTGGCGGAGAAGGTCCGCGGCGGCTAATTATTTTTTTTCTAGTGTGGATGCGGTTATAATGATATAATATTATAAAATTAATGTGAAATTTTTGGGCAGATCTCAAATAGGGGGTAAGCGTTTCATGACAAAGCACCCGGTAGTTGTTCGGTTGAAGACGGGGCTCCACGCTCGGCCGGCAGCATTGTTCGTGCAGGAAGCCAACAAGTTTTCGTCGGAGATTTTCGTGGAAAAGGACGATAAAAAAGTTAACGCCAAAAGCATCATGGGCATTATGAGCCTGGCGATCAGTTCCGGCACGGAGATTTATATCAGCGCGGACGGCGCGGATGCGGATCAGGCTGTAACCGCTTTGACAAGTCTTGTTAGCAAGGAAGAGCTGGAGAACCAGTAATAACCGGTGACCAGGCCTGACCTTAATGCATTATAAAAAGCCCTCCGGGGCTTTTTTTAATTTCTTCAAATATTCTTTAAAATATGATGGTAACAATGCAACTTTTGCCAATGAGGCCCGTCTAGAGGATACCAAACAAATAAAGGACCTGAAAGGGGAAGCTAAGCATGAAAAAATGGGGCAAATCAATTGGAGCAGTATTGCTGGCAGGAAGTTTAATTGTTGGAGGAATGGGGCTGAGCAGTGTGTTTAAAGGTCCTGAGAAGGCTTACGCGGCTGAAGAAATCACCCGTAACATCGTTAGTGTAACAGGCAAAGGCGAGCTTTCGATCAAGCCGGACATCGTCTATCTGTCGATCGGTGCGAATTCCTCCGCCGAAACAGCGCAGGATGCGCAGAAGGCCAATGCAGCCAAGATCGCCAAGGTAACCGCGCAGCTCAAGACAACGTGGGGAATTGCTGACAAGGACATTCAGACCACCCAGTTCAACGTTCAGCCTAACTACACCTACAGCGAGAAGGACGGACAGCAGGTAAAAGGCTACATTGCACAGCACACGCTGCAGGTTGCTTACCGTGATCTGACCAAGGTCGGCGCACTGCTGGATGCAGCTTCAGCTGCAGGCGCGAACAACATCGGCAACGCGCAGTTTGCGATTGAAGACCCTTCCGCTTTTGAAGCGCAGGCTATCGAGAAGGCTATGGCTAATGCTGACGTAAAAGCTGCAGCCATTGCTAAAGCTGCTAAACGCAGCCTGGGCCAGGTCGTTACGGTAACCCAGAATGAAGACAACAACAACCCTGTATTTTACATGGAAAATGCAGCAATGAGCAAGGCTTCCGCAGACACTGCCGGAGGCACCTCTGTTGAGCCGGGCCAGGTTAAGGTTACTACCCAGCTTAGCGTAGTGTATGAATTGAAATAGGAAACAGATTAACAGGACCCTGCTTCTGCCGTAAATGGCGTGGCGGGGTCTTTTTTATCTGATTAAATGCACCGGGTAGAAGTTCTCTCATTTTGTTTAAGAAATTGTAACAAGACCCTTTAAATTTGCTGTAAAAGCTTAAGAAACTGTAAGGTAAATTGTAACAACCGCGGCAGAAGTACCCTCTATAATAAAAAGAGTGAGCCGGGGACAGCCAGCTTTCCGGGTCTTGGGAGAAACATCAAGTCAATCATCGTACCAGCGGAAGGGGAAACGGTTATGAATATTATACTTAAGGAACAGCTCCGTAAATGGGGAACAGGAATGATGGCGGCAGGGCTGCTGCTCGGAGGCGGGCTGCTGCCTGCAGAAGCTGCTCAAGCTGCACCGGCAACAGCACAGGCCAAGGCAGTCCAATCTTCAGTTGTGCTGAAATGGAATGGCGTTGTTACGCCGCAGACTGGTGTATACAGCGGAGGGAAGGTATGGGTGCCTGTCAGCTTTTTGCGGGATAGCCTGAAAATGCCCGTCACCTATGATCAGGCTGATAAAATCTATTCTATCGGCAAAGGTAACACGTTAACTAAGCTGATGGTTTCGGATTACAGCATCGCTATTTCTGTAAATAATTATTTTCTCGGAGATTATGAAGCAAAAAATATAAATAACCGGTTATACATCCCGTTTGATCTGATGACCGATTATCTGGGCTACCAGGGGGACTGGAGCGCTGCTACCGGCCGTTTGAACATTATGAAGCAGAAGCAAAACGCCATTACGATTAATACAGAGAGCTTCATTAAGGAGTCGGAGGATGCTCCAATCAAGCTGGATTACCCGCAGGTCAGCGGACTGGCTAATTCTGATGCGCAGAAAAAGATCAATGATATGCTCAAGCAGCAGACTCTCAATTATGCGGCAGACGCCGAAAAGCAGATTGCCAACAAAACAGAGGATGACCGGCCGTATGAATTCCAGGGCGGCTATGTTGTTACGTACAACAAAGACGGTGTACTCAGCCTTGTGACAGAGCAATACGGCTATACCGGCGGAGCTCATGGGATGACCTACCGCAATGCGTTTACCTTCTCGCTGAAGGATGGTAAGCGCCTGCTGATCGGTGACCTGCTGAAGGCCAATCCGAATTACAAAAAAGAGCTGAATGCCAAGCTGGCTAAGCAGATCAAAGCAGAGGGCGGTTACCTCGGCGGCTTCACCGGGCTGAATTCGGAGAAATACTTCTACCTGAAGGATGGCAAGCTTGTTGTGTTCTTCCAGCTGTATGAGTATACCGCATATGCTTCCGGCTTCCCGCAGTTTACCTTTACGTTCAAGGAGCTGCTGCCGGATGGCAGCAGTCCGTTTGCTTCGCTGAAGTAAGGCTAGGATAGAGCCTGCGCACATTGGGACACCCTGCCGTTACGGAGCGCCTCTCCTCTTCATAAGCTGTAGAAAGCTACCGCTTAGCAGGAGGGAGGAGGAGCAGGATGAGCTATCAGTACACAGCAATCGGGGATTCCCTGACGACGGGCTTCGGGGCGCTGCCCGGGAACGGCTTCGTGCCGGTCTACCGCAGAATGGCGGAGGCCCGGCTGCGGACACCCGTCCGGCTGACGAATCTCGGCGTAAACGGCCTGACCACGGACGGGCTGGAGCAGCGGCTGAAGGGGGACTATAACTTCCGCCTGGCTGTGCAGGAGGCTGATCTGATTACGATATCGATTGGCGGAAATGACCTGATCAAGGCGGCCAAGGCAGCAGGAGCCCGTCCCGGTGATCTGTCACCGCTGCTGCAAAAGGCACTGCGGGGCTGCAAGCGTAACATCAATGATATTATGGGCACATTGTCGCAGCTAAATGCGGGCATGAATAAGCCCTACATTATCCGGATTGTCGGATTATATAATCCCTACCCGCAGATAGATGAAGCAACGGAGTGGGTCCGGCAGTTTAACCGCTATACTTCCGGCTACAGCAGCCGGGTCTGCGGGTTTGCCTCCATCTATAACGAATTTGCCGGCAATGAACGCAGCTTATTATTCCTTGACCATATTCATCCCAACGGCAGGGGCTACCGGGTTATAGCCGGCAAGCTGGACGCTCTGGGGTATGGACGGCTGGGTTAAAGCATAAGTATGCCTGCCCAGGGTAAAAGTTGATTATACTGTGTATCAAAAAGAAGGCTGCCCGGACCTATAATGGTCCCGGCAGCCTTCTTTGTTGTTATGGAGCTTACACGCCGGCTGGCAATGTCTTCTCGATAACTTTATCAACGATACCGTATTCAGCTGCATCAGCGGCAGTCATGAAGTAATCGCGGTCTGTATCCTTCTCAATGCGTTCCAGCGGCTGGCCGGTACGCTCGGAAAGGATGCGGTTCAGCTTGTCGCGCAGCTTCAGGATGCGGCGGGCACGGATTTCGATATCCGTTGCCTGGCCCTGAGCCCCGCCCAGCGGCTGGTGAATCATAATTTCGCTGTTCGGCAGCGCGAAGCGCTTGCTCTTGGCACCGGCGTTCAGCAGGAAGGCCCCCATGGAAGCAGCCATTCCCACACAGATTGTGGATACATCCGGTTTGATGTATTGCATTGTATCAAAGATAGCCATACCGGCTGTGATCGAACCGCCCGGGCTGTTGATGTACAGGTGAATGTCTTTGTCCGGGTCTTCGGCAGCCAGGAACAGCATTTGTGCGATGATGGAATTGGCTACCACGTCATTAACATCCGTTCCAAGGAAAATAATGCGGTCCTTCAGCAGGCGGGAATAGATGTCATAAGCGCGTTCGCCGCGGTTGCTCTGTTCTACTACCATAGGAATATAACTCACGTGTAAAACCTCCTTGAATATGTTCTTCGAATGTGTTCATTTTTACTGTTACCGTATTAACCACATGATAAACAAAATCAAACAAAAAGTCAAAGAAAGTCAAACTTAGTTTTTAAAAAAAGAGCCGACAAGCGGCTCTTTGGTTAATTAACAGTAGGACAACTGCTAAATTATGTACAAACATGAAATTAATGGCGCGCCCGCCAAGAATCGAACTTGGATCTCAGGCTTCGGAGGCCTACGTCATATCCATTGGACCACGGGCGCAACAGAATTTATTATAATACATCAAACTAATAAATGCAATCCTCTACAAGCATGTCCTCAAAAATAACTTTGAAAACAGAAGGAGACCGGTTTTCCAATAAAACGGGATAACTGGCTGTTTCGGCTGTCCCGTCTGTGCTGCCTCTCTCTTCCACGTGGTGTCAGATGTATAAGATGAAAAGCGGTTGAGAATTATACTCTCGGATGACTTGCACTCCGCGTAATATTTGGTTAGAATATGAGTGGGACTTAAAAAGTTAACCCGGGACATTTTGAGACCACGAACAAGGGAATAGAGAAAGACGAAGTTGCAGGAGTGAAAGCATGCGCAATTTATTGGAAATCCAAAAGCAGCTTCTGCCGGATCTCATGGAAACCCTTAAGAGACGTTACACGATTCTACATCAGATCATGCTGTCCGATATTATTGGACGCAGAACACTGGCCGCGTCGCTGGATATGACCGAGCGGGTACTGCGCGCCGAGACGGATCTTCTGAAATCGCAAGGGCTCATTGAGATCGAGAGTGTCGGCATGCGTATTAGCGATGCCGGTCGCAGAACGCTTGACCTGCTGGAGCCGATCGCCAAGAGCCTGTTTGGCCTGGACGATCTGGAAGAGAAGATCCGCTCAACGTATGATCTTAGTAAAGTAATAATCGTGCCCGGGGATTGCGAATCATCCCCGTTCACCAAGCGTGAGCTGGGGCGTGCAGGCGCCAAGGCTTTTCTGGGTGTGCTGCACAGTGACGACACCGTCGCCGTAACAGGCGGCTCTACACTTGCTGAGATGGCTGACCAGCTGACCCTGCCTTTATCCGCCTCCTATAAGAATGCATGGGTTGTCCCTGCACGCGGAGGGCTCGGAGAGAGCATGGAGATTCAGGCCAATACGATTGCTTCAACCATGGCTAAGCGGATCGGAGCAAATTACCGTCTGCTGCATGTGCCGGATCTGCTCAGCGAGGAAGCCTACCAGTCGCTTGGGCATGACTCGAACATCGGAGAGATTGTACAAATCATCCGCAGATCGCGTATTATTGTTCATGGGATAGGCGATGCCCTGGAAATGACCCGCCGCCGCAGGCTGGATGAGACTACGGTCTCGGAGATTCAGGCCGAAGGTGCGGTTGCCGAATCGTTCGGCTACTATTTTAATGAAGCTGGTGAGGTTGTCCATACCATGCGTACGATCGGGCTGCGGTTAGAGGATATCCTCCGTACAGAGGTCGTTATCGGTATCGCAGGGGGCAAACGCAAAGCCAAGGCAATCCACGCAATGCTGCGCTTCGGACAAGAGGATATTCTGGTTATTGATGAGGCTGCTGCTGTCGAAATCGGCAAAGAAATCGACATAGAGTTGCAGCATGTGCTATAGATTCCAGGATATGGGGAGCGCCCGCAGTTATTTTGCATTATACTTAACATTGTTGTCTTGACGAGCTTCACGGCTTGTCTTGAATAAATAAAACGAAATCTAGGAGGAACTATTCAATGAGTGTAAAAGTTGGTATTAACGGTTTTGGACGTATTGGACGCCTTGCATTCCGCCGTATTCAAAATGTAGAAGGTATCGAAGTGGTAGCAATCAACGACTTGACTGACGCTAAGATGCTTGCTCATTTGCTTAAATATGATACAACTCAAGGTAAATTCCAGGGAGACGTTGAAGTTCATGACGGATTCTTCAAAGTAAACGGTAAAGAAGTTAAGGTTCTTGCGAACCGTAACCCAGAAGAACTGCCTTGGGGCGACCTCGGTGTAGACATCGTTCTGGAGTGCACAGGCTTCTTCACAACTAAAGAAGCTGCTGAAAAGCACCTTAAAGGCGGAGCTAAAAAAGTAGTTATCTCTGCTCCAGCTACTGGCGACATGAAAACTGTTGTTTACAACGTTAACCATGACATCCTTGATGGTTCCGAAACAGTAATCTCCGGCGCATCTTGCACAACTAACTGCCTGGCTCCAATGGCAAAAGTTCTGAACGACAAGTTCGGAATCGTTGAAGGCCTGATGACTACTATTCACGCTTACACTGGCGACCAGAACACTCTTGATGCTCCACACGCTAAAGGTGACTTCAGACGCGCACGTGCAGCTGCTGAAAACATCATTCCTAACACTACCGGTGCTGCAAAAGCAATCGGTCTGGTAATTCCAGAACTGAAAGGCAAACTTGACGGAGCAGCACAACGCGTGCCTGTTGCTACAGGTTCCCTGACTGAGCTGGTTACTGTTCTTGATAAATCCGTAACTGTTGAAGAAATCAACGCAGCAATGAAAGAAGCTTCCGATCCGGAAACTTACGGATACACTGAAGATGAAATCGTATCTTCCGACATCAAGGGCATGACTTTCGGTTCCCTGTACGATGCAACACAAACCAAAGTTCTGACTGTTGGCGACAAGCAGCTGGTTAAGACTGTTGCTTGGTATGACAACGAAATGTCCTACACTGCACAGCTGGTTCGCACTTTGGAACACTTCGCAAAACTGGCTAAGTAAGACCGGCTTAACATAAGCAGCATCTATAGAGCGGAAACAGAGGTTCCTTGTTTCCGCTCTTTCTAAATTTGGGTGTGGAGGAAGACTAATCATGAACAAAAAAAGCGTCCGTGATGTAGAAGTAGCAGGCAAACGCGTATTCGTGCGCGTCGATTTTAACGTTCCGGTGGAAGACGGCAAGATCACTGATGATACCCGTATCCGCGAAACCCTTCCAACGATTAAATACCTGATCGAAAACGGTGCAAAGGTCATTCTGGCCAGCCATATGGGCCGTCCGAAAGGTCAATTCGTTGATTCCATGCGTCTTACCGTTGCTGCTGAGCGTCTGTCCGAGCTGCTCGGCAAACCGGTAGCCAAGGCTGATGAAGCTGTCGGCGAAGCTGTTAAAGCGCAAATCGCTGAGCTGAATGAAGGCGACGTGCTAGTGCTTGAGAATGTCCGTTTCTATCCGGGCGAAGAAAAGAACGATCCTGAACTGGCTAAGCAGTTCGCTGAACTGGCTGACCTGTTCGTAAATGACGCGTTCGGCGCGGCTCACCGTGCTCATGCTTCTACTGAAGGAATCGCTCACTTCCTGCCGGCTGTATCCGGTCTGCTGATGGAGAAAGAATTGTCCGTACTGGGCAAAGCTCTTTCGAACCCTGAGCGTCCTTTCACTGCCATCATCGGCGGTTCCAAGGTTAAGGACAAAATCGACGTTATCGACAATCTCTTGAACCTGGCTGACAATGTTCTGATTGGCGGCGGCCTTTCTTATACATTCACCAAAGCTCAAGGCTATGAAATCGGTAAATCGCTGGTAGACAACGATAAAATCGATGCTGCGCTCGGATTCATCGAGAAGGCTAAAAAACTGGGCAAAAACTTCGTACTTCCGGTTGACGTTGTTGTCGCTGACAAGTTCGGTGCAGATGCCAACACCAAGATTGTAGATGCAACTGATATTCCTGCTGACTGGGAAGGTCTGGACATCGGCCCTAAAACCCGTGAAATCTACGCCAATATCATCAAAGACTCCAAGCTGGTTGTCTGGAACGGACCTATGGGCGTATTCGAAATCGATATCTTTGCTGAAGGAACCAAGGCTGTAGCGCAGGCTTGCGCAACAACTGAAGGCTACACTGTTATCGGCGGCGGTGATTCCGCAGCGGCAGCAGAAAAATTCCACCTGGCTGACCAAATGGATCACATCTCCACTGGCGGCGGCGCATCCCTGGAGTTCATGGAAGGCAAGGCACTTCCTGGCGTAGAAGCACTGAACGACAAGTAAGAGGCACAGAAGGAGGCAATACAAGATTATGAGCAGAACACCTATTATCGCAGGCAACTGGAAAATGTTCAAAACCGTTCCGGAAGCTGAAGGCTTCATCGCTGAAGTTAAAGGTAAGGCGGAAGTGGAAGGCGTGGAAACTGTAATTTGCGCTCCTTTTACTAACCTGCCTGCCCTGGTAGCAGCGGTTAAAGGCACAAGCATCAAAATCGGTGCACAAAACCTGCACTTTGAAGATAACGGAGCTTACACAGGCGAAATCAGCGGCGTTATGCTGAAGGACCTTGGCGTAGACTACGTAATCATCGGGCACTCTGAGCGCCGCGCTTATTTCGGCGAAACAGATGAAATTGTAAACAAAAAAATGCACGCGGCATTCCGCCACGGCATCACTCCTATTGTATGTGTCGGCGAAAAGCTTGAAGAGCGCGAAGCTGACCAGACTAAGGAAGTTTGCAAAGTACAGACTGAAGGTGCTTTTGCCGGTCTGAGTGCTGAGCAGGCAGCTCAGGTTGTTATCGCATATGAGCCAATCTGGGCGATTGGTACTGGTAAATCCTCTACTTCCCAAGATGCCAACGAAGTTATTGCGTACATCCGTACTCTTGTAAAAGATCTGTACGATGAAGCAACAGCTGAAGTTGTCCGTATTCAATACGGCGGCAGCGTGAAGCCTGAGAATGTAACGGAGTACATGAGTCAAAGCGACATCGACGGCGCTCTCGTCGGCGGTGCCAGCCTGCAGCCTGCTTCCTTCGTTTCACTCGTTGAGGGGGCATTGTAAGGATGTCATCTCCAAGACCTGTAGCTCTGATTATCATGGACGGTTTCGGTTTGCGCAATACGGATGAAGGCAACGCGGTTGCCCAAGCCAACAAGCCTAACTACGACCGTTATCTGAAGCAATATCCGAACACTACGCTTACCGCCTGCGGTGAAGCTGTAGGCCTGCCTGAAGGACAAATGGGCAACTCGGAGGTAGGACACCTTAACATCGGCGCAGGACGGATCGTATACCAGGATCTGACCCGTATCGACAAGTCGATCCGTGACGGTGAGTTCTTTGAGAACGAAACGCTGGTTGCTGCTGTAAAAAGCGCTAAGACCACCGGCAAAAAGCTTCACCTGTATGCGCTCGTTTCCGACGGCGGCGTGCACAGTCACATTAACCACCTGTTTGCCATGCTGGATCTGGCCAAGAAAGAAGATATGCACGAAGTGTATATCCATGCATTCATGGACGGCCGCGACGTAGCGCCTGACAGCGGACAAAAGTTCGTTCAGGATCTGGTTGCGAAGATCGAAGAAGTTGGCGTAGGTACAATTGCTACGGTATCCGGACGCTACTACGCGATGGATCGTGACAAACGCTGGGAACGTGTAGAGAAGGCCTACCGTGCAATGGTATATGGCGAAGGCCCTAAATATACCGATGCCCTGCAGGCAATCACTGCATCCTACCAGAATTCCGTGTATGATGAATTCGTTGAGCCTAGTGTAATCGTGGACAGTAATGATCAGCCGGTAGGCGTAGTGGAAAGCGGCGATTCTGTCGTATTCCTGAACTTCCGTCCTGACCGTGCGATTCAGCTGTCGCAGGTATTCACTAACTCTGATTTCCGCGGCTTTGACCGCGGGCCGCTCTTCCCGCAGGGTCTGCACTTCGTGTGCCTGACCACGTTCAGTGAAACGGTGCAGGGCTACGTAGCCTACTCGCCGAAGAACCTGGACAACACACTGGGTGAAGTGCTGGTACAGAATAACAAGAAGCAGCTGCGTATTGCGGAAACTGAAAAGTACCCGCACGTAACCTTCTTCTTCAGCGGCGGACGCGATGAAGAGCTTCCTGGCGAAACCCGTATCCTGATTAACTCGCCAAAAGTGGCAACCTATGATCTGCAGCCTGAGATGAGCGCATACGAAGTGGCGGCGGCCTGCGTAGCGGAGATCGAAGCGGACAGACAGGATGCCATTATCCTGAACTTTGCGAACCCTGATATGGTAGGCCACTCCGGCATGCTGGAGCCTACAATCAAGGCGGTTGAAGTAACGGATGAATGTGTGGGTAAAGTCGTGGATGCTGTTGTTGCCAAGGGCGGTGTTGCGATTATCATTGCCGATCATGGTAATGCTGATATGGTATTCGACGAGAATGGCCGACCATTCACCGCCCATACCACCAATCCGGTTCCTTTCATCGTAACCACTGAGAATGTTGTTCTGCGCGAATCCGGTATCCTTGCCGATGTAGCACCGACAATTCTGGATCTGATGGGACTTCCGCAGCCTGCGGAAATGACCGGACAATCCATGATTGCCAGCCGCAAATAAGCAGGAGCTTAATGAACGCTTTGCAATAACCAAAACCATTGTTAAAAGGAGATTAACTTACATGACTATTATTTCTGATGTATATGCACGCGAAGTCCTTGACTCCCGCGGTAACCCTACTGTAGAGGTTGACGTTTACCTGGAATCCGGCGCTAAAGGCCGCGCTATCGTTCCTTCCGGCGCTTCCACCGGCGCTCATGAAGCTGTTGAGCTTCGTGACGGCGACAAATCCCGTTACCTGGGCAAAGGCGTTCTGAAGGCTGTTGAGAACGTGAACGAAATTATCGCTCCAGAAGTAATCGGTATGGACGCTCTTGACCAAGTGGGCATCGACAAGCTGATGATCACTCTGGACGGAACCCACAACAAAGGCAAGCTGGGCGCTAACGCAATCCTGGCAGTTTCCATGGCAGTAGCTCGCGCAGCTGCAGCAGCTCTGGACATTCCTTTGTACGTATACCTGGGCGGATTCAACGCTAAAGCACTGCCGGTACCAATGATGAACATCATCAACGGTGGTGAGCATGCTGACAACAACATCGACGTTCAAGAGTTCATGGTTCTGCCTGTTGGAGCTCCTAGCTTCAAAGAAGCTCTTCGCGTAGGCGCTGAAATCTTCCACAACCTGAAATCCGTACTGAGCTCCAAAGGCCTGAACACAGCTGTAGGTGACGAAGGCGGCTTCGCTCCAAACCTTGGTTCGAACGAAGAAGCAATCACTACAATCATCGAAGCAATCGAAAAAGCCGGTTACAAACCAGGCGTTGACGTATTCCTTGGTATGGACGTAGCTTCCACTGAGTTCTACAAAGATGGTAAATACACACTTGCTGGTGAAGGCAAATCCTACACTTCCGCTGAGTATGTTGACCTTCTGGCTTCCTGGGTTGAGAAATACCCAATCATCACAATCGAAGACGGCATGTCCGAAGACGACTGGGATGGCTGGAAATTGCTCACTGAAAAATTGGGCGATAAAGTTCAATTGGTTGGTGATGACCTGTTCGTTACTAACACTGAGCGTCTTGCTACAGGTATCGAAAAAGGTATCGGTAACTCCATCCTGGTTAAGGTTAACCAGATTGGTACACTGACTGAAACCTTCGATGCTATCGAAATGGCTAAACGTGCCGGCTACACTGCTGTTATCTCCCACCGTTCCGGTGAGTCCGAAGACAGCACAATCGCTGACATCGCTGTTGCTACCAATGCTGGCCAGATCAAAACAGGTGCTCCTTCCCGTACTGACCGTGTTGCCAAGTACAACCAATTGCTTCGCATCGAAGACGAACTGGGTGAACTGGCTCAATACAACGGCCTGAAATCCTTCTACAACCTCAAAAGATAATCTCTTTTGATATAAGCTTTACCAAGCCTGCCGGTTTCCGGCAGGCTTTTTCATATTCGCTGGTAAATTGCATCTGCAGAGTCCCGGGTGTATTCTAATAATATACATTTATGGAAGGTGATCAGAATGGTATTGTTAGCGGGTATACTAACCGGCCTACTGATTGTATTCATTAGTCTATTTTTATCACGGGACCATGGCTGGCGCAGAAGGCTGATCTATTATCCGGCGATTACTGGACTAGCGGGCGGAGTAATCTTGCTTGTGCTCAGTTTTTTAGTTATCAGGGGCTGGGAGGGTATCGCCTATGCTTTCTTTGCTGCTCCGGTTATAATCATCTCTGCTATAATACTGCTGACCTTAGCCTTATTAAGAAGCAGGGCATAAACCTTGGCATAGAATGGTTGTAATACCTTTGGCGCTATGATAAAATAAAAATGCTGTTTATGAATTCGTGAAATCTAAATTACCATAGATAGTGATGCTTGGACGTAGGAGGTGGAAGTGAATGGATATCCTTTTGAAAGTAGTGCTCCTGATTTTTTCCGTCGGTCTGATTGCGGTCGTTCTTCTGCAAAAGGGGAAAAGCGCAGGTCTTTCCGGTGCCATCTCCGGCGGTGCTGAGCATCTCTTCGGTAAAACCAAAGCACGCGGTATGGAACTCGTACTGCAGCGTGTAACAGTTGGACTGGCAGCCGGTTTCTTCATTATGTCGATCGTTGTTGCCGTTTTTGTTGACTAACCCTGTACTTAATAAGCCTTTGCCCTGTTCTGTAAGGAATGGGGTGGGGGCTTTTTATTTTTTTGAAATTTTGTATGTATGTTAACGTTGGGCTAATGATAACAGGGATGGCCGGGATTGATTTCGTGTATACTAGGGTATGAAGTATATAGAGGTAAAATTTACTTGAAGACTGACAGGCAGAAGAGGACAAGACATACATATTTGCCGGCAGCATGCGAATGCTGCGAAAGGGCCGAGGTGACTTAATTGATAACACAGGAAATCCTACTTGATTTCATGCGGGAAACCGCTTATAAACCATTGACTTACGACGAGCTGGTCAGCCATTTTGCGATAGAGGACAGCGCTGCCTTTAAAGCATTTGAGGATTTGCTCTCTGAGCTGGAGCAGGACGGCCGGATTGTGCTGACCCGTAACAGCCGCTATGGTGTGCCTGAACGGATGGATCTTTTGCGCGGGCGTCTGCAGGCTCATGCCAAAGGCTTTGCCTTCCTGATTCCTGATGACCGGGAACATCCGGATGTCTACATTCATGCCAATGATCTTAAAGGCGCGATGAATGGAGATATCGTATTGATTCGGATTACCTCCAAGAGTCCGTCAGGCGGACGCATGGAAGGTGAAGTAGTACGGATCGTCAAACGCGGCGTACTGCAGACTGTAGGGGTATTTCAGAGTCTGGAAACGTACGGCTTTGTACTGCCGGATGATAAGCGGATTAACCGGGACATTTTTATTCCGAAGCAGTCGTTTGGCGGTGCGGTTGACGGTGAAAAGGTTGTCGTCCGCATTGTAAACTACCCGGAAGGCCGGGCGGCGGCTGAAGGGGAGATCATCGAGATTCTCGGGCATAAGGATGACCCGGGAGTTGACATTCTGTCTGTCATCCGTAAGCACCAGCTGCCGGAGGCTTTTCCGGCTGAAGTGATGCGGGAAGCGGAGCAGGCCCCGGATTCCATTACGGAAGAGGAGATTGTCCAGCAGGGACGCCGCGATCTGCGCGGGCTGAACATCGTAACCATTGACGGCGCAGATGCCAAGGACCTTGATGATGCGGTTAATGTGCAGCGTCTGGAGAACGGCAACTACAAGCTGGGCGTTCATATTGCTGACGTCGGTTACTATGTGTGTGAAGGCTCTGAGCTGGATAAGGAAGCGTATGACCGGGGATGCAGTGTATACCTGGTAGACCGGGTTATTCCAATGCTGCCGCACCGGCTGTCGAACGGGATCTGCAGTCTTAATCCCAAAGTGGACCGGCTCACCATGTCCTGTGAGATGGAGTTCAATGAGCACATGAAGGTCGTGAAGCATGATGTCTTTACGAGCGTAATCCGGACCAAGGAAAGAATGACCTATTCCGATGTCCGCAAAATCGTTGAGGATGAGGATCCTGAGCTGCTGGAGCGTTACAGTCCGCTGATTGAGGATTTCCGCCTGATGAAAGAGCTGGCGATGAAGCTGCGGGGTGCGCGGATGCGGCGCGGGGCGGTTGATTTTGATTTTGAAGAGAGCAAGATCATTGTGGATGAAACCGGCAAGGCCATCGATATTGTTAAGCGCGAGCGTTCTGTCGCCGAGCAGATTATCGAGGAATTCATGCTGGCTGCCAATGAGACAGTTGCCGAGCATTTCCACTGGCTGAAGGTGCCGTTCCTGTACCGGATTCACGAGGACCCGGATCAGGAGAAGCTGCAGAACTTTATGGCCTTTGCCGCTAACTTTGGCTATCATGTCAAAGGCCGGGGCAACTCCATCCACCCGCGTGCCCTGCAGGATCTGCTGGAGCAGATCGAGGGTACGAAGGAGCAGACGGTAATCAGCACGATGATGCTGCGTTCGATGAAGCAGGCGAAGTACGATGCCGAGAGCACAGGTCACTTCGGTCTGGCGGCAGAATATTATTCCCACTTCACTTCACCGATCCGCCGTTATCCCGACCTTGTCATTCACCGGGTGATGCGTGAGGTGATTGAGAACGGCGGTGCGCTGACTGAGAAACGGCATGAATATCTGGCCACCCGGATGCCGGATATTGCCCAGCAGTCCTCCGAGCGCGAACGTGTGGCAGTCGAGGCTGAGCGCGATACTGAGCAGCTGAAGAAGGCTGAATACATGCAGGATAAGGTCGGTGAGGAATTCGATGCAATGGTCAGCAGTGTGACCAGCTTCGGAATGTTCATTGAGCTGGAAAATACAGTCGAAGGCCTGATTCGTCTCAGCGCCCTGACAGACGACTATTATCACTTCGACGAAGGCCATATGGCGCTCATCGGCGAGCGCACCTCCAAGGTGTTCCGCATCGGCGACGAGGTGAAGATCCGTGTGGCCAAGGTGAACATGGACGACCACACAATCGACTTCGAGCTGGTCGACATGAAGCCGCGTGCAGCGGGCGAGCACCGCAGCTATGGCGGCCGTCCGGGCAAGGGCGGCGGCTCCGCCGGAGGTAGAGGCGGACGCGGCGGTAAAGGCAAGCCCGGCGCTGCTGGCGAGGGCAGAGGCAAACCGGGCGGCGCTGCAGGCGCAGGCAAAGGTGCTGCCGGTAAGGGCAAGTCCGTAGGAGCTACGGGCAAGGCTGGTGGAGCAGCGGGTAAGGGCAGGTTCAAGGGCGGCGCTGCGGGCACCGGCGCCTGGGAGACGACGCCGCGCAGCGATGCGGCGGAGCTTGGCGGCGCACAGAATAGTGCGCCTGCGCGCGGCAAGCGCGGGGCCGGCGGCCCGGCTGAGGCCGCACGCCGTGCCTTTGCCGCCCTGAACGGCGAAGCGGGCGGCAGCAGTGCGCCGCGTGAGCGCAGCGGCGGCGGAAGAGGCCGCGGCGGAGCGGCTGGAGGCGATGCCGCGGGTCGCGGCATCAGCTTCAGCTTCGGCTCCGGCAAGGGCGGCTACGGCGCGCCGGCTGGAGACGGCGCGGGCAGCGGCGAGCTGCGCGGGGTTGACGCGAACACCCGGTTCACCAGCCGGGAGGACCGCGGGTTTGAGAGCCGCAGCAGCGGCAGCGGCAAGGACAAGGGCCGCCGCAAGAAGAACGGCGGCGTCTTCACTAGCCCGGCTGTCACGCCGGGCGGCCAGGGCAGCGGCAACGCGGAGAACGCCGTGCGCCGCAAGAAAAAGAAAAAAAAGTCTCAGGAGTAGACTGAGACTGAGGGGCGCTTCAAGCAGCTTATATGGCTGCTTGGGGCGCTTTTTTGCGCGTCCAGCGCTCTTTTGTGTTATATAAGTTGAGCACGTAGATTCATAACGACTGAGTTGTTTGCAGGTACGTAGGAGCATGTTTACTCGGCCGCATAAGATTAGTCACAATGGTAATAACAGTTACGCGAGTCACGCCAGTTACGCGAATCGCACGAATCATACGAATCATACGAATCAAACCAGTCACATCAGGCGGAATCACACTGGTCATAAGTATCATAAAAGTCATACGAACAAACTGGTCACACCAGTCATGCGAGTCACATGAGCAACCAGTCACATTCACATAAAGCACATAAAGCACATAAAGCACATAAAGCACATAAAGCACATAAAGCACATAAAGCACATAAAGCACATAAAGCACATAAAGCACATAAAGCACACAAATCACACAAATCACACAAATCACACAAAGCACACAAATCACACAAAGCACGCAAATCACCAGCCCCATTCACACGAAGTGCACTGGTCATAGTAGTCACACTCAGCAATTTCACGCAATGATAACGTGCAAGCCTTACAGTTTGAGAGCCTTACGGACTCAGATGACGTTATAGTCTGTAATGTAGTATTAGGCAGCGACCTGCGAACTCCAGAACCTTTATGTGTGACTAGATGGTGAAGGACAAGGCTTATCTGGCCAAATAGCGTCATCTGAGTCCTTTAGCGGAACAAATGCTGGAGAAACTGCTAAATAACGTCAACTGTGTCTGTTAGCATACTGAACGGGCTAGGGTGTGGTTAGGGCAATTGTTCCATTGCTGCAGACATAGCTGGTCGAGTCTTCTTTTTACCTAATTAGGATGTAGTACCTTTCTTGTATTTCTGGCGTTTTCTTATCTATAGAATCGTCTGCCCAGTGAGGACATTTATAAGAAATGATCTTGTACAGTAGACACATTTTGTGAGGTTGACAAACTTACTGACATACAGTTGTCAAAATGGGTATTAACGAACAAGCTGATATTAGGCTCAACTCAACAGACGCTCTTCCTTGCGTTCACCGGATCGATTTTGATACAATATAGATCTGACACTAACTCCGCTTCCTGCGGGGAAATCGATTCAAGGAGTGACTTTCATGGGTAAAAAAGCAGACGGGAAAGTGCTCGCCCAGAACAAAAAAGCTTCCCATGATTATTTTATTGAGGACACTTTTGAAGCGGGTATGGTGCTGACTGGTACAGAGATCAAGTCGCTGCGTAATGGCCGTGCTAATATTGGTGATGCGTTCGCTACCATCCGTAACGGTGAGATTCATATCCACAACATGCATATCAGCCCTTTTGAGCAAGGTAACCGTTCCAATCCTGACGATCCGACGCGTACGCGCAAGCTGCTGATGCATAAGGTGCAGATCCACAAGCTGCTCGGCTTGTCCAAGCAGGATGGCTACTCGATAGTGCCGCTGAAGATCTATGTGCGTAACGGCTATGCCAAGCTGCTGATCGGCCTCGGTAAAGGTAAGAAGCAATACGACAAACGCGACTCCGCCGCCAAAAAGGATGCTCAACGCGATATCCAGCGTGCGCTGCGTGAGAAGCAAAAGATCGCCAGATAACCTTATCCGGGTAACGGGTGTTACCGGAAGACAGAATTCCAGATTGCTCCTTCAATTCCTTTAACCCACGTGTTAAAGTGTTGATAGATGTGCTATACTGTGTAAGTAAGATTTTTGCTTCGTGGCAGTCCTCAGGTTAGAGGCTGCAGATTGGATCTCTCTTGCTTAGAAGATCCGCTTGATCCGAAGCGCCCTTTTTAATGAGGGGCCGTTCTTGGATTCGACGGGGGTAGTTCGAGCATGAGCAGCGAGTAGTGGGGACGCGTCCGCTTCATCAACGCTAAAGCCTATTAAACGGCAAACAACAAAACAACTACGCTTTCGCAGCTTAATAACCTGTGTGCGTGCTTCTACCCTGCATCGCCCATGTGACAGGGATAGGGGCTAACAAGTAGTGGGATACGCTGTCTGGTCTCCGCCTGGGGTCAGCAGAAGAAGATAATCAGGCTGACCCAAAGTATAGCCGGTTACGGGGCGATACTCGGGTGACATCAAATCCGTGACTACACTCGTAGAAACTTATGTGCCGTTATCTTCGGACAGGGGTTCGACTCCCCTCGGCTCCATATGGAGTAAAGTGAAAGACACCTTTAGGGGTGTCTTTTTTCGTTATAGGTATTTTCCTTCGAAGCCCATTTCAAATGAAAAATGTTATAATAAATATTAAAGAATGGAGCTGATGCCGATGGAATTACTCGACCCGCGTGTGGATTTTGTGTTCAAACGGATATTTGGCTGCGAGAATAATAAGGATGTGCTGCTGGCATTTCTTAACCGCATTTTTACAGAGGCTGGCGAGCCGCCGCTGACCGAGATCATTCTAATGAATCCTTATACGGATAAAGACGATCCGCTCGACAAACAATCCATTTTTGATGTTTATGCCAAGACCTCTGAAGGCAAACTGATTGATATTGAGATGCAGCTTTTCAATAAGTATGATATAGAGAAACGAACGCTTTTTACTGGAGCAAACGATATGCGAGTCAACTCAGTGAGGGTGAGAAGTATTTAGAGTTGAAGAAATGCGTAACAATCAACATTCTAAACTATTCGTTCTTGAAGAACGAGCAATATCATAACGTATTTCATCTACGGGAAGATCGGACAGGGATATCCCTGATTGACGACATTGAGGTTCATTTCTTGGAGTTGCCGAAGCTGGATGAACATAGTGTTCCGTCCGAAGGCGGATTGATCAATTGGCTGTTGTTCCTGAAAGGTGCCGATACATCACAATGGGAGGTGCTGAAGATGAATGAGCCGGGTTTGGAAAAGGCCATGGATACTCTGCAATATCTGAGTCAGGATTCGGATGCTAGACGATTGTATGAGGCCAGACAGAAGTATTTGCATGATGAGGCTTCTATGCTGGGAAGTGCAGAACTAGCAGGTATAAAGAAAGTGGCTAAAAATATGCTTGCCATGAATCTGGATATAAAGACGATTGCTAAAGCTACTGGATTAACAGAGCAGGAGATCAATGCTTTGAGGAAGTAAAGAATGAGGGAGCATCCTATATGTGGATTCTCCCTTTTCATAAGTTAGGCCGCTTTGTATAGTTACGGGTGCTTCTGGGGTGACATCAAAACTGTAACTACACTCGTAGAAGCTTATGTGCCGTTATTTTCGGACAGGGGTTCGACTCCCCTCAGTTTCTAAAATCCCTTTCCCCTCAAGGGTTTAAGGCCATTTTTGGGAAAGGGGTTCTACACGGGTTAATAGAAGAACGGTATAGTCATTCATAAAATGAACCCGTAATTTTAAACCATAAGGTTTGAAGATACGGGTTCATTTAATTTATATAGCTTACCCAGTATTCTTTTCTGAGTAGCACCATTTACAGCCATTAAATCCTTGAGCAAAGTAAAACTGGGCATTATGTGTATCGATTCTATGTTGGGGTTTGATTTCATTAATTCTGCAGCGTGACTCTACTTTAGCGGTTTTGTGAACTTCCTTTGTATTGGTATTCACTATATAAGTCGCTATAGTACACCTCCCTTCAAATGTATTTTACTGTACGTTATATATAATAATCAGCTACCTTTCACTGTTTGTTGTTTTAAATCTAGTAAATAGGAAACACTAGTATTGTAGATTTGAAAGGGGGAATAAGGAATGGGAGCTTGTCGTATATCAATGGTAAGGATGGACACAGTGGGAAAGCATTTTCCGAAGAAAAGAGAGACGTTGTCTGAATATGCAGCACTAGAAAACGCCTATCTTGATGGAATGAGAGAAATACTGAGCGAGGTGGCTGCTAGAAGACATCTTGAATTATGGGGAATGCGTTCTAACAATCCTCATATCAGAAAAGCTAACGATGATTCATCTTATGCAATCGAGTGCCTGCACAGTAGTTTAAACGAGAATCAACATGAATTGTACGGATTCATGGAAGAGGCTATGAACGCAGAACAGGGTCTCGAAGAAGAGGAAGCTTTTGTAGTCGGATTTTTGGAGGGATACCGCTTTATAAAAGAGCTCCAAAGATCGGGTGGAGGTCTGACTCTGGTTTAGAAGATACCACCTGATATGCTATAATAATAGTAATTATTTAACCGGAGGTGTTCAAGATGCGATGGGATGAAGTTCAGGAGCGTTTTCCGAATGAATGGGTCGTTCTTGAGGCGACCAAGGCGTATTCTAAGGAAGGCCAGCGTTTTATTGAAGAGATGTCCGTGATTAATTCTTATGAGGATTCTACCAAAGCATTGAAGCGTTACAGTGAGCTGCACCAGGAAGACCCTCACAGAGAGTATTGTTTTTTTCACACCTCCCGTCCTGAGGTTGTAGCGCGAGAACGATATATCGGGATCAGAGGGCCAAGATGAATATAACGGAAATCTACGGGCTTCCCTTTGTTAGAATGACAGTTGTGTTTAGGGGGAGAGAGTTAAGGCTTGAGAAGGTGCTGCTTGATACAGGTTCTGCCAGCACGCTTCTGAACGCGGATGTCGTACAGGAGATTGGCATGGTACCTGAAGGAAATGATATCGTTGATATTATACGGGGCGTAGGTGGCGTGGAGTATGTGTACACCAAATACCTGGACTCGATTATAGTCGATGAAGCAATACTTAAGGATTTTCAAGTTGAAATTGGGAACATGGATTATGGCATGGAGATTGACGGCATCCTTGGTTTTAACTTCTTGAAACAAGCAGAGGCTGTGATTGATACTGGAGAAATGCAATTGAAAACTAACGTTTGCTAAACGACTATCTTGTACAATTCCAGCAGCAGCCCCCGCCGAATTGTGGCTCTGCATGTCCACGTCTCGACTCCATATGGAGTAAAGTGAAAGACACCTTTAGGGGTGTCTTTTTTCGTTATAGTTATTTTTCTGCAAGGTTCAGGACACTTGAAAAATACTATAATAATAACGAATGGAGCTGATGCCGATGGAATTACTCGACCCGCGTGTAGACTTCGTATTCAAACGAATATTTGGCAGCGAGAACAATAAGGATGTGCTATTGGCGTTTCTTAACCGCATTTTTACGGAAGCTGGCGAGCCGCCGCTGACCGAGATCATCCTAATGAACCCTTATACGGATAAAGATGATCCACTCGACAAACAATCTATTTTGATGTTTACGCCAAGACTTCTGAAGGTAAACTGATTGATATAGAGATGCAGTTATTTAATAAGTACGACATAGAGAAAAGAACACTCTTTTATTGGAGCAAACGGTATGCGAGTCAACTCAGTGAGGGTGAGAAGTATCCAGAGTTGGAGAAATGAGCCGGATTTGGAAAAGGCCATGGATACTCTGCAATATCTGAGTCAGGATTCGGGCGCTAGACGATTATATGAGGCCAGACAGAAGTATTTGCATGATGAGGCTTCTATGCTGGGAAGTGCAGATCTAGCAGGTATAAAGAAAGTGGCTAAAAATATGCTTGCCATGAATCTGGACATAAAGACGATTGCTAAGCCGACTGGATTAACAGAGCAAGAGATCAATGCTTTGAGAAAGTAAAGAATGAGGGAGCATCCAATGTGAGGGATGCTCCTTTTTGCTGATGGCTTCTGTACATTAGCAGAGGTGTTAGAGACAGGAATATAATATAAGTTATAGTATTATTCTTTGCCATGTCAATTCAAATGAGGAGCTTCTAGGGTGACATTTTGTCAGGGACGCAATGTGCTTTAATAAGCTTAGCTAGTGCATGAAATTCATATCTATGGTTAACCATATCTACGGTGAAATCTTCAGCTTTTTTGACATCCATATTAAAGCGCAATTCATTATATCTTAGAAAAATAACAAGTGCTGTAAAAGCAGTGCGTTTATTTGCATTGTGAAACGGATGGTTTTGACCCAGTGACTCAAACAAAGCGGCGGCTTTTTCAAAAATGGTGGGGTAGGCATCTTCTTCAAAAGCTGAAGATTGTGGGCGAAGGACTGCAGATTCTAGCAACCCCGGCTCTTTTACACCAATTTGTTCACCTGGGCTGTAGCGTTGAATCATTGCGAGATTAATGGCTATGACTTCTTGGACGGATAAATAACGAGTTGGAATCATCTGTCTTTGAGACCTTGTAACGTCTGATCGTATTTATTAATGACATCTGCTAAAGAATCCATGAAATCTTCACTAATTCCAGTGGGAAGTGACACCTTTGTTGATTTTCTGATAATGATTTCTCCAGTGGACTGGTTTATGTCGATAAGAACGGTATCACCTTGGTCTAGCCCTATTTGTTTCAGAGCATCTGTCATTGTTATACCTAAGCTGTTTCCGAATTTTGTAACTTTTCGTTCCATTTCAACCACCCTGTTCATTAGAAGTCCCCCTTATCATTATATTTAACTGTTATAACAATTATACATTCTGGAGTACTTAACGTAAATATGCTAAGTACTGTTAAGCCTACCCTGCATCGCCCATGTGACAGGGATAGGGCTAACACGTAGTGGGATAACGCTGTTTGGTCTCCGCCTGGGGTCAGCAGAAGAAGATAATCAGGCTGACCCGAATGGGACCGGTTACGGGGGGCTTCTAGGTGACATCAAATCCGTGACTACACTCGTAGAAGCTTATGTGCCGTTATCTTCGGACAGGGTTTCAACACACCCAGCCTATTTTTATACACTTTAATACAACTCCGCCCCCTGATATCCCATCTTCCGATATCCCTTTACTCTTTTCTTGAACATCGCCATCAGCATAGGAACCTGAATAGGAACCTGAAGGTCAATGTAATCATATATTTTCACTTCTTCTTTATTCACATGACTTCGGTGCAGGCGGCCTGCATATTGCTGCAAAGTACCTGTCCAAGAAATCGGATGGACAAGAAACAAGGTGTCCAGTCTAGAATCATCGAAGCCTTCACCAATCAGCTTGCCGGTAGCGATAATTACTCGTTCTTGATCGTCTGGAATAGAGGCGATTTGGGCACGGAGAGCCTCTCTCTGCTTTTTTCCCATTCCGCCTCTAAGCAGAATTACATTTTTCGCAAAAGCATGTAATCTCTCTCTCTTGGCTTTCTTTTGCCGATGAGGGGGAATATGGTTCCATTTGTTCATTAGTACATGTTCTACTGTCATCATCCTGAAGCCCCAGTAGACCTCTCAACCGGGTGACTTCCAGCTTAAGTTCCTCAATTTGCGCCATAGCCGCGTTATATTTGTCCTCGATATTGTCCATTGATTGATCCTCGCGTTTTATTTATATTATACCTTGTAAGTTGCTGAGTAATAATATTGGGAATTATAGACGGGTTAAGGAGATCAAAATAATGCTCAAATTAAGTAACTCAACCATTAAAAAGCATTTAAAAAATCTAACGAGGGAAGAGCTTGAGGCTGAAATCCTGAATATGGCCAAGTAAAAGACGGCAAACGGATACGTGAAGATGCCACTGGCGAAAATTCGTGATTACTTACGATGTAGCCGGAAATCGTACTGAGCTTGTTAGTCATGACTGAACTAGAGTCTGTAATGACGGTTTTTGCTGGCACTAATGCCGGACGGGAAGCTGTAAAGCAAATAAGGAAATTAATCGGGCGTAAAGAAGGAACAAGGCTATAAAGTCGTCATGTATTATATTGGTTTGCAGGATGTGTAAATGCATAATGATCGGGTAGCTTCAAAGAGTGGAGCAAAGGTAGTTCTGCCAAAACAGGATCATATTAATTAAGTGGGGTCGATCAAAATGAAATTAATGGATGAGCTTATTGATGCGTACTTGGATAACAATTTTGAGCACCCTTACTATTTGGATCTGCATACAGGACAAGTCATTCTGGATTTAGATGAAGCGTATACAGGGGAACCGGGAATCGACTGGAATGACGAGGAGAACGAAGAGCGTTATATCGATATTCCAAAGATTGGTTCAAATGAGGCATTCAATATAATGACAAGATTTGCTCAGTGTACTCAATCCGATCCTGAGGACAAATTAATTGATGCTCTTGATGGTAATAAACCTTTTAGAAATTTTAAGGAAACACTTGGTAGATTGGATATTTGGGAGGAATGGAACAAGTTTGAAAAAAAGTATGGAGAAGAAGCAATTCAATCTTGGATGGATCAGTTTGAGCTGGATTACAATGAGTTGAGCAAAAAGCACAAGGATAATAATCAATTTTCACAGTGAAAGGTCGTAGTTTGTTTGAATAGACAAGAGCTACAGAAGAAGGTTCGGCATACGGTGAAGCAATTGGTCTGGGACAAAGGGTTTGCGAGCCCGCTTGACTTGTTCTTGAAGATGGAGAAGGTCTCTCCAAAGCTTGTTGAGGAATGGAGATTAGGAAGGGTTCCATACCTTGAACAGGTCCTTCATGGTAACTTGGGTCAATTTAGCTTCATCATGAAAGAATTCCGAAAAACGGCAAGGGAGATCAACCTTAAAGAATCCTATACCGCTTATATGTCCTGGGGAAAAGGTTCGAAGCGTCCGCTACGTTTCTCGAAATCAGGTAACGACCAAGTGGAAAGACACTATTCCACTCACTATGTAAAATCACCAAATCCCGGGCAGGGGTTCAGTGTGATTGAAAAACATACGCTCATACGTTCGCAAAACTCGTTTATTTCCCTAAAATTTTGTGTATAATAAAGCTGACTGACCAACTTGTTCCAAAGGGGATGAAAATGATGTCAATCGGTTTGAACCCGTATTTTGTTTTTAACGGAAACACAAGAGAAGCTCTGCATTTTTATGAAAAAGCGCTGCGCGGGAGCGTAGTCGGGATTATGACGTTTGGGGATTTGCCGGAGAATCCGGATCATCCGCTGACGGAAGAGATGAAGCCCCTCATTATGCACGCACATTTGAAGGTGGGTAATGCAGATCTTATGTTTTCCGATACTTTTCCGGGTACTGCACATCAGGCGGACGGGGATACGGTTCAGATTGCCATTCATCCTGCAGAGGAGGCAGAGGCGCGGGAGATTTTTGCTGCGCTGGGAGAAGGCGGTCAGGTGGTTATGCCTCTGCAGAAGACGGATTGGAGTCCGCTGTATGGGATTGTTAAGGACAAGTTCGGCGTTACTTTTCAGGTGAATGTCGCTCCGAATGGGCAGACAGCCGGGGAGGAATGAATGGTGACTAACCCTAATCAAACAATCGTAACGCATATATGGTATGACAAAGAAGCGGTAGCAGCAGCTCATTTTTACGCCTCTGTGTTCCCCGAATCCAAGGTTACGAGTGTTACGACGCTTCGCGACACACCGTCAGGCGACTGTGACCAGGTTTCTTTTGAGATATGGGGACAGAAGTTTATGGCCATCAGTGCAGGCCCTTATTTTAAGTTAAATCCGTCTGTGTCTTTCTTCGTTAATTTTGATCCGTCACGCGATGAGGACGCTGCTAAACAAATAGATGAAGTCTGGAACAAGCTATCTGAGGGCGGACAAGCATTAATGCCGCTTGATAAATATCCGTTCAGTGAGCGGTATGGCTGGATTCAGGATAAATTCGGGGTGTCCTGGCAGCTGATGCTTACGAATCCGGAGGGCGAGGAGCGGCCGGCTATTATTCCGTCCTTTTTGTTTGTAGGTGATCAATGCGGCAAGGCGGAAGAGGCGATGTCTCTCTATTTATCCGTATTCGGCAACTCACAGCAGGGAACGATTTCCCGCTATCCCAAAGGCTCAGAGCCTGATCAGGAAGGGACGGTTATGTTCGCTGATTTTAGACTGGGCAGCCAGTGGTTCACCGCAATGGACAGTGCGCATGAGCATAAATTCAGCTTTAATGAGGCGATCTCCTTTATGGTGAAATGTGATTCACAAGAGGAGATTGATCACTACTGGGAGAGGCTGTCTGCCGTTCCCGGAGCCGAGCAGTGCGGCTGGCTGAAGGATAAGTTCGGGATTTCGTGGCAGATTGTACCCTCTGAAATGGACGAGATGCTGGGAAAAGGAACACCGGAGCAAATCGCGCGTGTGACGAAGGCTTTTATGCAGATGAAGAAATTTGACCTTGCAGTATTGCGTAAGGCGTATAAGGGCGAGTGAGTGCATAGTACCTGTCCTTTACCGGGGAAACTGATATAGAATGGATGAAAAGCGGCGGGAGGCAGAACTCCTACCGCTTTTTTTGATGTGCCGCCGAGTTTCAATAGCAATTCAAGATAGTAGTAAACGTTCTAAAAAGTCCAATCCCTCAAAATAATGCAGAAGTGTAATGTATTCCAGTGAGTTAATTACGGGTCACTCCAGAGGAATGTCTTAAATATTCGTTAAAATTGATTACAGTGTGCTTTTAACCTTCACTTTTGACAGATGATCAAAAATGATAATAAAAATCAGTAGCCATGATTTACAGCGGAATCAGCGGTGGCTTACAATCTGACATATCTTTGGAATGCAAAAACAGCTATATCCGGTTTGGTAGGCTCCTATAGAAGCGAGGTGAACTGATTATAGAAAGCGCTTTATTTTTAAAAAAATATTGAAAGCGCTTAAGCGTGGAGATCCGGAGAGTAAGCTTTTTACGGCAGGAATGGCAACTTCAAGAATTTACAACGAGGAGTGAAATAATTGAAGAGAAAGCTTAAAAAGTACATGTCTGCAGTCCTCACAGTTACTATGGCATTTATGCTTATGCCCCAGGTGGCTTTAGGTGCACCTGATGACGGTGGTACCCCATCTGCATCTGCGGCTTTGACTCAGGTAGGCAGTATATTGGATTTCGAAGACGGCGAGCTGGCAGGTATAGTAACCGGTGCTCCGGCAGCCACTGGCTCCGGGTCTGTTACAGTAGCTGTATATGAATCCAATAAAGTACTCCGCGTTCAGCCTCCATCCGATACAGATTCAAATGAAGCCAAACAAGCAAGCTACTGGTGGACGCTTCCCTTAAATAGCGGTGAGTATGACCTTACCGGCAAAGATCAGGTTGAAGTCTCCTTTGACTGGTGGGTTGATATTACCCGCCCAAGTGCCAACTCGCTTGATGTGCGCCTGAATAACGGTACGGAGCAGGTTGTAACACTGCGGACTGCCGGAGGCGGAACCAATGCAGACTCACCGGCAAATATATCTTATTACGCAGGTAACATGACTACGGCTAATGCTCCGGCAACAGGACCAGTTATTCCGGCGCTAACGGGCGTGCCGCGTCTGACTAAGCTCTCGGCAACCCTGAACGTTGATCTTCTGGCTCAGGTAGCGTCAATCAGCGTTACCGACGGCGGAGCGAGGGTATATACCACGCCGCAGCCAATAGCTATAGGCTCTGATGAGCTGACCAGCCTGAGCATCGGTGCAAGCCGGGCAAGCGGACAGAACTGGGCAAGATTTAATGCGGCTGCAGGTGTGGACTGGGATGAGAGCACCTATGGTATGCGTGTGGATAATATCCTCTTCAAGGCTGCAGCAACCGGCGGAGTGAAACCGGTCATTAACCCGGGTGAGTTAACCCTATCTCCAGCCTCCGCTGCGAATCTGGAGTACGGTGAAGGTTCGCTTGCAGATAAGCATTCAGCCACCTTTAGTGCAGTTGTAATGCCTATTAATGCGACCGACCGGACGTTTACTTGGTCGATCAGCGACGAGAAGATTGCAACGATAGCTGTAAACCCGGATAAAAGCGTAACGGTAACCGGGGTCGGTGCAGGCGAGGCCACCCTTACGGCTGTATCCAATATGGACAGTTCAATTAAGAACAGCGTGCCAATCAAAGTAAAATATGTTCCTTCTGTAACTGAACCTGCACCGGACTTTTCCGCCCTGTTAGCGGAAGGATATACACAGGAGTTCGGGAGCAATTTTGCCGGCGGCGGGGCAGCTCCGCTGTGGATATTTGCCGGCGGCAACTATCACACGATTGCCAGAGAAGACACGCCTCAGGTTAATAATTATTTCAGATTTGATGCGTCCGGCTCAGGCAACCGCGGCGGCAAGGGAGACTTGCCCAAAGCTGTTTCCGGCAGCAAAATCTTTGTTCATTTAGACTGGAAGGTTCCGGCGGTTACTACCCAGCAAAATACCTTTAACCTCAGCTTCCAGGATGGGACTAACGTTCTGCTTAGCTTAAGAACAGGTACCTATGACGGGGAAAGAACAATAGGCGCTTTTGCAGGAAGCCTGCCGGGCCCGACCGGACCAAATCCTGCTAACTTCTGGAGCAGTGACCGTTACCATGCGTTTGCGTACAACGAAGTGAATACATGGTACACAGTAGGCGTAGAGTTTGATTTTGATACAATGCTCGCTACGGTATCCCTTGTTCCGCGAGATACAGCCGAAGCAGTGCCGTCGGTGCTGACGGTTCCTTTTGAAGGCAGCCAGATCAGCTCGTTTGTTCTTACTGGTGAGCGTGCAGGCGGAAATAACGTCGGTGTAGTGGATAATGGCGTAGATAATCTGTACTTCTTTACCAAGCAGCTTTCGGCCGACACGATAGTTGAAGTGCTTCCGTATGAATTCCTGCCGGAACGCCCTGAAACGGCAGATGGCAATACCCTGCAGAGCTGGTTCAAGACGGTATACATCGGAGATGTAGCTGACGAGTCCGGGCTGGACCTTCCCGCAACGGTTGAGGTTAAGCTGGCGGACGGCACTACTGCCGAGGTAGGCGTAACTTGGGCATTAACAGAAGCCCCATGGTCTGCACCTGCTGCAGAGCTGGTTTATAAAGCTGATAAGCAGGGTGTATTTTCCTACTCTGGAACGCTTACGAGTGTCCCGGATGTAGCAGTTAACAGAATGGGATTAAAGGCGAAGCTGTACATTGAGAACCGTCATAAGGAAACAATCACCTCAGGTCCGGTCTCAATGGAATGGCTGGATAGAGGAGTAGTAGCGGTTCCCGTAAACAGCGGCGAAGGCGTGCTGGTAACTTGGCGTCTGCTATCCTCAGAGTATAACAAAGGCCTAACCTTTAACGTGTTCAGAAACGGCGATAAGATCAACACTTCACCGGTTACTGTGCTGGATTATGTGGATGCTGACGGCAAAACCGGAGACAAATACGAGGTACAGACAATAAGCACTGGAGCGGTGAGCAAGCCTGCAACGGCATGGGCCAATAATTACATTGATATCCCGCTGCAGAGACCGGCAGATCGTCCTAACCCGGCGATTGCTTACGGTGCTACCTCTAATGCTGAACCCATTACCTACACAGCTAACGACACATCTGTCGCTGATGTTAACGGTGACGGGCAGTATGAGATTCTTGTAAAATGGTCTCCATCCCAGGCCCAAGACCCGGGACTTCCTAACAGGCACACAGGCGAGACGATTTTTGATGCCTATACCCTAGAGGGAAAACTGCTGTGGAGAATCAATCTGGGTATCAATATTGTGTCCAGCGCCCATCACAGCGCGTTTAACTTCTATGATCTGGATCAGAACGGAAAAGCGGAATTTTCGGTCAAGACAGCCGACGGAACGAGAGGATACCTTCCAAAAGCAGATGGCACCATTGATGATCTGGCTGACACACCTGCCTGGGTACTGGGCGATCCGGAAGCAGTATGGGTAGGCGGTCTGAAGAACCCGGCAAACAATGACGAGGTCAACAATACGGCACTTGGCAGAGTTGCATCCGGTCCGGAAACCTTTACGGTATTTAACGGCGAAACAGGCAGACCTGTGGATACCGTTGATTATTTTGCACCCTACAGCATCAGCTCTAACTGGGGCGATAACAACAATAACCGCAGTGACCGCTTCAACGGGGCTGTTGCCTATATGCCGAAGAATGGCGAATATGGTGCGGAGCCTTACCCTACGGTTATTGAGGTGCGTGCCCACTACGGCCCGCAATATGTAGCTGCCTACCAGTTTATTGACGGTAAGATCACAGAAATTTGGACCTTTACGCTGGCTGACTGGAATGCCGGCAATAATCAGGGCAATCACAATGTAAAGGTTGCCGATGTGGATTTTGACGGGTATAACGAGGTTGTGCTTGGCGGCATCACAATCGACCAGGACGGAACAATCTTGTGGAGCACCAATGGAACGAGAGGCACAGTAGCCGGAGGCCATGGTGACGCGCTGCATGTAGCCGCAATGGTGCCTGACAGCAACGAAATTTATGTCTTCCAGCCGCATGAAGCCAGTCCGCCAAACAATGTAACCCTGGTCCGCGGCTCCACAGGAGAGGCTGTGTGGACGTATTCGGCAAACCTGGGCGATGTTGGACGCGGTGTTGCCGCAAATGTAACGCCTTTGCCGGGCTTCGAGGTATGGGCTATAGGGACGCCTATGTACAATATTGTAAGCGGCGAGGTTATTACATCTGATGTAGGCGGGATCGGTGTTTCCAACAAGGCGCCTGTCAACTTCATCCTGTATTGGGACGGTGACCTTCTGAGTGAATTCTTTGACGGTCCTGATAATTACAACTCCACAGCCGCTCCATCAATCACAAAATTTAATTATGATGCGGCAACGGAGCAAAGTGGGCTTACAACGCTTCAGACCTTGACCGGAACCTATTCCAATAATGGAACCAAGGCCAATCCAAGTCTGATTGCCGACATTTTCGGCGACTGGCGTGATGAGGTTCTTGTGCGCACCAGTGACAATAATGCGCTGAGAATCTACACAACGGACATTCCGACAGACAATGTGATTTACACGCTGATGCATGATCCGCAGTATCGTCTGGCGGCGAATTCGCAGAACGCTATGTACAACCAGCCGGCGCATTTGAGCTTTTATCTGGGTGAAGACATTCGTGATGAGGTTCAAAATATGCAGCTTCCGGTGTCTAATATCTACTACACTTTGAATCCGGGACAGAATTCAGGTCCAAATCCTGCACCTAATCCGGCACCGAATCCAGTAGCACCAACGCCAACTCCGGTACCTACAGCAGGTCCTGGCACTGGAACGGATACAGATACTCCGGTACAGACGCCAACACCGGAGAAGCCAATACTAAAGAGTTCCATTGTAAACGCAGAGCAGACTAAGGCTAAGCTGCAGCAGGCACTGCAGGCAAACCAGCCAATCAGCTTCTCTGACGTTCCGCAGTCGCACTGGGCTGCAAAGGCAATCCAGGCTGCTTCACAGCTTCGTATTGTCGAAGGTAAGGCTAATGGTGCTTTCAGCGGTTCTGACCAGGTTACAAGAGCTGAATTCACTGCGATGATTGTCCGTACGTTGGGCATTGATACGACAGGAGGGACCGGCTCCTTCTCCGATACTAATGGCCACTGGGCGGATGCCTATATCAGTGCACTGCATCGTGCAGGTGTCGTGAACGGTGCCGGCAACGGCAGGTTCAATCCTAATCAGGAGATCACCCGCGCCGAGATGGCTGCAATCCTGGCCCGTGTGCTCGACATGAGCGCTCCTGCCAATGCAGCGGGGTTTTCCGATCTTAGCAATCATTGGGCTGCGGACAGCATCGGGCAGCTTAGCAGAGCAGGTATCATATCCGGTATGGGTAACGGTAAGTTTGCACCGGACGACACAGCTACCCGTGATCAGTCGGTAACGATTATCATGCGTATGCTGAATACTGTGCTTGATCTGGGTCTGGAGCTGTAACCGGCTATTTTAGATTGATATCGCTGGTGTTACGTAAAATAATGCTATAACAACACACAAGAGGGAGCACCGCTTTGCGGTTGCTTCCTCTTTGTGCTTATTCAGAGTGAATCTGTTACCGGGACATCATAGCTGTGATTACATTCGCAGAAATACAGTGGACGTTACACCTATAGTGGAGTTGCATTCCGGTTTCTCAGATGGATGAGGGGCAAATGCAATTTAGAACGGAGAGGGGTTTTACAATGAAATTCAGTAAAAAGCTTCTGCTGGCAACTGTCTTAGCTTTGCTTTTCGTAATCCCGGTTTCCAATACAACTCCCGTAATCAATGCGGAGCAGGCTGCAGAAGTAATCTCAATATCAGTCGCTGGTCCGCCGCAAGCATTAAAGCCAAAACAAACCTATCAGTTAAAACCCGCCGTAGTCACCTTACCACAAGACAGCAATGTAAAGATTGGATACTCCTCGGCCAACACTAAGGTAGCAACAGTAAATATGAGCGGTCTTGTAACGGCTGTCAGTCCGGGAAAGGCCGTTATATATGCCAGCTCCGGCGGAAAAAGTACATATGCAGTAATCAAGGTGGCTTCAGGCGCGGATGCGGTAAAACTCACTGCAGGGCTGTGGGTGGAAAAGGAAGATCTTAATAAGCCCAAAGAGCAGCTGTTAACAGAGGGTGCCGTTTATTTTAAACTCAAGAGCTTCGATAATAATGTGCTGACCGGCCATTTTTTTGCCGTTAGTGCTGCTCCGTCCAATCGCATAGCAGATGTTGAAATTAAAATAAGAATCAAGAACGGCAAGGGAAGCTTCTCCTATACAGATGACGGCTGGGGGAACAGCGGGGAAGGCACTGTAGAAATGAAGGGCAGCACTCTTGTATTTAGCTTCAAGGAAACCCAATCAGCCAGCATGGCAATGTGGCGGCTCGGGACGCATGTTTTTACCTTATACAAATCCGAAAGTTAAATACCCTAATTTTGCGTAACCCCGCATACTCCTTTATAATGATAGGCCAGTGCTTGAAGACAGGAGGAAGCTATGCATTTTATTAAAAATCAGCTGGCGGAGTTTGGTGTGGGCGGGGTGATGCTGGATTATCTTTCGGGTATAATCATGATCGTTTTTATAGCGCTGCTCTGTGTATTGGCTAATTTTGTAGTCAAAAAGATTGTGCTGCGGGTCATCATTCATATCATCAATAACAACCGGTATACGTGGGATAACATTATTCTGGAGAAAAAGGTGTTCCACAAGCTGTCCCATCTGGCTCCGGCCTTCATTATCTACTTCTCGGCTTCTATTTTTCCGTTATATCAGTCCTTGATTGAAAAAGCGGCAATGACCTATATGATTATCGTAACGATCACGGTGCTGAATGCGCTGCTGGATGCGGTTGATTCGATTTACCGTACCTTTGATGTCTCGAAGATCAGACCCATTAAGGGCTACATTCAGGTTGCCAAAATCATTCTGTTCATCATTGGCGCCATAGTGGTGATTTCCAATCTGATCGGGCAGAATCCCTTAATCATTCTCAGCGGGCTGGGAGCTTTATCTGCGGTGCTGATGCTGATTTTCAAAGATTCCATACTGGGCCTGGTTGCGGGTGTTCAGCTCTCCTCCAATGATATGGTACGGGTGGGCGACTGGATTGAAATGCCCAAGTATAATGCGGACGGTGAGGTCATCGACATTACCCTGAACACCGTGAAGGTTATGAATTTCGATAAAACGATTACGATGATTCCCAGCTACGCGCTTATTTCGGACTCCTTCAGAAACTGGAGAGGCATGCAGGTGTCCGGCGGCAGACGAATTAAGCGGAGCGTGTATATTGATACGAGCAGTGTGTGCTTTTGCACCAGGGAAATGATTGAGGAGTTTCAGAAGATTCACTATTTAAATGATTATGTAACGGCGAAAATAAGTGAGATTCATGATTATAATATCGAGCATCAGGTCAATATGGAGAGCAAGGTGAACGGGCGGCAGCTCACGAACATCGGCGTATTCAGGGCTTATGTCCAGGAATACCTGCGGAATCATCCGAAAATTCATAAGGATATGACCCTGCTCGTCCGCCAGCTGGCCCCGGGAGATAACGGGCTGCCCCTGGAGATCTACGCATTCAGCAATGATACCACCTGGGGAGTGTATGAGTCGGTGCAGGCGGATATTTTTGATCATATTTTTGCAGTTATCCCTACCTTCGGGCTGCGGGTATTCCAGAATCCGACGGGCCATGATATTGTTCATTTAAAAGAGAAAGCGGAATACTCGCGGAGCTATTGATAAAAGAGTCAAAAGCAGCCTTAACCGGCTGCTTTTTTTTTGTAATAAAGTACCTGAGTCAGCATCAATGTAAAAGCTCCACTTTGTGGGGGGATGCTGTGGTCCCGCCCGCCCATAGTCCGCAAACGGGGAAGAAAACGATCATCCCCCTGTCAAATAATCATTAAGCCAGAATTCTGCATTGCAGCTTGCGATATGAGTAAATGATTGTATCGTAACCGCTTACACGAGGATATGCTGAGGGTGTTTCAGGACCTAATTTATGGGAGGGAATGAAGTGAAGAAGAGGATGACAAGGGTAACGGGGATTCTGCTTTTATTTTCAATGGCCTTATCTTTGGTTGCAGGAAACTGGGCCAATCCTACAGCGCATGCTGCGGGAGTATCAATTACGGTAAGCGGGGGCTGGAATGAAACAGCTTATGCGGAGTGGTCGCCGGTAAGCGGTGCAACAGGTTATAACGTATACGTGAAGCAGGCAAGCGCAGCGGACTCGCAGTATCAGCAGCTGGATAATCAGCTAATCCGCAAATACGCCTCCTATTGGAGAGCGGATGCAGTCGGGCTGGCTGCCGGGAGCTATGTAATGAAGATAGAGGCTGTACTGCCAGGAGGAGGAACAGCCAGCAGCGTAACAGGTACACTGAATGTGGCGGCGCATGACCGGTCCGGCTTTGCTTTTTCACCAGGCTCTCCCTTTGGAACGGGTTCCGGCGCTTATAACGCGAACGGGACGCTGAGAACTGGCGCACAGGTCCTTTATGTTACTTCACAGACAGCCCAAACGGTTACGCTCCCCGTTAAAACCAGCAGCTCAGGTGCGGTACAGACCGGCGTTGGGCTCGGAGAGATTTTGAATCTGAGACAAAAGGGTTATGATACGACTCCGCTGGCGATCCGGATTATCGGAAAGGTAACAGCGGCTGACCTGAGCGGACAGCTGAACAGCAGCGGCTATCTGCAGGTTAAGGGTAAAAATAATTATTCAGAAATGAATATCACTATTGAAGGGATCGGCAAGGATGCTTATGCATACGGCTGGGGACTGCTCCTCCGGTATGTAGGCAACGTGGAAGTCAGAAACCTGGGGCTGATGCTGTTCCCGGATGATGGCGTCTCCATGGACAGCGGCAATGCGAATGTGTGGGTGCATAATAATGATGTTTTTTATGGAGCAGCAGGCGGGGATGCAGATCAGGCCAAGGGTGACGGCTCGACGGACCTCAAGAACGGTTCATCGTTTATCACTATTTCCTACAATCATTACTGGGATTCGGGAAAATCCTCACTGGTAGGCCTGACCGAGCCTGCGGAGTTCTTTGCAACCTTCCATCATAACTGGTTCGACCACTCGGATTCCCGCCATCCGCGGATCCGCGTAGCGTCGGTTCATATTTATAATAACTATTTTGACGGAATCTCCAAATATGGTGTGGGTATGACAAGCGGAGGGTCCGCTTTTGTTGAATCAAACGTCTTCCGCAATGCCAAATATCCGATGATGATCTCCCTGCAGGGCACGGATGCCCTTGGGGAAGGCACCTTCTCCGGTGAAAACGGCGGAATGATCAAGGCATACAACAATCAGGTGTCTGGTGCAGCCAGCCTGATCTATGCCAATTCCGGCACGGGGACAGCTGCGGCGAATGCGACCTCTTTTGACGCTTACCTGGTGTCATCAAGGAATGAGACCGTCCCAAGCTCGTTCAAGGCTTTAAAAGGCGGTACAGCCTACAATAACTTTGATACGGCCGTAAATACTGGAGTAAGCGCCGCTGCGGTTGACAGCGTAAGTGCAGTTGAGCAGAACGTAAGAGCAAAGGCCGGACGCCTGGGCGGCGGCGACTTTAGCTGGACCTTCAACAATGCTGTGGATGACGCGTCGTATGCGCTCAATACCGCGCTGATGTCGGCGATCCGGGGTTATGCTACCCAGCTTGTCTCTGTAGGTGGCAATTCCGGTGCCACACCAACACCGACACCGACGGCAACAGCAACACCTGCACCAACAGCGACACCAGTGCCAACAGCAACGCCTGTGCCAACGGCAACGCCTGCGCCGACAGCAACGCCAGTGCCGACAGCGACACCAGTGCCAACGGCAACTCCGGTTACAGGGGCGTATGTGCACGATTTTACGGCATCGGGAAAAACGAGCAGCTTCTTTAACATCCAGGGCAATCTCTCTACCAGCAAGGGGACGGTGGTTTACAATGGCCTGACCCTGACCCAATGCCTGAAAATCGAGAGCTCGACCAGCATCCAGTTCACAGCGGCCCAAGCCTCGACGTTAACTCTGGTGTTCAACGCCGAAGGAACGCAGATTAAGGTGGACGGAACAAGCTATCCGATCACGAACCGGATCGCCACGATTCCGCTTGCGGCAGGGGCGCATACGATTACGAAGGATAGCACGGCGAATTTGTATTATATGAAGCTGGAGTAGAGTGGGGGAGCGGCCTTTCGGGGCCGCTTTTTTTGTTCATATTTAATCAAAATTGGGCCTAATCTCCTAGAATTTAATAGAAAGAATTTCCACTGTATAGTATGATGAAATCTGGTAAAAACCAACAATAAGGGGCTCGATTTATGAAAACGGGGAAAAAATGTCTAGTAATATTTCTGTTAGTGCTTTTGGTATTTAATCTGACCGGGGTGATTATGCCTCAAGCCAGTGCAGAGCCATCAGCATCCTCTGTGGAGCTCTCACTCCCCGCTGACTTAACGGACTGGATTATGGATGAAGAGGCAGGCTATATCTACGCCGTCTCAAGTAGTGAGAATAATCTCTATTTTATCCGGCTCAGTGATTTTAAAATTGAGAAGACGTTAAATGTAGGCTCAAGACCTTCGTATCTGGCAAAGGACGGACAATTTCTACAGATTGCCCTTTCCGGAGCGACTATGATTAAGACAGTGGACCTTTCTGCTCAACAGGTTTCGGGTACTATTATTACAACCGGGATTCCCAGTTCAGTCGCTGCCAGCTCTAAATACCTGTATTATGACACTGAAAATGGAATTTATAAGTATGACAAGGCTAGCGGGAAATCAGCTATATTAACCAGTGAATTCTCATATTATGCGGAGGCTCTAGCAATTGATGAGTCAGAGAATGTGCTATACGCCGGCCGGATTTCCTCATATGGCGGATTAACAGCTATGGACGCAGAGACAGGAGCTATACATAGTCAGGATGCTTATGACAATATGGAAATAGGTGGACCCTCATTAGCTCTTAAACATATTTTTATAGATGAACAATCGGTTTATTTTGGCGGACATCAATTTAATAAACATAATGTTCTTGAAGCCACTGGAAGCTATCCGAGGCCTGCTAATGATTACGATCATCTTGAATCGGTTGTTTTGTATATAACAGACTCCTACGTTGTTACAATTCAGGGGATTTACGATAAGCATTCATACACGCAGCTGCTTCCGTTTGCCAATAAACCTAAGTTTGCCCTGCTTGATTCCAAAGGCCGTGCTTATCTTGTCGGAACAGCAAATAGTTATTATGAGGACAAAATAATTACCAGAGTAGATCTTTCGATTCCTCCTAAAAAGTCAGCACTTTTTACAACCGATGGCCACTCGCTTCAGAGTGACAATGCTATTACAGATTGGATTACAAACGACAGCTCAGCTTATATTTATGCCATTCTTGCCGATACCAATGAGCTGGCCGTTATCAGTAAAGCTGACCTGAGTGTAGTGAAGACGATGTTCATAGGCTCTAAACCGAGACAAATCAAATTGTTCAACGATAAGCTGTATGTCATCTTTGAAGGCGAAAACCATATTAATGTTGTTTCTTTACGAGATGGTATTCCGCAGGAAACGGATATTTCCAAGGTTACGACCAGACATTACCCGATAAATGTATTCCCTGATTATAATAACCGGATTATTTATAGCGGAAGTTCATACAGCCCCGGTATAAGTGTAACTTCAGCTGTATACACCTCTGTCACGGATGCTGTATACGAAGTTGAGACCAATATTAATTCTACGTATAGCAGCTTTGTGTTCGATCCGGATCGGGAAATTCTCTATAGAATGGGTTTTATGGGCTTCGAAAAGTTCAACAGCCAGAGTTTTGATTTGCTTGAAAGCAATGGACAGTTCGGTTCATATTATCCGTTGCTGATGGATGGTAACAGTTTTTATTACGGGTACTCCAGATATGATCTGGATAAACCATCTATTATGTATGGAACTTATCAGGATGATATTATTTATGCACGCGGTAGTCTGGTATTCAGCAAAACTAAAGTTTACGACAGAGACAGTTTTTCACAAACATATGATTTATTGATGACTATCAACAAAGCCTATGTCGGAAATGACCAGACCATTTTCTTGTCTACAGACAAAAGATTGTATAAGTATGACAGCCTTGATGAAATGCAGAGCATCAGAAGCGGCTCGCTAATGCCCTCTGATGGAGAATTTGTAGATGAAGATTTGACTGCCGGCCAGATTGACGGATATTTAACATTCAAACCAGCTGCCAATAAGGATGAGATTACACGTTATGATATTCATTTTGTAGATAGCAATGGAAAAAAACTGCAGTTGGCATGGGCATATAAGGATGTGGATTTATCAACGGATTCCCTGTCTGTTTATGAGGTGTCCCACACTACTATACCCTCAGGAGCTGTAGGCTTAGGAGTCTTCCCGGTTCTTAAAGGCGACGGTCTTTTTGTTAGCGACCGTGTGCTGGATATGTATCTCCTCGTACCGTTCTATGATGCACCCGGCTACCTCCCATCCGATATAGTGCTGACAGACAGTGATCCGGCAATCAATGTATTTAAAGGCACAGTAAAGTGGACTGCAGGAGCGGAAGAACTGCCTGGCGCACGATATTCTTTGTACTTTGTTGATGTGGAAGGCCCGATAGGAGAAGCCTTAGCCGTAGTAAGCGGCGGACAGAAAGATTATAGCCTTACCCTCAATATAGCAGTACCGGATGAAGCACTGGGAATCGGTGTGTTTACAGAAAATGATGATTTTGTCTCTCCGTTCTATAGCACAGGAGCATTTCTGGAAAAAGTAACGCCGGATATTGCGGCATCGTCCATCAGTGTATATAAATACTGGATTCAATCGGATAAGGTTGTCGTGAATAACCTGATGCCGGGAGATATTATCCGTGTGTACGATGAACAGCAGTACCGCTACTATGGTTATGGAATTGTTGCTCCAAATAGCTCAACTATTACCGTTCCTGTTGGAAATATTGGCAATCCCGGAGATAAAATATTAATTACCCGGCAGACCGTTAATAGATTTGAGAGTATGGGTACCCTAGTTACTGTGCCGGCTATTATTGACGACAGAACAGGAACCGTACCCGGAAACGGCGGCGGCCCTGGAAACGTAGGAGGCCCTGGAAACGTAGGAGGCCCTGGAAACGTGGGCGGCCCTGGAAATGTCGGCTCAACCGGCGGTACTGGCGCTGCACCTGCGGTAGATGCCAAGCTCGTGACTACAATGCAAGAGAATACAGACGGCACCCGTTCTTCGTTGACGGAAATCTCTTCTGCGTATATTTCAAAGATTCTGACTGATGCCGAATTTAAAAAGAATCCGGTCATTACTGTCAAGGCTGATGAAACAGCGGTAACGCAGCGTGCCCAGTTCCGGATTGGTTCAAGTGTTCTGGATAGTATTAACAGCAGTGCAAAGGACGCTGTGCTGATCCTGGAATCTGCGTCAGGCAAGCTTCAGCTGCCAGTTAATTCTCTATCTTCAAGTAGTAAGGGGATAGAAGGAACAATTGTCATTACAATTGCCCAGGCGGCAAATGAGTATAAGGTGAAGCTGGATAACCAGTTAAAGGGATCTTCCGCTGTAGTGCTGGGCAATCCCGTGGACTATGAGGTTAAGCTGACAGGCGGCGGTACGGAACAGATCCTTTCTGCTTTCTCCGCTTATGTAAGTCACGGTATCAGCTTTAAGGTTGCCCAGGATACAAACGCTGTTTACAGCGGATTAACCTATGATCCGGTCACACAGGCCTATGTTCCGGTGCCTACCACGTGGGAGTGGAAGGATGGGGTTCTGCAGGTAACCATGAAGCGTAAAGGGAACTCTGTATACGCGGTTGTTCAGAATCAAGTGCAATTTAAAGATGTAAGCAGCAGTAGTCCATATAAAGACAGTATTCTGGCCCTGGCGAACCGTAATGTAATTAACGGCTACGGAGATGGCAGCTTTAAGGCGGAGGCAGTCGTCACACGTGCTGAATTTGCCGCAATGCTTAACCGCGCTTTGGGTATACTGCCGAAGCAGCAGGCATCCAAAAGCTTCAAGGACGTCCAGTCCGGCGCCTGGTATGCTGTGCAGGTAAATGCTGCTGTTGATGCGGGCTTGATTAACGGCTTCACGGACGGTACATTCCGTCCAAATCAGGAAATCAGCCATCAGGAGATGGTTGTTATGCTGGTCAATGCTTTACAATATAGCGGAACAAGCGTTAAGGGAAAAGCTGCTCAAGCAGCGTATCCTGCTAATCTGCCTGAATGGGTGAAGCCATACTACGTTCTCGCGCAGGACAGCGGAATACTGCAGGCGGACAGCCCGTTCCAGTTCCAGACAGGCAAGAAAACAGAGCGTCAGGAGAGTGCAGTCCTGCTGTACCAGCTGATGAAGGTACTGAAGCTCACCAACGAATAATGAACAAGCCGAGGATGTTGATAGCAGTTCCAGCATCTGAGGCATGCAGCGGTTAAGAGTACCTTTTGGGGTGCTCTTTTTCTGTATTCCGGCCTGGATGAGTGTTTTTTTGGGGAGAGAGGGTAAAAGAAGGGTATAGTAAACAGGTGTACAACATTTCGCTGTTATAGTTAAACCAGCCCAGTCAAGGAGGTAATACAAAGTGAACCAGCATATTTCGGAAAAGGTTTTAAACGACGGCCTAAAAATACCCGCTATAGGCTTTGGTACGGCCTTTCTGAAAGGCACAGATGGAGTAAAGGCGATCACCGGGGCCATTGAGACCGGATACCGGCTGATTGACTCAGCCTTTAATTATGAGAATGAAGGGGCGGTCGGACAGGCAGTCCGCAAGAGCGGACTGCCGAGGGAGGAGCTGCGGATTACTTCGAAGCTTCCGGGGCGCCACCATGCCTATAAAGAGGCACTTGAGACGATTGAGGAATCCTTATATAGAGCGGGCCTTGATTATTACGATCTGTACCTGATCCACTGGCCTAATCCGAAGACAGATAAATATGTGGAAGCCTGGCAGGCAATGATTGAGGCGAAGAAGCGGGGCTATGTCCGTTCTATCGGGGTCTGCAATTTCCTGCCGGAGCATAACGAGCGTATCATAAAAGAGACTGGCGTAGCACCGAGCATCAACCAGGTGGAGCTGCATCCGCTGTTCAATCAGGAGCTGCAGCGCGCAAAGGATGCCGGGCATGGTATCGTAACAGAGTCATGGAGCCCGCTCGGACGCGGCCACAGCATGCTGAAGAATGAAGAGATTGCGGCTATTGCGGCTGCCCACGGCAAAACACCAACCCAGGCAATTCTGCGCTGGCACATCCAGCTTGGTGCGGTTCCGATCCCGCGGACCAGCTCGGTGGAGCATCAGAAGGAGAACCTTGAAATCTTTGACTTTGAGCTGTCGGAGGCTGAGATGAAGGTCATCTCCGCTATGAGCAAGCCGGACGGACGGCTCTGGGAGCAGAATCCGGCAGAGTATGAGGAGATGTAAACTAATAAGAGAGCCTTCCCCGTTCGTCAGGGAAGGCTCTCTTTATTGCAGCTCACGCGGCTTCGGGCTCCGCGGCCTGCGCGGGGCCTTCTCCTGCCGTGCCGCGCGCACCGGCTGCTTGCCGGTCATCTCCGGCAGGTGCTTCCAGTAGCGCTTTGGCATCATGGAGGCGCGCTGCCGGTCGTTCCTGCGCTCTTTAATGCCGATAGCGTGATAGAAGCTCTGCCATAAGCTGCGGTAGGCAGCTTCAGTCTCATCCGGCTGCGGAGGTGTCCATTCCTCCAGCGGAATGATCGCCTTCCGGCCCGGCTGATGAATCAGCGCCATCCTGTGGGTGCGGTCGTAAATCATGAAGCTCTCATTCTGGAACCGGTCGCAGAAATGATCCTCAATCACAGGCAGGATGTAGCCCTGCGGTTCTATGACCGCTGCCATGACAGGGCCGTATACGCTGAACCGGACGAAGCCCAGATAGTGGTGACCCTCCCGCCGGAGAAGACGGACTGCCTTGTTCAGGGCGCAGACCGTATCGTCAGCCAGCATGTTCATTACCGCGGGTCCGTGGGTAAAGCCGAGATAAAGAAAATTCAGCAGCAGCATCTCTTTGTCCGGCACGGCAGACCAAAAGCCGTGCCGGACAAGCTCCTGCGCCTCGCGGGAGATCTTCAGCGGAATGGAACGCAGTACGCGGTCTGCCTTAAGCTTGTCGGTTTCAATCCATTTCGCTTCCAGCAGCAGTCCTTGCCCGCTGTCCTCCGAATGGATGGCCAGCGGCGTTTCCTTCCACTGGTAGCTCTCGAATACGCAGCACAGCAGCCCCTCAAAGCTGCCGTCATAGCTATAGGCCAGGCTGGTTGTTGTAAACATACCGGCTAACCTCCGTAGCTGAAGGCTGCCGCCCGGCCTGCCTCCGGTAACGCAGCCAGATAGCTGTCGTCGAAGAAGGAGAGCTGCTCGATCTCCGGCTGCTGAAACTTGGCCAGCTCCTGTCCGGACATCAGCGAGCGAAGCAGGGTGTGCTCGCCTACCTTGAGGCCTTCCAGCGGCCGGCCTTTGCAGGTAATGAAGAACTGGGCGCGCTTGAGCACAACGCCGAGCTTCTTCAGCGCATGGAAATCGAGCGTTCCGGCCCGGCGGGCCTTAATGATCCGCTGGGCGCTTCTTACGCCGATGCCGGGAACGCGCAGCAGCATCTCATACGGTGCGCGGTTAACCTCCACCGGGAAATGCTCCCGGTGGTTGATGGCCCAGCTGCATTTCGGGTCGAGCAGCGGGTTGAAGTTGGGCGCTGCTTCGTCGAGCAGCTCCTTGGCCTCGAAGCCGTAGAAGCGCAGCAGCCAGTCGGCCTGATACAGCCGGTGCTCGCGCAGCAATGGCGGCTTGGTATCCAGCGAGGGGAGCAGTGAATCCTCGACCACCGGGGTGTAAGCGGAATAGAATATCCGCTTGAGCTTATACTTCTTATACAAACCCTCTGTAAGGTTCAGAATCTGGTAATCGGTATCGGGCGTTGCGCCGACAATCATCTGGGTGCTCTGGCCCGCCGGCGCAAAGCGCGGGGCATGCTTATATTTGACGAGTTCCGTGCTGTTCTCGGTAATCTTATTCGTAATAAGGCCCATCGGCTGCAAAATAGACTGCTTGCTCTTGTCCGGAGCCAGCTTGCGCAGGCTCTCCTGGGAGGGCAGCTCGATGTTGACACTCATCCGGTCGGCCAGCATTCCCAGCCGGGACAGGAGGGCATCGTCTGCGCCGGGGATGGCTTTTACATGGATATAGCCGCGGAAGTGATACTCATTGCGCAGCAGCTCAAGGGCGGCAATCAGCTGCTCGGTCGTATAGTCGGGACTGCGCATAATGCCGGAGCTAAGGAACAGCCCCTCTATATAATTGCGGCGGTAGAACTGCATGGTAACATCGGCAATTTCCTGCGGAGTAAAGGCGGCCCGGCGTACCGGGTTGGACTTGCGGTTGATGCAATAGGCACAGTCATAGATGCAGCCGTTGGTCATCAGCACCTTGAGCAGCGAGATACAGCGTCCGTCCGCGGCGAAGCTGTGGCAGATTCCAAAGCTGACCGCGTTTCCGAGGCTTCCGGCCTGGCCGGAGCGCTTGGAGCCGCTTGAGGTGCAGGCGACATCATATTTGGCTGATTCCGTCAAAATCTCTAGCTTCTCCATCATATCCATCGTTACACACTCCTCATAAAGAAAAGTATATACCGAACAGGTGTTCCTGTCAAAATCCAGATTATTACGGACACCATGACCTTATCCGGAACAAATGGGACTGAAATCCGGCAATCCGGCCTGAATAACAGCGGTTGTGTCAAGATTTTGGCACAGGAGAGGATTGTAAAATGTAACCGCATTCCTGCTTGTGTTATAATAGCAACTAACAGAGAGAGAACAAGCTTTTCAAAATTAGAGTGGGAGTGTTGCGTGAATGAGAAAATATAACATTTGGCGGCCGATTATGCTGATTCTTGTTGTACTTGTGACAAGGTCAGTGGTAACTACGGTCTGTCTGCTGTTCGGAATGTCGGAGGAATCCGCCGGCAGTGTTGCGATGATCGGGATGGTTATTGCTGCACTGGTTATGTACAACCGCATGATGAAAACCACCAGGCGTAAATAAAGAGCTGACGTATAGCCGGGCCAGGGCGGATTTCTGTCATACACCAGTACAAGGACTAAGCTTTATGACTGCACTTAATAAGAATCATCAGCGAACAAACCTCTCCCGCTAAAGGTCCGGCAAAAGACAGCCGGCTGGCTGCCGCATCATACGAGGGGTTTCTTTTTTTATGTTTTCTAAGCCGCAGGGCTCCATGCGTCCCCGCCTAAAATGGCGCCCGGGCAGCCGTTGTACACGGCCTGCCTGGGCGCCTTTTTGTACCGCTGGCAACGGCTTGCAGCAGACTACTGGTACCGGGAGTAGAACAGCCAGATGAGCTCCCGGCGGCTGCTGACTCCGGCTTTGCCGAAAATGGATTTCAGATGATCCTGGACCGTGTAGGCAGAGATATGCAGGAGCTGTGCAAGCTCCTTGGTTGACCGCCCCATGGACAGCTGGCTGATGATTTCCTTCTCGCGCTCCGTGAAGCCGTAGGCTTCAGTAATCAGGGGCAGCAGATCGGCAGCCTTGGCTGCTGTAAAGGACACAGCCAGCTGCATCAGGCCGGATGGGCCGTCCAGCCTGCTGGCGGTGATGCTGATAAATTGCCCGCTTGTGCTGCGGAAGCACAATTTCGCCGCCGAAGAGCTGCCGGCCGCGGGCTGCATCCCCTGAGGAAGTCCGGCTGCGGCCGGCTGCTCCCCGCTTTGTGCATCACTGCGCTGCGCCTCAGCCTCCCGCCCCAGCGCTCTGAGGCAGACCGCTCTGACCGGACCGGGCAGCGCCGACCGGGACTGCTGCTCCATGCGCTGCAGCTGCTCCAGCCAATACCGCCCGCCCGGATTGAGGCTTACCGGCTCCAGCCGGTCATCCAGAATAAGAATGCCCTCCTCCGGTTGCACGCCGGAGTCTGAAGGAGCAGCGGGGCTCAGCGCCTTGGCCTTCAGGCGGGCTGCGATCAGGGGCGCAATGCTGCTGATCAGCTGCAGCTCCTCCGGCCGAAAGGCCCCGTGTTCCTCTCTCCGGAACAGAATCAGGAAGCCCCAGCAGGCGCCTCCTGTCGTTAGCGCAGCCCTGAGCTCATCTGCGAAGCCGGCCGGCTGCAGCACCTCGCGGTAACGGCGGCTCCGCTCCGGCCTTCCAGCTGCGGCTTCCCGTAATGAACGGACAGGCCCGGCAGACCGGGCCAGCTCAGTGAACTTGTTATAGTCGTCATGCAGGTATTCATTGTCGAGGAGTGCGCCGTGAATGTTCTCCAGCCCCTGCTCGGTAACGGCTCCTGTGGTCAGCAGAGTCACCGGATCGACGGTTGTGCAGCAGGCGGCATCAAAGACGAGGGCCGTTCTGAGCCTGGTCAGCATTACTTCCCTGTACATCAGGGAGGACAGCTCCTGTCCCTGATCGAGCGTCTGCAGAAGTTTCGTTACTGCGGTAAATGCTTCTTTCATAGTCCGTCCCTTTCGCTTTATGTGAATGCTTCTTCCTGAATGCCGATATAAATCCCAGCTATGTGGGATGGTCTGTTTCGGTAACAGCCCTGATAATGAAAACCAGTTCCTATTATAGCTGATCAGGGCAGATCATCAAACGGAGGAGATCCTATGAAAGACAGAGCCAGCGAAGCAGAAGCAGCTAATCCATGGCAGCAGGCAGATGCAGACCGTTATATAAGCAATATCAGCCGCAAAATACCCGGCTACCAGCTGCAGTATGCGCTGATGGATAAGCTGCTGGCAGCCATGCTGGACCAGCAGGAGCTGCCCTCACTGCTGGTCGCCGGGGCAGGCGGCGGACAGGAGATCGTTACGCTGGGCACGGGGCATCCGGACTGGAGCTTCTGCGGCCTGGATACATCCGCCGGCATGCTGGAGGCTGCCGGGCAGCGGATTGCCGCAGCCGGACTTGCCGACCGGGTGCAGCTGCACCATGCCGACCTCTGCTCCTGGAGCAGCGGCGGGCAATATGATGCGGCAACCTGCATGCTGGTGCTGCATTTTGTGCAGGGACGGGAGAATAAGCTCGCACTGCTGCAGGCTATTGCTGCTAGGCTGAAGCCGGGCGCTCCGCTGCTCATCTCGGCGATCAATGGCGATCCTGCTTCGCAGGCCTGGGAGCTGCAGATGGCCGGCTGGAAGCTGCATATGCTGGGAAGCGGGGTCGAATTAAGCGATTGGGAGCAGTTTGCAGCGTCCTTCGGGCAGACCTCACATCCGCTTCCGGCAGCAGAAATGGAGCTGCTGCTGGAGCAGGCCGGATTTACACATATAACGGGGTTCTTCGGCTCTTTTCTGATTAACGGATGGCTTGCTGTCAGACAGCCGGAACAGCAGGACGGATAGCTCAGTGCAGAGAAGCAGATTACCATAGACCAGCATAAGGAGCAGAACGGGATGAGGACAGAAATTGTTGTAATCGGCGGATACGGCCACGTGGGAGGGCAGATTTGTACGCTGCTAAGTGAAAAATTTCCGCAGGCCGTCTATGCGGCGGGCCGTAATTTCAAGCGTGCGGAGCAGTTCAGTAAAAGCACCGGGGGGCGGGTAAAGCCCATGCGGATCGACGCAGCTGAGACATTTCCTGCAGAGCAGCTGCGGAGGGTGAAGGTAGTCGTGATGTGTCTGGACCAGAAGGATACCTCCTTTGCCGAGGCTTGTCTCAGGGAAGGTATTCATTATATCGATATTACTGCAAATCTTGAATTCTTCCGGCAGATGGCCCAGCTTGACGGAAGCAGCTGCGATGCGGCGGCTATACTGAGCGTCGGGCTGGCGCCTGGGCTGACCAACCTGCTGGCGGGCGAGGCCGCCCGCTCCATGGACGAGGTACGGCAGCTGGATATTAGTATTCTGCTGGGACTGGGCGACAGCCATGGACAGGCAGCCATTGAGTGGACTGTAGACAACCTGCCGGCACAGTTCGAGGTGATGCAGGGAGGCAGGATAGCCCGGGTGGACAGCTTTACGGATGGCCTGCAGACAGACTGGGGGACTGATCTCGGCAGCCGCCGGACATACCGCTTTCCGTTCGCGGACCAGCAGACGCTGGCCCGGACACTGGGCATCCCGACTGTATCAACCAGACTTTGCTTTGACTCAAAAGCAGCCACAGCCGGCATTGCGCTGCTGCAAAAGCTCGGGGCGCTCCGGCTGCTGAAGGGCAGGCGGCTGCGCAATCTTGCCGTAGCCTCCTTCGGACGCGTCAAATGGGGGAGTGAGCGTTATGCCGTCAAGGTGGAGGCATCCGGCTTGACGAACGGTGCCAGAGTCCGCTCCGAGTATGTAATTCAGGGGATGAAGGAAGCGGAAATTACCGCCCGGGTGGCTGCGGCAGTGGCTGAAGCTATCTATGAAAACAGGCATATCCCGGAGGGAATTCATCATCTGGAGCAGCTCTTCCGGCTGAGGCTTGAGCGGGACCGCCTCTCGCTGCTGCTGCAGGAGCAAGGGCCGTCCGGCGGAAGCAGCATCATTAAAGGGATCAGCTGCTGGACCAGACACACTTGAACGATACAAGCCTCCGCAAAGGACCGGGCGGGGGCTTTTTTTTGCAGAAATACGGGTTAAATCAAATCCAACCTTTGATTCTTGTAAGGGTATTCTTTATAGTAAGGATAGAGTTTATAAAGAATAGGGATATGATAACCGGGAGGAAACAAATTGAGCACTGATAAAATTGGAATACCTTTAGAAGGCTTTGCTGAATTCAGCAGAATTGTAGCGGCAGAGGGTGCTGTACTGCTGCGTAATGAAGGAAATGTGCTGCCGCTCCGTGATAACGAAACCGCTTCAGTTTTTGGCAGAACCCAGGTGAACTACTACCGCAGCGGCACAGGCTCCGGCGGCAGCGTGAATGTGGCATACACGACCAATCTGCTGGACGGGCTGCGCAGCAAACAGAATATTAAGGTCAATGAAGAGCTGGCGGCAGTCTACGAAGAGTGGATTCAGCAGAATCCGTTCGATAATGGCGGGGGCGGCTGGGCAGCCGAGCCTTGGCACCAGAAGGAGATGCCGCTGACCGAGGAGCTGGTGAAGCAGGCCAGAAGCGTGTCGGATAAGGCCATTGTGGTTATCGGACGCACCGCCGGCGAAGACCAGGACAATGCCGATGCGGCGGGAAGCTATCAGCTGACCGGGGACGAGAAGACGATGCTGACGCAGGTAACAGCAGCCTTCGAGCAGACAGTTGTTGTGCTGAATGTATCGAATATTATTGATATGAGCTGGCTGAACGACGCAAGCCATGCCAACCCGATCTCCGGTGTAATCTACTCCTGGCAGGGTGGTATGGAGGGCGGCAATGCGATTGCCGACGTACTGGCCGGAGACGTTACGCCAAGCGGCAAACTGACCGATACGATTGCTTATTCCATTGATGATTATCCGTCTACGGTCAACTACGGCAACGAATTCAAGAACCTGTACCAGGAAGATATTTATGTGGGCTACCGGTATTTTGAGACGTTTTGTCCGGAAAAGGTCCAGTTTGAATTTGGCTACGGGCTGTCCTATACCACTTTTAGTGTAGAGCCGAAAGACGCAAAGCTGTTCACCAAGGATGAGAAAACCTATATATGGATCGACGTAACGGTAACCAATACAGGCAGTACTTATGCCGGAAAAGAAGTCGTACAGGCCTACTACGAGGCACCGCAGGGCAAGCTGGGCCAGCCTGCCAGGGCTCTCGCCGCCTTCGCAAAGACCGGAGTGCTGTATCCGGGTGAGTCCGAGACGATTGCGCTTGGCTTCGAGCTGCGGACTATGGCTTCCTATGATGATGCCGGCGTGACAGGTCATCCGTCCGCGTATGTACTGGAAGCGGGAACCTACCGCCTGTACGCAGGAACCAGCATCCGGCAGGCTGTTCCTGTCAGTCTGGAGGGTAAAGACGGTTATGTGCTGGAAGCACTCGAGGTAGTGGAGCAGCTGCAGGAGGCGCTGGCGCCTTCAGAGAGCTTCACCCGGATGGTGCCGGGCGCCCGCCGGGCGGACGGCTCCTATGAGCTGACTTATGCGGAGGCGCCGAAGCAGAAGATTTCACTGGCTGCGCGTATTGAGCAGAACCTGCCGCAGAGTCTGGAGCAGACCGGCGACCAGGGCTATAAGCTGCGTGATGTGCAGGAGGGCAAGGTCAGCCTGGCAGCGTTCGTTGCCCAGCTGAGCGATGAGGATCTGGCTGCCCTGGTCAGAGGCGAGGGGATGAGCAGCCCGCTTGTTACACCGGGCACGGCATCGGCCTTCGGCGGTGTGACCGATTCGCTGTACAGCTACGGCATTCCGGTGGCCTGTACCTCTGACGGCCCATCCGGCATCCGTATGGACAGCGGGCAGAAGGCGACACAGGTCTCAATCGGAACGCTGCTGGCGGCAACCTGGAATCCGGAGCTGGTGGAGGAGCTGTATGTGATGGAGGGGCAGGAGCTGCTTCGCAACAATATCGACACGCTGCTTGGACCTGGCCTCAACATCCGCCGCAGCCCGCTGAACGGGCGTAACTTTGAATACTTCTCCGAAGATCCGCTGGTCTCAGGAGTGTTCGCCGCAGCCTGCACCCGCGGGATCCGCAAGGGCGGGTCGAGTGCGACGCTGAAGCATTTTGCCTGCAACAACCAGGAGAAGTACCGCAGCAAGGTTGATGCGGTTGTATCCGAGCGTGCCCTGCGCGAGATTTATTTGAAGGGCTTTGAGATTGCAGTCAAAGAGGGCGGAGCCAACTCCATCATGACCTCCTATAACCCGGTCAACGGGCACTGGGCGGCCTCCAATTATGACCTGAATACAACCATTCTCCGCGGAGAATGGGGCTTTAGAGGCATCGTAATGACCGACTGGTGGGCGGTGATGAACGATTGTGCAGAGGGCGGCCCGGCAGACCGCAAATATACAAACTGGATGGTCCGCGCCCAGAACGACCTGTACATGGTGGTCAGCAACTACGGTGCGGAAACCAACGCTTACGGCGACAATACCATTGAGGCGCTGGCAAACGGTACACTGACCCGCGGAGAGCTGCAGCGCAGTGCGGTCAACATTCTGGAGTTCATCCTGCAGGCGCCGGTCTCCTCCAGAGAGCAGGTAATCGAAGAGGCAGTGGAATCCTTTACAGCCAATCCGTCGCTGGCAGCAGAACAGGCCCAGTCCCTGTCTGCGCAAGGGCAGGTCACCCTGGCTGCCGAGGGCACAGCCCTTCTGAACGTAGAGCAGTCCGGTGTATACCGGCTGTTCGCCCGCGTGAAGTCCCCGGATACTGAGCTGGCGCAGAGCGCCTGCAACCTGAACCTGAACGGCCGGACGGTGACCACCGTTCAGACGAACGGAACCGAAGGCCGCCTGATCCAGCTGAAGCTGGTCAAAGCGCAGCTGGAAGCAGGTCTGTATGAGCTGACGCTTGAGCATGTGAAGCCTGGTATGCAGGTGGAAGCTATTGAATTTAAACAGGTGTAGGATAAGGCCCTAAGCGCCGCTTCCGGCACCGCAGTAACAGGCACCCGGCTTACAGCCGGGTGCCTGTTACTATTTTTGGGTAATAAAGAAGTAAGCAACTATCCGGCTCCCCGTTCCGTCTTAAAGATATAGCCGCTTAGGATCTGCAACCAGATTACTTCTTCAAGGGAGATGAGTGCGACATGAAAAAAGCAATACTGTTAACAACGATAATATGCAGCCTGGCGCTGGCCGGCTGCGGAAATAACGCAGGGCAGAATACCGATAATTCGGCCGGATCAGACCCGGCCGTACAGGAGACCGCAGCCCCGGCAGTAACGGCTCCGCCAACAGCGGAGCCTGAGGAGACAGAAGCCGCAGCAACCGCAGCCCCGGCGGCTGAGCAGACTCCGGCAGCTTCAGGCACCAAACAGGAATATCTGGATAAGCTGGATGCTGTGGAGGCCGGACTCAGCGATTTGCAGGAGAAATATGATTCCGGGGTAACAGCATCCATGAGGGAGGCTGCAAATGAGGAGTACGAGCGCTGGGATAAGGTGCTGAATGAAATTTATGCGGAGCTCAAAAACCAGCTCTCTGAAAGCGAAATGGCCGATCTCAAGGAGAAACAGCTGGACTGGATTACCTACCGGGACGAAACAGCAGAGGCAGCTGCAGCCAAGTTTGAAGGCGGCACGATGCAGCCGCTGGAACATGTGGCCGTGCTGGCAGGCACTACGAAGGACAGAAGCTATGAGCTTGTGAATATGTACATGAAGTAAGATTGCCGTGATTAAGGTTGCCGTGATATAGAATAAGGCCGGGCTGCGGTCCTCCTGTTCAAGGAGAGCTGCTGCCGGCCTTTTTCGTTTTTTTCTGGCTGCGGCTATTCCTTATTCATTAAGCCCTGCAGCCCGGTCATAAACGGCCGGATCTGCTTAATCATGCCATAGCCCATCTTCATAACCGGCATCGCCCTGCGGACCATGCCGAAGAAGCGTAAGCCTCCGCCCAGCAGTCCGCCCATTCCGCCGCCCATCAGCCCGCCGAGTCCTGCAGCTCCGCCGCCTGCCCCGCCCAGACCGCCCAGCAGCGGCCCGAGCAGCGGCATAAATGCGGACACCTCCGCCCGGCCCGCCCGGGCCCGGGGTGAGGAGGCTTTTCCCGCCTTACGGCGGGCGCGCGGTGCGACGGAGAGGACCACCGCCTCTTTTTCATAACCGGTTATCCATCCCACATACGTCCGTCCGTCATGCAGCGTAATGCAGACCTTGCGGCCCTTCAGCTGCTTGGCCTGCCTGCGGACCTTTGCCGAATTTCCCATCAAGGATCACCTCGCCTTCCTGTTTACTTCTATAGTACACAAGGATATGGATACGGCTTGTGCGGATGTATATGTGCCTGTGATCTTTTTTTCAGAGCTGCTCTGTAAGTGAACTGGGTCATTGAATTTCCCTTAAATTTCAACCGAAAATAAAAAGAGGAAATAACCTGATGAGGAAATTCCGGATGATTGAGCCAAGGAGGATGGACAAATGGTTAATGTAGAGCAGCTGGCAGCGTTTATTTACAGGAACAATACGGGAATCCAGAAATGCGGATATGCGGGGAGCACCCTGGCGGATATAGTGCATGATCTGGAGGGGGGGCTGAAGGAGAGCAGCGTTCTTTTGTATGAAGGGGATGAGCTTTGCGCAGCGGTGCTGCTGGATATTTATGAAGCCGGGGAGGACGGGCAGTGTGATATAGAGGTGTGGGGACCGTTCAGCAAGGACGGTGAGGCGGGCAGGATCAGGCAGCTGCTGGATGGCTTGCAGACGGCGGCCAGCGAACAGGCTACCCGGTATATTCACTTTTTTGTGAGCGGAGAGAACCGGCCTTTTCTGGATGCCTTGGGTGCTTCGGATGCTTTCAGCGTGCTCAAAGAGACCGGGCATTATCATTACGCCGCTGATCTTAACGTCACCTTCCCTTCAGTACATAACAGCAGCTTATCCTATATCGCCATGACCGGCTCCGAGTCCGGATTACTGGAACAGCTTAACGGTTTGCATGCTGCCGCCTTTCCAGATGCGATTGTGACAAAAGAGGACATTGCAGCAGAACTGGAACGCAGTCCTCACAGTGAATATGACCTCTACTCCATTCTGGATGAAGGATGCTTCACAGGCTATGCGATAGTCCGCAGGAACGGAATTACCTCTACAATCCATTTGGAATACTTAGGTGTGATTCCCGGAGCAAGAGGCAGGGGAACCGGCAGGCAGATCATCGGCTTTCTCGCTGAAACCTACAGGAAGAGACAGTTTAATACCATGAAGCTGGTGGTCAGTGAAAATAACCCCATGGCAGTCCGCTTCTATGAGCGCCTGGATTTTTACAGGGAGTCGGCTATGCAGCATATGATCGTCAGCAGTAAATAACAGTTGAGAAATGGGCGCGGGATAGAGTAGTATAGCAGTATGTTACTTATTTTTATGAATTAATTTATATTTATATTAAATAAACGCGCAAGGGGAGACAACAATGACGGGTTTTCGTGATCAGCTTATTGCCCATTATAAGTTCGATGACACAACAAATGCCGGTAAGGACAGCTCAGGACAGGGACGTGAGGGCACAGCCTTCGGCACGACAGCACCAGTGGTAGGCGAGGTGGCGGGAAGGACAGCTGTCAGGTTCGCGGGCGGGCCAAGCGGCACTTCCTACATTCAGCTGCCTGCCGGCCTGCTTACAAATGTAAGCGACAACAATGGCCTGACGGTGTCTGCCTGGGTGAATTTCAGCAAGGGGACGAATGTGTGGGAGCGTATCTTTGATTTTGGCAAAAGCGAAGCCGGACCGTATCTGTTCCTGACCCGGGGCTTACGCGGTACGCTTACGGCCGGAGGCGACCTGTCGGCCGATCCGGGGAGAGGCTTTGCGAACGGGGAGTGGATTCATTTTGCCCTATCCATTACCGGAACACAGGGCGGAACGCTGAGCAGCGCCGGTCCGGTGGTCTATGTGAACGGTGAGGCGGCGGCCGACGGCTCCATCAGCCAGACGGCAAGCGGCAATTACGCCCAGCTGCGTAAATGGTTTGCTACCTTTGCCGACCCGGATAATTACAGCCGCAATTTTATCGGGAGCTCGCAGTACACGGTTGATTCTGATTTTGCCGGAGCATTGTCCGATCTGCGGATTTATGCAGCCGGTCTGTCGGCGGATGAGGTCATTGAGGTGATGTGCGAATCGCTGACGGATGAGGAAATCGTGAAGCTGGCGGCAGACAAATATTTGTCGCTTCCTACTGCAATTGTTACACAGGACCTCTCCTTGCCTGCAGCGCTGATGGGCGGAAAAGTCAAGGTCGCCTGGACCTCAGACAAGCCTGGGGTTCTGTCCGATCAGGGCGAAATCCGGCAGATGGACGGGGCAGAGGCGGTAACGCTAACGGCGGTGCTGGGCAAAGGGGCTGTATCCGTCCGCAAAAGCTTTGAGCTCTCCGTGCTGCCTGAGCATCTGCCCCCCTACACGCTGACGATCCACGGTGACCGTGAGGTGCTGGATGTCAGTGAGGTGATGTACGGTTTATTTTATGAGGATATCAACAATGCGGCTGACGGCGGCATCTATGCCGAGCTGGTGCAGAACCGTTCGTTTGAGTCGTTTGCCTTTGATACCTATTCGCAGGTCTCCGGCGAATGCGGCTGCTCGACCGGAAGGAACCGTGAACCGCTGTTCGCCTGGTCTGGAGATACGGACAAAATGGCACCGCAGCACCAGGGCGGCTTGAATGAATTTTTTGGCCTCACCGATCAGGATGTGAACTCCACTTATGTGACAGTAGCAGACGGAGCGGCCATCCGTAACCGCGGCTTCGCCGACTCGAACGGGTATTGTGCCATGGCGGTTAAGCAGGGCGGCCAATACGATTTTACCATCTGGGCCAAGTCGGAGGCTGGCGGAACGATTGTGCTGCAGCTGCAGGATGCCGAGGGAAATGCGGTCAGTGATAAGGTCAGTGTAACGGTGGAAGGCGGAAGTAGCTGGCAGAAGTATGGAGTCCGGCCGGAAATTGTGCTGACAGGAACAGCTACTGTATTAGCTCAGCTGGAGCTGGTATTCAGCGGTGAGATTTCCATTGATATGGTTTCGCTTATGCCGCGTGAGGTATGGGGGGCCGGAGAAGAGGATCGCTCGCAGACCGCCCGCGCCAATTACCTGGGTAACCCGAACTACCGTCTGAGAAAAGATTTGGTGAACGCGCTCGCGGACATGCATCCCAAATTCCTGCGCTTTCCGGGCGGCTGTATTTCCGAGGGCTCCTTCATCTGGGATAATGTCTATGACTGGAAGGACTCCATCGGCAGTGTGGAGCTGCGTAAGGAGAATTTTAACGTCTGGGGCTACATGATGACTATGGGCCTCGGCTATATGGAATATTTTCAGCTGGCAGAGGATCTGAATGCGGTTCCGCTTCCGGTTATGGCTTGCGGTGTGCTCTGTCAGGCCCGTTCAGACTACGCCCACCCGGCTGGCGGGGAGCTGCGTGACTATTTCATTAAGAACTTTACCGATCTGATCGACTTTGCGCTGAGCATGGATTTTGAGCAGAATGAATGGGCTGCAATGCGGAGAACGATGGGGCACGAGGCACCATTTGACCTGCGTTATCTGGGCGTCGGGAATGAGAACTGGGGCACGGAGTTTTTTGCTAACTTTGAGGTGTTCAAGGCGGCAATAGATGCTTATATGGAGCTGCACTATCCGGGCTATGAGCTGCATATTATCTCGACAGTCGGCGCCCAGGCGGATGATGATGCCTACCAGCAGGGCTGGAAATTCCTGAGCGGTAATCTGCGCGGAACGGCGGAGGTTGCTTTTGCCGACGGCCCTAAAGTTATTGAAGAAACGGTGACCTGGTACCGGAATCAGCCGGACTATATGGATACCATTGCGGATGAGCATTATTACCGTTCCAATGAATATCTGCTCAAGAACGCGGACCGCTATAACTATTACTATAGAGCTTATCAGCCTGACGGCAGCATCGACTGGAAGGCAAGCTCCAAGGTGTTTGTCGGGGAGTATGCTTCCACGGATAAAAATACACTGGCCGGCGCAGTAGCTGAAGCTGCAATCATGACCGGGTTCGAAAATAACGCTGACGTTGTCCGGCTGGCCGCCTACGCCCCGCTGTTCAACAAAGTACTGACCGACGGAACCTACCGCTGGACCCCGGACTGCATCTGGTTTGACGATGAGACGGTCTGGTTCACGCCGAACTATTATGTGCAGCAGCTGTACGCCAGATATCTGGGCACTAAGGTGCTTGCGACCTCTTTCTCCGCCTATGCCAAGGGCAAACCGGCTTTACTTCTTCCGCATGGCGGGATTGAGCTTGCTGCGGGCAGCGCGGATATTCTGGCAAAAGGGGTCAGGGTAACCTCGAATAAGGACGGCAGCGTGCTGCTGGAGCAGGACTTCACCAAAGAGCTTCATCCCGGCTGGCAGGTCATCCCCGGTTCGGCGGAGCATGTAGTGCAGGGCGGCGAAGGCCTGCTGCTGAAGGGACAGGGCAGCGGCCGCAGCGGGCTGTATTTCCTGGACGACAGCTGGTCTGATTATACCGTGGAGGTTACGGCTTCCCGGATACAAGGCGAAGATGGCTTCTATGTCGGTGTGGGTTTAACGGCTATTGCTGCGGAGACCAAAAATGTTCTGGAGTATGCTGTAGGCTACGGCGGAAACGCCACGGGTCTTAAGGTGTTCAAGCAGGGTGTAGAGGCTTACACGCTTGGCGATTACTCCTCCAGCACGGCGGCTGGCAATCTGCGGGCGGCAGGTTATGAAGAGATTGAGGACAACACAGATTACACTATTACCGTGAACTATGGGGGCGCAGACGGCAGTAGGCTGATCTGTTCGTACACAGACGGGCAGACGGCCAGCCGGGTGCTGGATTACAAGCTGGAGGCCTACAACAGCGAGGTGTTCAACTCGGTAACCAAAGATGCAGAGCATGTGTATGTGAAGCTGGTCAACCCTGATGCTGTGGCAAAAGCAACCGCGCTGCAGCTGCAGAATCTGAACGTATCCGGTTCTGCGAGGTTGATCACCCTGACCGGCGATGCCTCGCTGGTTCATGTACCTAATGTGAATCAGAAGAATAACGAGCGGATCGTGCCCCGGGAGCAGCTTATTACGATATCGGACAGCCCGCTGGTGCTGAATCTGCCGGCCCATTCGGTGAATGTGCTGGTGCTGGATCTAGGGGCATAGCCGTATAAAGGCATGTACAGCAGCAAAGCTGATGGCGGCGGCGTGCAGCGCTTAACTGCAACTCAAGTCAAATCTGCGTGCTCTGCCTTTGCTATGCTTCATAGTGAAAGGAGAGAGGCACCGATGTACGAATGGAACGAAATGGTCCAACGGATGATTGACTGGATTGACAGTGATCCTGCGGACGCGCCTACGCTGCTGCGGATGTCGGAGCAGCTCGGCTATTCGCCGTATTACTGCACCAGGCAGTTTCACACCCTGACCGGAATGACGGTGCGGGACTATATCCGGCTGCGGCGGATCAGCCGTGCCGCCCTGGAGCTCCGCGATACGGATGAGCGCATACTGGATATAGCCGTAAAATACGGATTTTCTTCGCAGGAGGCGTTCTCGCGGGCATTTATGAAGGCTTTTAAGCTGACGCCGGGAGCGTACCGTACGGCCCGCTGCCCCATTCCGCTCGCTATTCGTGCCGAGGTCTTCTCTCCTTATCATTATCTGATGAAGGAGCGCGAAAAGATGAGAGAGGTGCATCTGCAGCCGGCGGAGATTAAGCTTGAGTTCATACCGGCCCATAAGTTTATCGGCATCCGGGATCTGGGCTCGAACAATTACGGGAGCTTCTGGAAGAACGGGCATGATTGCGACGAGGTGTCGGGCACACTGGAGAGCATGTCCCATCATACCCTGGAAGGCCAGCTTGGCCAGACCGCCGGCTGGTTCTACGAAGACGGGCAAAAAGGCTATCTGTACGGAATCCCGGTACCGGCTGACTATGCCGGCGAGATCCCGGGCGGTATGGAGTGCCGGGAGATTCCGGCTTCGGAGTATCTGGTCTTTTTCCACCCGTCGTTTGATTACCTGCAGGATAACGGTGCAGTCATGCGTACGGTCGAGGAGGTGGCCTGGAACTATGATCCGAAGCAGATGGGCTACGTCTGGGATGAGGAAGAGAAGCAGGATTACCAGCGTCACTTTCCGGAGGGCTACGGCTATGCCGTGCTGCGGCCGGTGAGGAAGCTTGGGCTGGAGTAAAATGGGTTGAATAGATTGAAGCCGCCCTTCGGGGCGGCTTTTGCTATTGGTGCGGGGGAGGAAGAGCTTTGATCCGCCTGAGGCAGGCTGGCGGACGAAATGAAGGGCAAAAGTGCCCCTGATTCCGCCGAAAGTGGGCGGACGGCTGAAAGGAAGGGCAAAAATGCCTCTGATTCCGCCGAAAGTGGACTGGCGGACGAAATGAAGGGCAAAAGTGCCTCTGATTCCGCCGAAAGTGGGCAGGCGGCTGAAAGGAAGGTCAAAAATGCCTCTGATTCCGCCGAAAGTGGGCTGGCGGGCGAAATGAAGGGCAAAAGTGCCTCTGATTCCGCCAAAAGTGGGCGGACGGCTGAAATGAAGGTCAAAAATGCCTCTGATTCCGCCGAAAGTGGGCTGGCGGGCGGAATGAAGGTCAAAAGTGCCTTTGATTTCGCCGAAAGAGGGCGGACGGCTGAAATGAAGGTCAAAAATGCCTCCCCTCCCCCGCCTAAACAGGCCTACTCCGTCTGCAACTGCTCCAGAATCATCGCAGCCAGCTCATCTCCCCGCCGTTCAAGCCCGGCTGTCTTATGCAGAAGCTCTGCCTGCTGCGTGCGCTCCTTCCGGTCCCAGAGCTGCTTGAGTCCGGGCTGTGTCCGCAGCGCTGCAGGAGGAGTCATATTACTGTAGTGATGATCAAGCAGCGTATATATCTGATCATAGATAGCTGCCATCTCGGCCTGTAGCGCATACGCCTGAGCATTCAGTATAAGCGGCAGAGAGGCTCTAAGATAAGCGGCGGCGCTTCTCCGGGCGTCTGTTAAGGCCATCATGCAGAAGTGATTGACGCTATAACGACGTGTGAACGTCTCTTCTTCTGCAGCCGTGTACCAGACATCGTCCAGCAGCGCCTCTTGCCAGGCATCCAGGGCACGGTAGCCCAGCAGATAGCCCTGCTGCTCTCCGGCCTGCATCGAATCCAGCTTCATGCGCAGAGAGGCAAGGAGATTATCCAGTTCAGACGGCGGCGGGTTACCATCCGGCTTTTCCAGAAAAAGAAGTCTATACGGCCAATGGTCCACATACAGGTACCCGTTACTATTTTTCATCGTTTCCCCGAATTCCGGGTCATCCTTCAGCTCCGTAAAGGTCTCATCGTCGAAATAGCTGCGGCACAGCAGCGTATTCCCGTTATCGAGATAGCCTGTAATAACGCCCCACTCGGGAGCGACCCTCAGATTTATGGCAACCGGCAGGTGGTGATTATGGAGGCTTTCCATGACAGCAGACGTTTCCAGCCTGCGTTCTTCTGCGCTAAGCCGGTCCGCCCAGCGGGCCTTAAGCCCGTAAGCACTGAAAGCCGGTGAAGCATAGTCATAGGCAGTTAGGGCGTCAGCTGCGCTGTAATCCCATACCGGAGTAAAAGCAGCCCTCCAGCAAGCTCCCGAGACGCCCATAACCTCTTCATAGCTGGTGGCTGTGCCCATTGCTGTTAAAGCGGTATAAAGCGCCCCGGCCCACGAACAGTCCATACCTTTGCCAAAACCGAGCTGCTGCACGTTATCTATGATGTATCGCTGCCGGGATAAGGCCGTCACAAACATCCGGGTCCGCTCGGCGTTGTAATGCATCTGCTCTCCCTCCGCGCAGCTTACCGCCTGGATCCCCTTCGCGTTCCAATAGACAAGCAGCAGGTATTCCTTTCCCTCATGCCCCATTGTGCCCGGAAAAAGCTGCTGATCCACCGTAAACTGCTGCCATCCAAAATAAGCATAGTGCTGCATCTTCTTCAGCATATCCCGGCCGGCAAGCTCATTGCCGTAAGCGGCATGCACAAGCGTAAGCCCAGGCACACCAAGGGAATAGCCTTTGGTATGCACATCTAATGCCAGCTGCTGTCCTGTTAACGCATAGGTTGAATATACACCTGAGGGTGTTTCGTATTTAATGATCAGCAGCTTGGCACGGTCGCTCTGCAGTAATCCGTCAAAAAGCTGATCGCTGACAGTCAGAACGAGCTGATCACGGCTAAGGAACCGGCTTACCAGAGAAGTAACGTCCTGCTGCCCGTTACCGTCTGTGTAGACTGCTGACAGTAACGCAAGCTCCTGCGGCAGCAGAAGGCTGTCGATAGATTGGCCCAAAACAGCGGAGAGCAGCGGCAGGGTAGCTGTCTCGGGTAGTGACCGGCCGGTCTCCCACTTGGATACAGCCTGGGCGCTGACCTGCAGCCGCTCAGCCAGCTGCTCCTGGGATAGCTGCTTTTCTCTGCGGAGCATGGCGATCCGCTTGCCTGTTTTTTCGATATTGATCATGGTCTTGTCTCCCGGATAAAAAATTCGACGTCGTAATTTCATTATAATTCCATCCGGTTCAATAAACAGCGATTGGAGTAGGGGAGGCACGCTGGAAAAACAACTGCCGGTTGAACTGATTTAGCCCTCACCCAGCTCAGTATGAAGCTGACTCAGGATAGAAGCATGCCAGGAATACAGATCACCGGGGGCAATGGACAGAAACTTCCTTTTATCGATATTAATCTGGTCTCCGGTAACTGAGGTAAAGCGGATAAAGGGCTCTGCCGACAGCATCGATAAGTCTGCTCTGGCTGTCCAGTCCGCTACAGTTAGGGTGTCCTGGGCCAGCAGGAGATTCAGTAGGTCGTAAAAGGTTTTGTGCATGATATTGAGCGGATATTCCGGGCATTCCCGGCTGATAAGATAAGCATCAATTTCATTCCAATAACGGGAGATGGCGGCCTGCCGGCTACTTAGACTTTCTAAAGAAAAGTCCCCGGTACCCATGATCTTCAGCAGGCCCTCCTCCCATCCGGCAGGTGTCCATGGCAGCGTGCGGCTTAGATGGATCAGCCATTTTGAATGCGGCACGTACTCACGGTTGGCAATGAACAATGCTTCGATTAATTGTACTGCCGCTGTATTCAGCATGGCGTGGCCCTGAACTGGATCTCCCCGGTGAAGCCAGATGTCGCCAGCCAGCCGGTAATGCCACCAGCAGCTGAACATCAGCCCTTCAGCCTGCAGCCGCCCCGGCCGCTCGGCCAGCTTCGTTCGGACCAGCCCTGCGATTTGCCCTTCGGGGTCATACAGGGTCCGGGCATAGGACAAATCCCATAAGGCTGTACTGTCCCAGGTTTTCCGCAGCTCTTCCTCCAAGCTCACGGCTTTGATGTCATAGAGATACCAGCCTATTCTGGTTATACCAAGCGGCAGTGGAGACTGCCCGCCGGACCACAGCGTATATTGTCCGGCCTCCAGATAAAAGACCAGGTCAATCTCCGAAAATTCATCGGCATATCCGCGTGAGCATCCACCGTTCAGCGTTATGCCGCAGACTCCCTCCAGGGCGGCAAACCCGGGAAGCCGCTCCTTTAGCTCCTTCAGCATCTCAGGGAGCAGATTAAGGCTGTTTACTGTTACATGGGGTCTATCTACAGGCACATGAGTATTAATATCCATATCAATCACCTCAATCCCAATATATAGCAGGATGAAGCAAGAAGCATTGGAGATTTTTTTTGAAATATAAAAAATAGCTTGCGCGATTCTCAAATTCATGATATATTCATTCTTGTGCCGCGATAAACAATTTGCGGTCGTGGCGGAATTGGCAGACGCGCACGGTTCAGGTCCGTGTGGTAGCAATACCGTGGAGGTTCGAGTCCTCTCGACCGCATAACAGCAAAGAAGCTTCCGAATTGCCCTTGGGCAGTCCGGAAGCTTTTTTCATTTTAACGAGCCGCACGGCGGCGGGGGAGTGCAAGTGCCGGGTGCGAGTACCGGATGGCTGAGTACTGGTACAGAGCGGACTGCAAGTACCGAATATTGTGCAAATGCCGAGTGTTGAATACGAGTAATGGGTGTTGAACTAACGCTAAGTGCAGAGTGATATTGGCGAGTGGCCGAGTGAAGTAACTGGTTGAGTGCTGATGCTGGGCGAAGCGCAAAATGCGAGTGCGGTACCGAGTAGTAATGATGAGTAGCCGAGTAAAGTAGCTGGTTAAGTGCTGGTGCTAGGTAGGAGTGCTGAGTGCTAGTGGTGGGCAGTTGAGTGCAAGAAGCTGGCTGAGTGCTGATGCCGAGATCGTGCTAGCGCCGGTACATCACTCCAAGCTAAACACCAGAATCCTTATGTCCCCTCAAAAGCACATTTCGTTCGGCTAACGGACTGTAGCGCCTTTATATGCTCCTGATTGGCGGCTGCTGAGGCCAGAACCGGCATATAAGAGCACTGGAGTCCGTTAGCATGCCCAAAAAGCAGGTTTAGCCAAAATAACGTCATCTGAGTCCGTTTAGCTCAGACAGAGCAGGAATGGACAGGCTTCGTGGTGAATAATCACCCGCCCCCGGCCTCCATGCCAGTCAGCCCCGAATTCCTCCGCATCAGTCAGGCCCGCCGCGCTCATGCTTCCGTGCCCGTCAGCCCGCCCCCCTCGCCAAAACCAAACCGCCGCGCTCTCCGCTTAGTAAGATAGCAGGGCCGGGGCATTCCCCGGAACGGCCTGCTGCTTGCGGAACGCGGAGGGTGACATGCCGCTCAGCTTATTAAAAATCCGGTTAAACTGCGAGAAGCTGGTGAAGCCGCATTGCTCGGCAATGCCGGAGATTTTGTGGCGGGTATGGACCAGCAGATGCTGGGCTTTACGGACCCGGGTGGTCTGAATATACTCGGTCAGGGTGGAGCCGGTGACGATCCGGAACTGATGCGACAGGTAATACGGGCTGATGAAAAACGCCCTGGAGATTGAATCCAAAGACAGCTCGCTGCTGTAATTGCTGTGAATGTAGGCGGTGATGGAATAGATTTTTTGCGCGTTGGCACTGCCGGCTTCCTCCAGCACATAGCTGTTCTTATCCTGCTGCTGGGACAGGGTGCACAGAAACTGCTGAAACAGCGTGTGAACCAGTACCGGATTGAGCGGAGAGCTGCTGTGTGACAGGGTGAAAATGGCATTGAGCGGATCAAAAACGGCACTCCGCGGCTCACCCGTCAGACGGTAGATCGGAATCTCTTCAGCGAAGGGAAGCAGCATGCTTTTGTAAGCGTTCTCTAAACCGGATATATTGGCGGGCATGGCAAAATTAATAATCAGCCGCTTATGCGGCGGCCCTACCGGATACTGGGTCATATGCAGCAGATAGGGGCGGAGCAGAACAATGTCATACTGCCGGAGGGCATGAATTTTACCGTCGATAACATGAGTAGCCCGGGAATCCATCAGAATATGAATCTCATAAAAATCATGGTCATGCTGAAACTCCATATTGATATTGTGGGACCGCTCATCATAGTCAAAATAGTAAAAAAGCGGGTCACCGGGAGTGTTAATGTTAACGCTGAATCCCTGCTCATATAACAAGCCGTTTTCAAGCATAGACGCTCGCCGCCTTATTCCGTGATTTTCTCTATTATAGGTTTCAAAAAGCAAAATATGCAATAAAATCTCCCCATTCCCGCAAATAAAGCGTAGTTTTTGAGCAGCGGGATTTGCTATATTGGCCGTATGGAAGCGGATACAATCGGATACAAGGGGTGATACATTTGTTTTTGACAGAGGAAAAGCTGATCCGCCGTCAGGCGGAGGTTGGAAAGCACAGATATATCAAGGTAACCGAGCTTGCGGAGCTGGAGCTGGCAGAGGACGAGGACGGGAAGAACGGTGTGTGTCCGGAAAGTGTTGTCTTTGACGGGATTATCCGGCTGAATGAGCAGTGGAGCGGGCGGGACCGTTATGTCTGGCTGCGGGCAACAGCGGTGCTGCCTGAGAAAAAAGCAGGCTTCAAGCTGGCCGGCAGATTTGATTTCGGTAAATCCGGGGGCTTCAATAACTCCGGGTTTGAATCGCTGCTGTTTGTAAACGGTTCACCGTATCAGGGTGTGGATACGAACCACCAGGAGGTTATTTTTGGCGATGAATTAGGCGGCAGGGCGGTGGAGCTTGTGTTCCGGCTGTGGTCCGGCCTTGAGGGCGGGGGAGCACCGAGGATACAGGAGCACAGGATCAGCGAGGCGATGATAGGCTATCTGGATGAACGGATTGATGATCTGTTCTATATGTCCCAGGCGGCGATTGATACGTTCCGTTATTTGAACCGGGACCAGCCTGAGAAGCAGTGGCTGAAGCAGGCGCTGGATGCCGCGTTCCGCGGGATTGACTGGACGGAGCCCGGCTCTGAGGGGCATATCAGCTCCATGTACCGGGCAGGCGCGAGCCTGAACGAAGCGGTGGAGGCGATGCCGAAGACCTTTGATGTGACGCTTACGATGCTTGGACATACGCATATCGATGTCGCCTGGCTGTGGCAGCTGAAGCATACCCGGGAAAAAGCGGCCCGTTCCTTCTCGACCGTCCTGCGGCTGATGCAGGAATATCCGGAATACCAGTTCATGCAGTCACAGCCGCAGCTGTATGCGTATCTGGAGCAGGATTACCCCGAGCTGTTCGGGCAGATCAGGGAGCGGATCAAGGAGGGGCGCTGGGAGCCGGAGGGGGCCATGTGGCTGGAGTCGGACTGCAATATTCCATCCGGCGAATCGTTAGTCCGTCAGATTCTGGCCGGCAAACGTTACTTCCGGGAGCGGTTCGGCATCGAGAGCAAATATCTGTGGCTGCCGGACGTGTTCGGTTACAGCTGGGCGCTGCCGCAGATTCTGCGCAAGTCAGGCATAGATACCTTTATGACAACCAAAATCAGCTGGAACCAGTCCAACCGGATGCCGCATGATACGTTCTGGTGGCGCGGGATGGACGGGTCTGAAATATTGACTCATTTTATCACGACCTCGGAAAAAGACGGCGCTGCCTACACCTACAACGGCCGGATGACAGCAGGGCTGCTGCGCGGCATCTGGAACTCGTATCAGGATAAGGAGATCAACGACCATCTGCTGTTTGCGTACGGCTGGGGTGACGGGGGCGGCGGGCCGACGCGGGATATGCTGGAGCTCCGCCGGCGCTTCGATAAGCTTCCGGGTATTCCTAAGCTTAAGCCTGGCAGCGCAGGTGAATATTTTGACGGGCTGCATGAGCGGATTGAGAATACAGATGCCTATGTGCATACCTGGAACGGCGAGCTGTATCTTGAATGCCACCGGGGAACCTACACCTCCCAGGCCAGCAATAAAAAATACAACCGCCGCCTGGAGCTGCTCCTGCGTGATGCGGAATGGCTGCATACGCTGGCCGGCGTGAGCCGCGGCGATCTGGCGGCGGCTTATCCCGCTGCCGAGCTGGACGGCATCTGGGAGATTCTGCTGCGCAACCAGTTCCATGACATTATCCCGGGTTCCTCGATCAAGGAGGTTTACCAGGACAGCGATCTGGAATATGCGGAGGGTGAGGCCCGTGCGCTGGCATTGCTGAGCGGAGCGGGTGCAGCGGAAGAGGACAGCGTGGCTGATAGCGGAGGCAGTTACTTCACGCTGCTGAGCAGCTCGTCCTGGGAAGGAGCGCAGCTGCTGGAGCTGCCGGGTGACGCCGCAGATACAGGCGTCATTCTGGATGCCGCCGGACAGCTGCTGGAGCAGCAGCGGACCGCAGACGGCGGCTGGCTGGTATATGTGCCCGCCGTACCGGCATTTGGTACGGCGGTGCTGCAGTGCGGGACGGAGCCGGCGGGTGCCGGCAGCGCAGAAGAGGCCTGCCCGCTGGCAGAGGTCAGCGATGGCCGGCTGACTACACCGCTGATTGAAGCGGCCTGGAACGGGCAGGGGCATTTTACCTCGCTGCGCGACCGCCGCAGCGGCCGGGAGCTGCTGGAGCCGGGACAGCGCGGCAATGTGCTTCAGGTGTTTGAAGACAAGCCGCTGGATTTTGAGGCCTGGGATATCGATATCTTTTATCAGGAGAAAATGACGGAAGTCTCGCAGCTTACAGAGTGCAAAGTAACAGAGAATGGTCCGCTGCGGACGGTGCTGCACATGGCGTGGACGTATAACCGCTCGGTTATTACGCAGGACATTATTTTTTACCGGGATACCGCACGGATTGATTTCCGGACGGAGATGGACTGGCAGGGGCATAACCAGCTGCTTAAGGCGGCTTTTCCGGTCGATGTCCATGCGCTTGAAGCAACCTACGATATCCAGTTCGGTAATGTCAGACGGCCGACTCACTGGAATACGAGCTGGGATTATGCCCGGTTCGAGAGCGTAGGCCACCAGTGGGCTGATGTCAGCGAGCAGGGTTTCGGCGTTGCGCTGCTCAATGACTGCAAATACGGCTATGACATCAAGGACAGCGTGCTGCGGCTGACGCTGCTGAAATCGGCGGTGCATCCTAATCCGGAGCAGGATCAGGGGCATCATGCTTTTACGTATGCGCTGTATCCGCATGAGGGGGATTTCATCAGGGGCCGGGTGGTACAGGAGGCCTGGGAGCTGAACAATCCGCTGCGTACCATTCCAGGCCGGCTGGACTTGGATTCACTGTTCTCCATTACAGGCGGGCATGTCCTGGTTGATGCCGTTAAGCGCGCAGAGGACGGGGATGGCGTAGTGCTGCGTCTGCATGAGTATGGGGGTGCCCGCAGTGAGGTGCGTGTTGAAAGCGGATATTCCATAGCCGCCTGGCAGGAATGCAGCCTGATGGAGGAGCCGGAGGGTGAGTGGCAGGAGCGGGAGCTTGCTTTTCAGATCAGACCTTATGAAATTAGAACGTTCAGAATTAGAATGGGCAGGTAACATAGCTGAGAGGAGATTGGAACATGACTGTACAAGGATATGGACAAAAGCCGGATAAAGCGGAAATCATCAGCAAGCTGAACAAGGTATCGGATAAGCTGCTGAAGCTGGACCGTCCGGATAATGAGGCTGAGCTGCAGAATCTGGGGGAGGATGCCGGGCGGCGGGGGTATTTCGCCCGTGATTTCGGGATGGAGGAATGGGACTGGCCGCAGGGAGTCGGGCTGTACGGGCTGCAGAAGCTGGACCGGCATTTTGCAGACGGGCGTTACTCTGCCTATGCTAAGCCTTGGATGAGCCGTCAGCTGGAAAAAGGGCTGCCCAGCTGCAACATCAACACAACCGCGCCGCTGCTGTCGCTGATGGAGCTTGCGGAGGCGGAGGAGCTGAGCCTGGAATGGGTAGAGTGGCTGATGAACGGGCTGCCGCGCACCAACGAGCAGGGCTATCAGCATGTGACGACAGGTGCGGACAAGAGTGAAGTGACTCTTAATGAGAATGAAATCTGGATTGATACGCTGTTTATGGCTATTCTGTTCACGGCCAAGATGGGTGTAAAGTACGACAAGCCGGAGTGGCGGCAGACGTCACTGCATCAGCTGCTGCTACATATTAAATATTTGTATGACAAAAAAACCGGGCTCTTCTATCACGGCTGGCATTTCACCGGCCGGCATAATTTCAGCGAGGCCTTCTGGTGCCGCGGCAACGGCTGGTTCAGCCTCGGCCTGCCGGAATATTTGGAGCTGATGCGCCCCTATCTGGACGAGGGCGTCTTCACGTATCTGCAGCAGGTTCTGCAGGCCCAGGCCGAGGCACTGCTGGCCTGCCAGGGCGCAGACGGACTGTGGCATACGCTGCTGGACGATCCGGACAGCTATACGGAAACGTCCGGCTCAGCGGCTATAGCGGCCGGTGTTCTGCACGGCGTGCGCCGGGGGCTGCTGCCGGAGGAATATGCTGCACTGGCGCTCAAGACAATTCAGGCGGTGCTGGACCGGATCGATGAAGAGGGGACTGTGCTTGGCGTATCCGGCGGCACGCCGATCGGCAAGGCTAAGGAAGACTACAAAGGAATCATTATCGCTCCAATGGCCTACGGGCAGGCGATGACGCTGGTCGCGCTGGGCGAGGCTTTGCATTATTGCTGAGGCCTTTTGCTCCGTGAGGCAGATGAAAAAGGCGGGCTAAGAAACAAATCTAAAAAGTACTTGTAGCCTGCTGCGGCTTGAAGTATACTGATCTCGGAAAGGTTAAGCGCTTACCTTGAGGGAGGATAAGCGTACATGGGAAATCAAGTTACAGCGGGTATTATTGGCGCCGGAAGAATCGGGCGTCTGCATGCTGATAATCTGCGTGTGATGCCGTCATATAAGCTGAAATCGATCTCGGAGGCTTACTTGAGCGAGGAACTGCTTGCGTGGGCTGACAGCCGTGGTCTCGGTAATGTTTTTACGGATGGGGATGACATTCTGAATGATCCCGAGATTGATGCGGTGTTTATCTGTACACCGACCGATACCCACGCTTCATGGATTGAACGGGCTGCACGTGCCGGAAAGCATATTTTCTGCGAAAAGCCGGTCAGCATGTCCTCGGCCGAGACGAGCCGGGCGCTGCAGACTGCCAAAGAGGCAGGCGTGCTGCTTCAGGTAGGCTTCAACCGACGGATGGACCCGAACTTCCGCAAGCTCAAGCAGCTCGTCCAGGCAGGCGAGCTGGGCAGAACGCATATTGTTAAGATTACTTCACGTGATCCGCAGCCGCCCGGTGAGGCCTATGTGCGCTCCTCCGGCGGAATGTTTATGGATATGACGATTCATGATTTCGATATGGCCCGCTATCTGATGGGCGAGGAAGTGGCCGAAGTATATACCCGTGGCGCCAATCTGATCGACCCGATGTTCGGCCGCTGCGGTGATGTGGATACAGCTGTGATTACGCTGACTTTTACCAGCGGTGCAATCTGCATTATTGATAACAGCCGGCAGGCTGTCTATGGTTATGACCAGCGGGTTGAGGTATTCGGCTCACAGGGAGCAGCTGTAGCTGATAACTGCCGCCCGACTACCGTAGAGGTGTCCACTGCTTCTGCTGTTACCCGTGATCAGCCGCTGCATTTTTTCCTGGAGCGTTACAACCGGGCGTTTACTGATGAAGTAGCTGCATTTGCCCAGTCAATTATTCTGCAGGAGCCGGCTGTCTGCAGCGGCTATGACGGTCAGCAGGCCCAGCTTATCGCTGAGGCTGCCCTGGAATCGCACCGGACCGGGCTTCCGGTCAAGCTGTCCGCTTTTGCGGCAGAGGAACGCTCGGAGGAGATAGAGGCCTAGCAGTAGAGGCTATCTTGAACACGGAGGGAGCTGTAAGGATGTCGGACTATTTAGTCAGAGCCGGTACACCCGGCAAGGATGGGCTTGTTGCAGCAGTCAGCAAGGAGAGTGCCGGCTGGAAATACGTAGGTTTTGAGGTCTATCAGCTGAAGGCCGGTGATACGCTTATCCGCGATACAGAAGACAATGAGGTCTGTCTGGTGCTGCTGTCGGGTAAGGCTGATGTCAAAGCAGACTTGCAGGAGTTCTCTGGAATCGGAGAGCGCATGTCTGTTTTTGAAAATATACCGCCCTATGCGGTCTATGTTCCGGCAGGCGGGCGGTATGAGGTTACAGCCTTAACGGAGCTGGAGCTCGGTGTCTGTCTTGCCCCCGGCACAGGTAAATATCCGGCCCGGCTGATCGCGCCGTCGGAAACGGCGGCTGAGGCCCGCGGTTACGGCAGCATGTCACGCCGCGTGGTTAATATTCTGCCGGAGAGCAGTGAGGCCGAAAGCCTGCTGGTCGTTGAGGTGCGCACGGACGGCGGCAACTGGTCCAGCTATCCGCCGCATAAGCATGACCGGGATCATCTGCCGGAAGAGTCCTATCTGGAGGAGACCTATTACCACCGCGTCAATCCGGGTCACGGCTTCGTCGTACAGCGGGTATACAACGATGACCGCAGTCTCGATGAGACTATGGCCGTGCCCGACCGCAGCATTGTGCTGGTTCCGGAGGGCTACCATCCGGTGTCGGCGCCGCCGGGCTACGATTCCTATTATCTTAATGTGATGGCCGGTCCGGTCCGTACCTGGGTATTCCATAACGATCCCGAGCATGAGTGGCTGTTCAGACCGGGCGGGGACAATCGCGGCGCTCAAGAGGAATGAGCCTTCCGGCATAAAAGGTGATTATTGGAGCTTCCGCAAGGCGGGGCTCCTTTTTGCATCTGGTGTAGACTGCTGCGAATGACGCGGCGGGCAGCATGGCTGTGGCATCAAGGGCGACTTCAGGAGGAGGCGGCAGGGGTTAATTAACGGTAAAAGTACCGTTAAATGAGCGGTGTGCGGAGAAAAGTCTGGAATCAACGGTGAAAGTACCATTAAATGAGCGGTGTGCGGAGAAAAGTCTGGAATCAACGGTAAAAGTACCGTTAAATGAGCGGTGTGCGGAGAAAAGTCTGGAATCAACGGTAAAAGTACCGTTAAATAGGCGATGCGTGGGAAAATTTCTGGAAACAACGGTAAAAGTACCGTTAATTGAACTATGCGCGGGGAATCCCCGAAAACAACGGTAAAAGTACCGTTAAATGGGGAGCAGGCGGAAAGCCGTGCCGCTGCTGCCGGAGCAGCTAAAGGGGAAAGCGCTTAGACCTGCTGATAGACACTGCCGGAGGAGTTCCCTATAATCGAGGTATATCACGGCAAGAACGTAAAGGCGGGCTTAACAAATGAAACCTACAATTTATGATGTGGCACGGGAAGCCGGCGTTTCCATCGCTACGGTGTCCAAGGTGCTTAATAATAATGGCAGGATCAGCGATAAGACGAGGGAGAAGGTAGGCCGGGTGATGGAGGAGCTTAATTACCAGCCGAGTCTGGTGGCCTCCGCGCTGACAAGCCGCCGTACAGGGACGATCGGGCTGATGATCCCGGATATTGCCAATCCTTTTTTTGCCGAGACGGCACGCGGAATTGAGGATTATGCCCAGCAGCAGGGGAGTGACCTGATCGTCTGCAGCACGGACCGCGACGATGAGAAGGCGGCCAGATACATCTCGCTTCTCCTGCGCAAAAGAGTGGACGGCCTGATCATTGCCTCGCATACAGGACAGCCGGATATGATCCGCCGGCTTTTGGCTGACCGGGTGCCTCTGGTGCTGTTCTCGGCGGAAATCCGCAGTCTGGAGAGCAGCAGCGTCACTGTGGATGATTACAAGGGCGGCTATCAGGCGACGGAGTATCTGCTGTCCCTGGGCCACCGCAGACTGGGGGTTATCTCTGATAATCTGCCGGGCAGCAGGCTGCGGGTGGAGGGCTTTCTTGATGCGCTGAAGGCTGCCGGTCTGCCTTTTGACAATCCGGCTAACCTTACGCACACATCGGCCACGCTGGAGAACGGCCGCAAAGCGGCTGCCGCCATGCTCGGCCAGGCAGAAGACTTGCGCCCGACGGCAGTGTTCGCCTGTAACGATCTGCTCGCCATCGGTGTTCTGAAGGAGGCGCGCAGCGCCGGCCTGTCCATCCCCCGCGACTTATCCGTTGTGGGCTTTGACAATACCGTGCTGGCGGAAATCTGCCACCCTGCGCTGACCAGCATCGCCCAGCCGCTGCGTGAGATGACAGAGCAGGCGATAATTCTGCTGAATGAATCGATCGACAACCCCGCCGCACCCAGACGCAAAATCATGCTGATGCCTGAGCTGGTGATCCGTCATTCGACCGGGCCTGTACCCGGCTGAGACGGAACGGTGCATCAGCCGGACATATCCTGCGTGTTTCCCAAAGACCTGTGCCCTGCATTGCAGCGGACAGGTCTTTTTTTGGCAGCTGAAAAACGGTAATCCACATATCTGTGGATAATATGTGCATAACCCTGTGCATAAGTTTTCTTGCCTGCTTCTCACCAGAGCCGCCTAGTTTTTCAGGAGCATAATACCCGTTTAATCCGAGATATTTGATATCGCTTTCAAAATTAAGATTGCCAAACCGGATATTCTGGCCTATACTATTTATAAAATTAGGTTAAGCGCTTACCCTTTTCCTCCCTGCAAACTGGTGTTTTTAAAGAAAACCCAGGTTTTCCCGAATGTATTAACGTTGTCCCGCCTGCACTACACCCGTTTATATTCACGAAATTTTTCCCGGAAGCTTGATCAAGGAGGCGTCACTATGAACGATCTGCAGTTTGATCCCGCCCGTCCGCTAGATTTGATTGCCGTCGGCCGGCTCTGTATAGACCTGAATGCCAACGAAACCGGAAGACCTATGGAAGAGACCATGACGTTCACCAAATATGTAGGCGGCTCCCCGGCCAACATCATAATCGGCACAGCGCGGCTGGGCATGCGCACCGGCTTCATCGGCAAGCTGGCTGATGACCAGATGGGGCGGTTTATCCGGTCCTATCTGCAAAAGGACGGCATCGATGACAGTCAGGTATGCGTTGACCGTACCGGTGCGGTGACGGGGCTTGCTTTTACCGAAATCAAAAGCCCGCAGGAATGCAGCATTCTGATGTACCGCGATAACGTGGCGGATCTGCTGCTGAATACAGAGGAGATATCCGAGGATTATATCCGGCAGTCTAAGGCGCTGCTGATTTCCGGGACTGCACTGGCGCAAAGCCCTTCGCGTGAAGCGGTGTTTCTGGCGCTGGAATTTGCCCGCAGGCATAATGTCACTGTCTTTTTCGATCTGGATTACCGTCCGTATACCTGGAAATCTGCCGCTGAGACGGCTGTCTACTATAATCTGGCTGCGGAGAAATGCGACTGTATCATCGGCACCCGCGAGGAATTCAACATGATGGAGAATCTGTACAATGTGACGGATGAAGACGACGAAGCAACGGCAGCCCGTTGGTTCTCGAAGCAGGCGAAGCTGGTTGTCATCAAGCATGGCGGAAGCGGCTCAATTGCTTACACGGCAGACGGGCGGAATCACCGCAGCGGTATTTTCCCGGCCAAAGTGCTGAAGACCTTCGGTGCAGGCGATTCCTACGCTTCTGCTTTCATTCACAGTTTGATGCAGGGGCACAGTGTCGGTGAAGCTATGCGGCGGGGCAGTGCCTCCGCTTCGATTGTCATCTCGCGCCACAGCTGCTCGGATGCGATGCCGACCCTGGAGGAGCTGGAAGCCTTCCTGGCTTCGAATAAAGAGGTTGCTGCAGGCACCCGGTAAAGACAAATTCATATACATCACCAGAGATGAAGGAGTGGACAAAAGATGGCACAGCAAAACGTAGAAGTGCTGAAAAACTATATTGGCGGCGAATGGGTCGAAGCGAAGAGTGAGCAGAGTGAGCCGGTGTTTAATCCGGCTTCAGGCGAAGAGCTGGCCAGAGTTCCGCTGTCCGGCAGAGAGGATGTGGACCGGGCGGTGGCTGCGGCTCAGGAGGCTTTTGCCGGCTGGTCGAAGACACCGGTGCCGCGCCGGGCGCGGATTCTTTTTAAATATCAACAGCTGCTGGTTGATCACTGGGAGGACCTGGCGAGAACCATTACGCTGGAGAACGGAAAAAGCTATAAAGAAGCTTACGGCGAGGTACAGCGCGGTATTGAGTGTGTCGAATTCGCGGCTGGTGCGCCTACGCTGATGATGGGCCGGCAGCTTCCGGATATTGCAACCGGAATTGAATCAGGAATGTACCGCTATCCAATCGGTGTTATCGGCGGGATCACTCCGTTTAATTTTCCGATGATGGTGCCCTGCTGGATGTTCCCGCTCGCGATTGCCTGCGGCAATACCTTTGTGTTGAAGCCGTCCGAGCGTACACCGCTGCTGGCGGCACGTCTGGCGGAGCTGCTGGAACAGGCCGGGCTGCCTAAGGGTGTGCTTAATGTGGTCAACGGTGCGCATGATGTCGTTAACGGGCTGCTGGAGCACCCTGGCGTTAAGGCGATTTCTTTTGTCGGATCACAGCCGGTGGCGGAATATGTCTATAAAAAAGGAACAGAGCATCTGAAACGGGTTCAGGCGCTGGCCGGGGCCAAAAACCACTCCATCGTACTGGCAGACGCCGATCTTGAGGCTTCAGCTACACAGATTATCAACGCTGCCTTCGGCTCTGCCGGAGAGCGCTGCATGGCCTGTTCTGTAGTCACTGTACAAGAGGATGTGGCTGACGAGCTGATCTCGATTCTGCTGCGCGAGTGCGGGAAAATGACGATTGGCAACGGACTGGAGGAGGATACATTCCTGGGGCCTGTGATCCGCCAGAGCCATAAGGACAAGACTCTTTCTTACATTGAGCAAGGTGTAGCGGAAGGAGCGACGCTGCTCAGGGACGGACGGGAGGATGCTGCGGCTGCGGGTGAGGGCTATTTTGTCGGACCTACGGTATTTGACGGAGTGACTAAAGAGATGAAAATCTGGCAGGAAGAAATCTTCGCGCCTGTCCTCTCAGTTGTCCGGGTCAAGGGTGTGGAGGATGCGGTGGAGCTGGCCAATGCGTCGCGTTTTGCGAACGGGGCTTGTATCTTTACAAATGACGGCGGGAAAGTCCGCTACTTCCGTGAAAATATCGAGTCCGGCATGCTGGGTGTCAATGTAGGCGTACCCGCTCCGATGGCCTTCTTCCCGTTCTCCGGCTGGAAGGATTCCTTCTACGGCGATCTGCATGCGAACGGCACTGACGGAGTTGAATTCTATACGCGCAAAAAGGTTGTCACTGCCCGCTGGCAGTAACGATAGAGGAAGGGTGGAACTCAAGTGGAACGGATCAGATTAACAACGGCGCAGGCGCTGGTGAAGTTTCTGAATGAGCAGTATGTCGATTTCGGCAACGGGCCGGAGCGCTTCGTTGAGGGTGTGTTTACTGTGTTCGGCCACGGCAATGTGCTTGGTCTGGGACAGGCGCTGCAGGAGGCCCCGGGCGGATTAAAGGTTTTTCAGGGCCGCAATGAGCAGGGGATGGTGCATGCGGCGACTGCTTTTGCCAAACAGAGCCGGCGGCGGCGGATTATGGCCTGTACGGCCTCCGTCGGCCCGGGCTCGGCCAATATGCTGACGGCTGCCGCGACAGCGACGGCGAATCAGATTCCTGTACTGCTGCTGCCCGGCGATACCTTTGCTACCCGCCAGCCCGACCCGGTGCTGCAGCAAATGGAGCACACGTATAACCTGTCGATTACGGTTAACGATGCTTTCAAGGCTGTAAGCAAATACTGGGACCGGATCTACCGGCCGGAGCAGCTGATGTCGGCCTTGCTGAATGCGATGCGGGTGCTGACTGATCAGGCAGACACAGGGGCGGTGACAATCGCGCTGCCGCAGGATGTGCAGGGGGAGGCTTGGGATTATCCGGCCGGCTTCTTCCGCAGACGCGTTCATAAGATTGCCCGCCGGCTGCCGCATGCGGATGAAATTGCCGCGGCAGCCGAGCTGATCGCAAGCAAGCAGCGTCCGCTGCTGGTCTGCGGCGGCGGTGTCCGCTACAGCGATGCCGGAGCTGCGCTGCGCGATTTCGCGGAGAAGTTCGCCATTCCGTTCGGCGAGACGCAGGCCGGCAAAAGCGCTGTTGCCAGCGACTTCGCCTACAACCTGGGCGGACTGGGCGTTACCGGTAACGGCTGCGCCAATACACTGGCAGCAGAGGCTGATCTGGTTATCGGCGCCGGCACCCGGTTCACCGATTTCACCACAGGCTCGAAGAGCCTGTTCGCCCATCCCGGCGTGGAGTTTGTGACGCTTAACGCGTCACCGTACCATGCAGCCAAGCTGGATGCGCTGGCAGTGGTCTGCGATGCTGCTGAAGGACTGAAGGCGCTATCCGATGCGCTGGAGGAACGCGGCTATCGTTCTGCTTATACAGATGAGATCACGGAGGCGAAGCAGGCCTGGGCCGCGGAAAGAGCGCGGCTGGCTGGTGTTGAATACCGGGCAGGCGCTGCGGCTTTAGCTGTGCAGGAAGATGAGCAGGCTGCGTTTGTCCCTGAAATTGCCGGACATCTTGACGACAAGCTCCCCGAGTATGCCGAGGTGCTGAACACTTCGCTTACACAGACTCAGGTGCTTGCCATCATCAACGAGCTTATTCCGCAGGATGCCATTGCTATTGGAGCGGCAGGCAGCCTGCCGGGAGACATGCAGCGGATGTGGGGATCCGCTGTGCCGGATACTTACCATATGGAATACGGTTTTTCCTGTATGGGTTATGAAATCGCCGGAGCATTCGGCATCAAGCTGGCTGAGCCGGAGCGCGAGGTATACGCTCTGGTCGGCGACGGCAGCTACCAGATGATGCATTCCGAGCTGGTGACCAGTTTGCAGGAGAACAAGAAGATAAACGTCATCCTGCTGGACAATGCGGGCTTCGGCTGCATCAACAATCTGCAGATGGAGCAGGGACTGGACAGCATGGCGACGGAATTCCGCCGCCGCGGAGCAGACGGCAAGCTGAGCGGTGAGCTGATGCTGATCGATTATGCAGCGAGCGCAGCCGGTTACGGGGTCGAGACCTTCCGTGCGGCGACAGCCGGGCAGCTGCGCAGCGCGCTGGAGGCGGCAAGGAAGAGCGAGAAGTCCACGCTGATCGACATCAAGGTGCTGCCGAAGACGATGACTCACGGATACGGTGCGTGGTGGCATGTCGGTGTGGCGGAAGTATCCGGAAAAGAGAGCGTGCAGGCGGCACACAGTCAGCGACTGGGCGGGCTGGAGAAAGCGCGAAGCTACTGATCTGGTAGAGCCGTGAGTGCAGCGGCCGGCCGGAGCCGGCCATACCTGTCATAATGGAAGGGGAAGAACATTTATGTTCAAAGAAGAGGCGGTCCGGCTGGCGATTGCACCCATTGCCTGGACCAATGATGATATGCCTGAGCTGGGCGGAAGCAATACCTTTGAGCAGTGCATCAGTGAGATGGCATTGGCCGGATATCAGGGCAGCGAGGTCGGAAACAAGTATCCGCGTTCCCCGGAGGTGCTGCACCGGGCGCTGGGACTTCGCGGCCTGCAGATTGCCAGCGCCTGGTTCAGCGCGCATCTGACGGACCGGCCTTATGAAGAGACCGCTGAAGCCTTTTGCGCACACCGTGATTTTCTGCATGCAATGGGTGCCAAGGTCATCGTGGTATCCGAGCAGGGGCGCAGCATCCAGGGGCAGATGGAGACGCCGCTGTTTGATGCCAAGCCTGTCTTTACGGAGGACGAGTGGAAGGCGCTGGCTGAAGGCTTGGGCAGGCTGGGCCAGTTGGCCGCAGAAAAAGGAATGGCTATCGTTTATCACCACCATATGGGAACCGGGGTGCAGACGGCTGCCGAAATTGCCCGGCTGATGGAGCTGACAGACCCGTCGGAGGTATCCTTATTGTTTGATACCGGACATCTGGCTTTTTCCGGTGAAAATCCCCTCGGGGTGCTGCGGGCCCATCTGCCGCGGATCAGGCATGTTCACTTGAAGGACATCCGTCCCGAGGTGGTCCGGCGGGTCATTGCGGATAAGCTCAGCTTCCTGCAGGCGGTAAAAGCGGGGGCGTTTACCGTACCGGGGGATGGATGCATCGAATTCGCAGATATTTTTGCTGAACTGGCCGGATCGTCCTATACCGGGTGGTTCGTGGTCGAGGCTGAGCAGGACCCGGCGCTGGCGGATCCGCTGGAATATGCAATTAAGGCACGGGAGTACATTCGGGCAACCAGCGGGCTGTGAATAGCAGTTTGTAAGTAGCCGGTTATAAATAGTGGAATGTAAGTAGCGGGCTGTGAGTAATGGAGCTGAGTCAAATGTTGGACGGCATATAGTGCATGCTGCTAAATAAGTATAATTGTACAGCGATCAGGTGAGGTGCATACTCTGTGAGCTAGAACAAGGTGCGGGATTAAGCTGCGCGCATCCCCGCACCTTGCTGCGTTTAGGAGGAGGAGTACCCAAACCCGTGCTGACGCACCGAATGAAAGGGAAAAATCCCTTTAATCGTACCCGAGCCCATGCTAACGCACCGAATGAAAGGGAAAAATCCCTTTAAAGGCACCCAAGCCCGTGCTCAAGCACCGAATGAAAGGGAAAAATCCCTTTAAAGGCACCCAAGCCCGTGCTCAAGCACCGAAATAAAGGGAAAAATCCCTTTAAAGCGGTGAGACCCCCTTATCCCGGAGTCCTCAGTATAAAACCGGTACTTGTCGTAGCTATGCTCTTTATTTCGCTTTTTTCCTCGGCCAGAAGAAGGCGGACCGGTCTTCTAGGCCCATGACCCACTCTGAAAATTCAACCGGTGGCATGTTGCGAAGGCTGGTGTGCATTCTCCGGTTGTTGTAGAAATCCATGTACCGGTCCACGGCTTCATAGGCCTCGTCGAACGTTTCGAATGCCTCTTTACGGAACAAATCCCGATCAATATTACTGTGGAACGATTCAATAAAAGCATTTAAATCCGGTGTTCGAGGCGGAATGCGTTCATGAGTCATTTCCCAGCTTTCACACATGTCACCAAACAGGTGGCTGACGAACTGTGGGCCGTTGTCGGTGCGGATCACCGGGCGTGCACTGTCCTGGGCGCAGTGCTGCTCCATGGCGCGTCCCAGCGTCTGGCAGGCGTGCTTGGCCTCACACGACGATCCGCGGTGGTAGCCGACGATGACACGGGTAAACACATCGATAATGCTCAGGACGAAGAAATGCCGGTCCCGGCCCGCCACGTACCCGTACTTAATGTCCATCTGCCAGAGCTGACCCGCTCCGGTAATAACCCGGTTCTCCGGCAGCTTCCGGGGATGCTTAAAGCGCTTGTGACGCTGGGGCTGCAGGATCTCCAGCGCCTGACACAGCCGGTAGCTTTTCTTGTGATTGAGCTTAAGGCTGTGCTGGTTCCATAAGCACTTGGCCAGGAGCTTGTACCCGTACACGTGCTCTTCTCCAGCGACCAGTTCCAGAAGCATTTCCTGGATCTGCCCGTCGCTAATCTTCTCTCCAGACTCGGTCAGGGAATAGCCGGGTACGGGTCTTCCGCGCCCCTGAGGTACGGCCTGGGCATCCTGTGACTTGCGTTTCTTACGGTCGTAATACGTAGACTCTGCTAGCCCCACGAGACGTAGTACCAACGCTGCTTTATTCCCCTGCTTAATGAACATATCGGCTACCTCGATTTTTTCGGATAAGCAGGGGTTGGCTTTTTTAGCAGTTCACGCAAAATCTCAATCTCTAGCTCCTTTTCACCGAGGATCTTCACAGCCTTCTCGTATTTCTGCTCGACATCCAGCAGGCGTTTCAGTTCCTCCACCTGATCTTGGGGATACGGATGATCTTGTTCCCCATGGGCTTCCCGGTAATCTCTCACCCACTGATTCACCGTCGATGGGGTCACTCCATACTTTCGGGCAACCACCGCTGCCTTAATGCCAGACAACACCTCTTGCGCGGCCTTCTCTCTTGTTCCTGTTAAGTGTCCCATACCGTTCATCCTCCTCCTGTATCTAGTCTACATTTTTGTGGGGGAGGACTCCAACTTCTTTAGGGGGCTGTGGAGAAAGGCACCCAAGCCCATGCTGACGCACCGAAATAAAGGGAAAAATCCCTTTAATCGCACCCAAACCCATGCTGACGCACCGAATGAAAGGGGAAAATCCCTTTAATGGCACCCAAACCCATGCTGACGCACCGGATTAAAGGGAAAAATCCCTTTAATCGCTCAGCTTCACCCTCAATTTAATTGTTTTAGACCTATCACCCGCCAGGGTGATTTTCTGCTGTACGGGAAGTGTAATGGAAGCTGGACAGGGTGATGGGGCATGAGTTGCAACGGTATGCGGAGGTACTCCAAAATATGCAACGGTATGCGACGGTACTCCACGGCATGAAGCGCCACGGAATACTGCTGCCGTACACCATACAATGCGACTTTACGCCACAGAATGCTGTGCTACGCCATAGAATGCTGTGCTACACCACAGAATGCTGTGGCCACAGTATGCCACGAGGGCTGATCCGCTGTGGACAAGGCCGCTCCTGCCTGACCCGTGACGAAACAACCGGGTAGTGGGCGGGGCGGGAGAACCCTATTTTTACCCGTTGGCCGGGTCCGGGGGGCATGTGCTATAATGGCAGAAATCTGAACATAGGCTCGTTCTTCTTTTTTCATATTAATATCTGTATGCACTTAAACGGCCGGACCGCGGCCTGGCATTTTAACGGTTGTGGAGGAGGTTGTCTATTGTTCCGTACTTGGTATCGCCGGTTGCTGCTATCCTACTTCCCGATTTTTTTGCTGACGGTAACCATCCTGATCTTTGCCTCGTTTGTATTTATTAATGATATTTCGCGGATGGAAACGCAAAAGGCGGACCGCATCTCAGCCAGCTATCTCATGGATAATGTGGATAAGACGATCAGAGAGGTTGAACTGGCGGTGCTGGAGGGCGTTGAGCGCAGTGATGTCTATAAGACGTATTTCAATAACACAGGCCAGCCGGATACCGCGTCCATTTATGAGGTTGCCCAAAGCCTGCGCAGTCTCATTCAGGACTCCTCCTACATCGAATCGATTTATCTGGTTGACAAAGTAAATGAAAGCGTTTTAACAGAATCTGGATTAAGGGAGCTTTCGGGGTATATCGATGAGGAGTGGATCAGGCAGATTACCTCGGGTCCGCTGCAGGAGGGCTGGCAGCCTGTCCGCAAATTTAAAACAGAGCTGCCCCAGCGTACGCCGATACGGGTGCTTACCATTAATAAAGCGATGCCGCTGCCCTTCGGCTCTGAGGGAGTGCTGGTCATCAATGTGAAAATGAGCGGAATTGAGCAGCTTGTCGACAGTATGGTCAACCAGCAGCTTTCTTTTGTGAGCATTCTGGACAGTGACGGGCAGACGGTGTACGAGGCTCATTCAGACCATGCGGGGGCGGTGAGCGGCAAGCAGCTCAACACACTCCGGCTGGAGCGGCTCGGCTGGACCTTTGCAAGCGGAATTAAGGCGGGCAACCTGTTCGGCTGGGTGTCGGTCATTTCCTATCTGTGGGTGGCGATTGCCCTTGGAACAGTGATCTGTGCCATTTTTTATCTGGTCTATGTGACCCGGCGCAACTACAAGCCGATTCAGGTCATCATGAACCGCATTGAAGGCCACCAGATCCGGATGATGGACCAGTCGACTGACAGGCCGGATGAAATGATGCTCATTGACGGGGTGCTGGAGGATCTGATCAACCACATGACCGACTATGACCGCAAAAGCCGGGAGAACCTGCTGCTGCAGCGCAGCAAGCTGTTCACCGATCTGCTGCACAGCGAGCGGCTGGATGATGCCATCGGCCGGCTTGCTGAGCTGTCCCCGCTTACGGGTGCGGATGCAACCTCCCGTTTTACAGTGGTGCTCAGTGAAATTAACCGCTATGAGCGGGTGTTTGAGGAGCGTTATACGAGAGGCGACCAGAATACACTCAAATTTGCCCTGATGAATGTGTTTCAGGAGCTTGCGCGTAACGCAGAGCTGCAGGGCTGGGCGGAATGGGTCGGAACCCGGCGGGTCGCTATATTGTTTCTGGCGAACGGCAGTGACGAGGAGATGACCGAGCGGATCCGTGTTTTTGCCGGCGATTGCCGCTCCTGGGTAGAGCAGAATCTGCGGATCTCCCTCAGCTTCGGCATCGGTCCGGCTGTAACGGGTCCGGGTGCTATCCGGGAATCGTATGCGGCGGCCGAGTATGTCATGCAGCACAAGCTGCTGAAGAATGAGGACATTGCGCTTGCCGAATCGGGGGAAGCGCGCCAGCCGCTGCTGGAGACGTATGCCTATCTGCAGATGATTGCCGAATTCGTCAAGCAGTTCCGGATGTCCAGCGGCCAATGGCGGGAACAGCTCGAGCGGATCTTTGAAGCGTTTGAGCAGAATTTTTTGCAGGATGATGATATCCGGTCGCTGATTCAGGCCATGCTGCAGATGCTGAGCCGGGAGGTAGCCGTGATGTCGGAGGAGCTGCAGGATGAGCTGTCAGTGGAGACGGCTAGAATCCGGCTGAAGGGACTGGAGGAAGCGGAGTCCCTGGAGGAGATGAAGGGCATTCTGCTTGAATACCTGACCGATTTATTCCGTACCTACGTCTCAGCGAGTGAAACCAAGAGCTACCGGGCGATGGTCACGGAGATGAAAAATTATATTGAAGAGAACTTTGCCAATCCGGATCTCTCGCTGAAGCATCTGAGCGACCGGTTTCAGGTATCGGGCAAATATGCCAGCTATCTGTTCAAAACCGAATTCAAGATGAAGTTCGTCGACTTCGTAACGGAGCTGCGGATGAAGGAGGCTGAGCAGCTGCTGGCGGAGACGGATTACCCGCTGCAGGACATCGCGCTCCAGGTAGGCTATGCCAATGCGATTACATTCGGCAGAGTATTTAAACGGGTTGCCGGCATTACACCGGGCGACTACCGTCTGCTCAAACGCCGGGAAGCCGGCAAAGCGTGAAGGAAAAGCCGGCCCTACAATAAGCTTTTGAAACAGGTACAGCAGATGACTGGCGGGAGGGTCTAACCGGCCGCATTTCTGTCCGCATACCCGGTTAAAGGGGATATGCAGGCAGAAATGCGGCCTTTTTTCTCAAATGTGAAAGCGGTTTATCATACGAAAATGGTTGGTCGGATAAACCGGAAGTCCGATATTTAAGCGGTTTTGCGATCCGAAACAGGTTTATTGTCAGGCTCCGGGAAAGTGTGGAATACTGTGGTCATCCCGGAACGTTAAGCGGCCAGGCAGTACAGGCGGCGAAGCACTCCTTTCATAATATAAAGGCGGTACGGGAGTTAAGGTGTGAGGTTGGGGGATTCATAACGTTTCATTGAGTTTCATTAAGCCACCATTATAGCCTGCAGAGGCGAAGGAGATGGAACAATGACAGTGAATGCAAACCAGAAGGTACTAAAGAAGGCACTGGGAATCGGATTGAGCGCAGTAATGGGGATGTCCCTGCTGGCCGGGTGCTCCTCTAATGGAAACGCGGATACGGCATCAAATGGAGGAACAGCAGCCGACGGAGGCAGCAAAGAGCGCGTTACGCTGAAGGTGGAAATTTTTGACCGCGGTAACAGTCCCGAGCCCTACACCATCACCAACAACTATCTCTCCAATATGGTACAGGAGCGGTTCGGTGATCCGAACAACATTGATGTTGAATATGTTCCGGTTCAGCGCTCCGAGGAAGTTACCAAGCTGAACGTGCTGATGGCCAGCAACACAGATGTGCCGGATATTGTGTTCACTTATGATTCCAGCTTGTTCTACCGCTACGCCCAGCAGGGCGGCCTGACTGATGTCGGAGCACTGATTGATGAGCACGGGCCGACTCTAAAAAAATTCCTTGGTGAAGATACATTGGCGTTTGGACAGCTGGAAGGCCAGCAGATGGCTATCCCGGGAAAACGGGCAATCACAGGCCGTTACAGCTCCTACATCCGCCAGGATTGGCTGGATAAGCTGGGCTTGCCGGTACCAACTACAACCGACGAATTATATACAACTTTGAAAGCGTTTAAAGAGAAGGATCCGGGCGGTGTTGGCAGCAAAAACATTCCGATGGGCATGGCGCTCGCTCCGGCCCAGTTCGAAACGCTGATCTACTCCTTCATCAAGCCGATCAAGGGCGATTTGACTTACGGCCAGCGCTATGAGCTGCCGCTGCACGACGGCTTCAAGGATGCGATGCAGTTCCTGAATAAGCTCTACAATGAAGGGCTGATCAGCCAGGATTTCAGTCTCGATGAAGATAAAACACAGCTGGCTAAGGATGTCCAAAACGGCAACATCGGCTACTGGTCAGAAGATGTGGACAATATCTTCTACGCCGACGGCACACTTGATAATCTCTACAAAAACGTAGAAGGCAGCAAATTGACCGCCGTAGACGTTCTGACCAATGCGAATGAGGGCAACAAGCATATTAAATCGCGTTATGCCTCTAACGGTATGTACATCATGATTCCGAAGAGCAGTAAACGTGCGGTGGAGGCCATTAAATATCTGGACTGGATGGCTTCGGACAACAACCTGATCGATATTTACAGCGGGGTTGAGGGCGAAAACTATGACCTGGTTGACGGTATCCCGGTAGTTAAGGCAGATGTTCCACAGGAATTTGCTGACCGTCTGTTCAATGCAGGCGACATGGCCATTATCTCTAACGGCAAGAACATTGGCGATCAGGCAACCAATGAAAAAGCATGGATCAGCGGTTTCCCTGAACGTAACCAGGAAATGCTGAAGCAATCCATTGATATTGCCAACACCGATACGGTTGGACCGATCGTCTTCGGTAAGCCGATTGAGGCAGAATCCAAGTACGGCACTACTCTTAATGACAAGCTGGCTGTAATTATCGTGAAGACAGCAATGGCTAAGCCGGAGCAGTTCGACGCGGTGTATGAGCAGGAAATGAAGGATTTCATGTCTCTCGGCGGAACTCAGCTTAAAGAAGAACTGGAAGCGGCACTGAAGGAACTGTAGGCACAATAAATATAAAAAGGAGAACCGGAGGGAGCAGGTACGCCGCTTCGTCCGGTTTTTCCTCCCAAGGAGGGAACCGGCTTGAGTAAAGTCAGCTACTTGAAGCGGTATTGGCAAATGTATGCGCTGCTTTCACTGCCACTCATTTACTTCTTTATCTTCCGTTACGGGCCGATGTACGGTGTGCAGATTGCCTTTAAGGATTTCAATCTGTTCCAGGGAATTGGCGGCAGTGAATGGATCGGGTTCGACGCATTCCGCGAAGTTTTTAATATGAGAGAGTTTTACACCTCACTGCGCAATACCTTTATGCTTAATTTTCTGGATTTGGTAGTCTCTTTCCCTGCCCCTATTATTCTGGCAATCATGCTGTATGAAATTAAGAGTGCCTGGTTCAAAAAGATTTCGCAGACCATTCTCTACATCCCCCACTTCATCTCCTGGGTTATTATCGGGGGGATTGTCTATCAATTGTTCGGCAACCAGTCCGGTATGATTAACGAGGTACTGCAAGGCCTGGGGCTAAACCCGGTTCCTTTTCTGACTGAAAAGGGTCCATGGCTCGTAACCTACCTGTTCACAGGGGTCTGGCAGAGCGCCGGCTGGGGAACGATTCTCTATCTGGCCGCACTCACTGGCGTAAACAGAGAGCTGTTTGAAGCAGCTGAGGTTGACGGGGCAACACGGATGAAGAAGATTTGGTATATTACGCTTCCAAGCATCAAGCCGACGATCGTTACCCTGCTTATTCTCAATCTCGGTAAAATGGTCAGCATCGGCTTCGACCGCCCATATGTTATCGGTAATACGGCGGTACGTGAATATTCCGATGTGCTGAGTACCTTTGTCTACCGGATCGGTCTCGAATCGGGACAATACACACTTGCTACCGTAGTCGGATTGTTCCAGGCTGTGGTCGGACTTGTATTCATTCTTGGCTCCAACTATATTTCGAAAAAAATGACCGGCAACGGTATTATCTGATAAAGAGGAAGGAGGCGGAGTACTATGAGTGAACGTACTTCAAACCGGATTTTCGATATCGTCGTTATTACCTGCGTAGCCTTGTTCGTATTGTTTTGTCTGGCTCCGTTCTTGCATGTTATTGCAGTATCACTCAGCTCCAACCGGGCCATTACCTCGGGTGAAGTTACGATTTTTCCGATTGAATTGAACTGGAACGCCTATGTGCAGGTGTTCTCGGATAGTGCAATGATCCGTTCCCTGGGATATACGGTGCTGCTGACAGCGGTAACGACCGGCCTGTGCATGCTCTTCACCATCGCGGCAGCCTATCCCCTGACCAAAGGCTACCTGAAGGGCCGCAAAACATTTATGGTTATCATCATTATTACCATGTTCTTCAGCGGCGGGATTATTCCGGAATATCTGCTGATGCGCGACCTGCGCCTGCTCGATTCCAGCTGGGCGCTTATCCTTCCCGGACTGGTCAGCCCGTTCAACCTGATTATCCTGATCTCCTTCTTCAATAACATTCCCCAGAGTCTGGAAGAGTCGGCCGAAATCGATGGCAGCTCCTTCTTCCGTACACTGGTAAGCATCGTCCTGCCGCTGTCCATGCCTGTGCTGGCTACGCTAGGCCTCTTCTATGCAGTCGGCAGATGGAACGGCTTCCAGGATGCGCTGATGTATATCAACAGCCCGGAGCTGTATCCGCTGCAGCTCAAGCTGTTCCAGATGGTGCAGAACAACATGGTCTCCGAGCTGACGCAGATGGAAGGTGCGAACCGTACTGCACTGACTCCGGAAAGTCTCAAGGCAGCGACGGTTATCTTCGCAACTGTGCCGATTCTGCTGGTCTATCCGTGGCTGCAGAAGTATTTCGTCAGCGGCGTTATGCTGGGTGCCGTTAAAGGTTAACGCAGCAAGGGTTATTCGTGCAGAACAGGAAAGGAGAGCAACGCATTGGAGGACAAAGGGGCATTTTCATTCTCGACCTGCTGGAATATGAAGCACCACACAACCGGAGACGGGCTGCTGCGGGAAATCCGCGGGCTCGGCTTCCGCAGGGTGGAGCTGAACTATAATGTGACCGAAGAGATGCTGGGGACGATTGAACCGATGATCGAGCGGGGGGAGATCGGCATTTCCAGTGTCCACAATACCTTCCCCCATGTTCCGGACCCTGATTACGGCACGGATTCGGTGCTGCTCGGCTTCGAGGATAAGGAGAAGCGGCAGCGGGCTATAGAGCTGCTGGTCCGCTCAGCCGGATATGCGCAGCGCTACGGCGGCGAGGCTATAGTGGTCCATCCCGGGGAAGTGCCTTTTCCTAATGATATTGCCAAGGAGCTGGAGCAGCTCTACAGCGGTGAGGGAAAGGATTCGACCGCCTACCGCAGCAAATGGGCGGAGCTGCTGGAGCGGCGGGAGACGTACAGTGCAGGATATGTGCGGACCATTACGGAGAGCCTGTACGAAGTATGCGACAAGGCAGCTTCGAAGGGGCTCGGCAGCATCCGCTTTGGTATCGAGACGCGCTCCCGGCCGCAGCAGATACCGACGCTTGCCGAGGCCAAAAGAATTATCCGGGCGCTGAAGGGCGCTCCGGTCGGCATCTGGTATGATACCGGTCATGCCATTATGATGGACCGGCTGGGGCTGTATGACAGTGTGGGAGAGATGGACGGACTGATGAATGATATTGTCGGCGTCCATATTCACGAAACCATCGGACTCTCAGATCACTGGTGCCCCTATGTGAACAGCGGGGATATGCATTTCTATGATGCCTATCTGCCGATGATCGAGCGGGCTCAGGTCAAAGTGTATGAGCTGAAGGCGGCTTGCCTGCCGGATGAAATTCATGAGAGCCACCGTCTGCTTACAGCCAAGCTGGCGGCGCGGGGGGGCCTCTGATGCTGAGCATAGAGGGCCACGATCGGCGTCAGGAAGACTGTCTGTTAAGCCGGGAAGACGGCAGACTGGCTGCTGCCTATGCTCCCCGCCTGCTGTTTGATAAGAACGAGCCGTTCTATCCGGTCCGCTTCGGCATAACCGTATTTCGTGAAGACGGGGATTCGCCCTCCTTCCGGCGCAGGCTTCAGGTCAGCCGGCCGGAGGTGGAGGCCGTTATCGAATACGCGGTTTATTACGATTACGATATTCAGCATCTGTACGATCTTGAGCATATATGGGTGTACATCGCCAGAGACGGTGAGGTGGCGGACGTCGAGGCAAGCTTTCACGGCAAGTATCTGAAAGGACTGCTGCACGGCCGCACCAATCTTAGCGGTACCCGGTCCAGTCTGTATGTACAGCCCGGCAAGCATGCGCTCTCGCCCATGCCCGAGGTATTCGGGTTGCTCCCGGGCTATGCTGCCTGTACACAGGAGGCGGCAGGGGCGGACGGGCTGATCTACGGTGACTGCTTCCGCGGACTGCTGGCTTCAGATGAAGCGGCAGATCAGAAGGTGAGGCAGTATCTGCAGACCTGCCGGTTCACGCCTTCCGGTGTCTATGAATACTGGGAGTATGCGCACCGGGAGGAGCTGTTCGTTTCGTGGGATGAGTTGTTTGCGGAAATACCGGAGCGTGTGCGGAATGAGCTGGAGCGGCTGTAAAACCGGCGGTGCGTAGTGTTAAATGCCTAACATGGAGGAATGACAATGTATAAGCAACTGGTGGACAGCAACGACAAGGCAGTGGAAGAAGGCCTGTCCCGGCAGGTGCTTGATCCGGAGAGCCGCTATTACGGAGGGACGATTGATCCGTACACCGGTGTTGCCTGGGTTAATCATACAACCGGTACACCGACAGAGATGTGTTACTGGGGAGCCGCGCTGGTGAATCCTGATTCAAAATACTACCATGATGAGCAGCTGCTGGGCCGCCTGGAGCTGGCTGCGGCATTCGTGCTGCACCGTCAGCATGCTGACGGCACGATCTCCCCGGGCTGGACGAACTATCATTCCCCGCCGGATACAGCCTTCGTCATTGTGGGCTATGCCCAGCTGTATCAGCTGCTTGTCCGTCAGGAGTGGGCGCCGCTCGCGCCTGTGCTTGGCAGTATGCGGCTGTTTCTGGAGCGTACCATTCCCGCTATGCTTACGGGCGGCGGCCATACGCCGAATCACCGTTGGGTAATCAGCGCTGCGCTCGCCTGTCTGCATGAGCTGTTCGGACTGCCGGAAGCCGTCCGCCGTGCAGAGCAGTGGCTGGCGGAAGGCATGGATATTACGCCGGACGGGGAGTGGACCGAGCGCAGCAACGGCATATACAGCGCAGTCAGCGATATTATGCTGATCCATGCCGCCCGCCTGCTGGACCGGCCTGAGCTGCTGGAGCCGGTCCGCCTGAACCTGCGGATGATGGTCTATCTTGTTCATCCGTCTGGTGAGGTCGTGACCGATTACTCCGGACGGCAGGATCTGGGACATGTGCATGACCTGTCCCCTTATTATCTGCCGTATGCCATCCTTGCCCGTCAGGATAACGATCCCGTATTTGCAGGCATGGCTGAATGGGCCGGCCGTGCGCTCAGCAATCCCGGTGTCTGCTCCGTAAATGTGCTGGTACGGATGCTGCTGGAGCCTGAGCTCCAGCAGCCGCCTGCGGCGGAAGCTGCCCTTCCTGAGAAATACGAAACCGTGCTTAACGGGGAGTTTCTGCGGCACGGCTATCTGGCAGGCATGGAGGCCGCGGGCCATCAGGGGCGGATCTCTCACAGCCGGCTGCATACCGATTTTGGGGCTCCGGTGGCCCGCTACCGGGATGGCGATACCAGCGTAACACTCATGACGGAGACACCATCGTTCTTTGCGCTGCGCCATGGCGAAGTGCGGCTGCTGGCCGTGCAGCTGGCCTCGTATTTCAGTCCCGGCTATGTGCCGATGCAGGATATGATCAGGCTGCCGCAGGGCTACCGGCTGACCGGAGAGCAGAAAAAGGGCTACTACGGGCCTGTAGAAACTGGGCTTTTGCCTGAATCGGCCGGAGCGGCAGTCAGTCCATGGTACCTGCTCCCGCATCATAGCCGTCTGCTGACCCATGAGCAGACCTTCCGCGCAGAAGTAGACGCTGAGCGCACCGGTACAGGCTGGACTCTGCGTCTGCAGGCTGCGGAGCCGGGAGAGGTAATGAGCCAGCTGTCCTTTATTTTTGGCAGGGAAGGCAGCTTTACATCAGGTGAGCTGCAAGATCTGGGAGAGGACTGCTATCTCTGGACCGGCGGAGCCCTCCGTTATGAATGCGGGGAGGACTGGATCGAGCTGACCGGCGGTGAGGCAGGACATCTGGCTACATCGGTACGTGAAGCGAAGCTGCAGAATAACTGCAAGGCGGTGCTTGTTAACCTGATGACCCCTTTTGATAAGGAGATCACGATTACTCTTTCTCCTTCGCTGATTAAAGAGCAAAATTAAGGCAGGATGTTATATATATGTTTTCTGTATAGCCTCATTTGGGGTAAACAGAGCAGTAGAGACGGCCGCTTTCAGCAGAAGGCGGTCTTTTTTGCGCTTTTCTGGCGGGGCTGGTCCCGGTTTATCCGAATAAATGACAGTGATTTGACTGATATTCCCTTATTTTCTATGAGCTGAAGCGCGGAATTACCCCAATTTACAGTGAAAATTCTACAGATTATAGTAAGTAAAAAAATTGGGTTTACACCTGTTTTACAGAAGAGAGCAGCTGGCTTGGGAGTAGAAGATTTTATTTGTTAAATATGAATGTATGGAGGGTTTAAATGAAGCGCAGAACAATGAACCGCTTATTTTCCGGTACAGTTGCCGGAGGACTTCTGATTTCCACTTTGCTGGCTCCGGCCGCCTTTGCGGCGCCGTCCGCCGGCGGTACAGTTACTCCGGAGCAGGCGGCAGCCATCCTTAAGGGCCTGACCCCGGCACAAAGACAGGCGCTGGAGCAGCTTAGTGTCAGTGCCGGACCGGTAATCTCGCCCGGAATCAACACGGAGAGCACAGAGCTTGTTAACGTCATCGTCCAGTTTATACCTGAACCGGCGGTAGTAGCCGGTCTGGCAGGCCCGGGCAGCGCCAAGAAGTTTTCTTTGACCTCCGCGGAGGATCAGGTAGAGCAGTCCCATAAGGATTTTAAGGCTTTTATCAATCAGCTGAAGGCCAATAATCTGGAGAGCAGCCGCAGCGCATACACTTATAACCCGTCGGATATTTCAATTTATCAGGAGTACCGCGAGGCCTTCAACGGTGTGGCAGTGACCTTGCCTGGCACTGCTGTGCAGGCTTTGGCGGGCTCCGGTCTGGTCAAGAAGATCTGGAATGATACTACCGTGCAATTGCCGGCAGACACGGTGATTCCTACCGATCTTACAGGGGAGGACACCGCCGCTGATGAGACAGCGGGAGAAGAGACTGCCGCCAGCAAGCTGATGATGGAGAGCTTTCCGGTCATCGGGGTGGACAAGCTGCATAACGAGAACATTACGGGTAAAGGCATTAAGGTAGGGGTGCTGGATACGGGGATTGATTATAACCATCCCGATCTGACCACCGTCTACCAGGGATACCGTAAGACTGAAGGTGAAGATCCGGCCGCTGTCGATCCGTCTGCTGTAAAGGGCTGGGACTTTATCGACAATGATGCCGACCCGATGGAGACAACCTACAAGGATTGGGTCGCAGCCGGCCAGCCGGAATCCGAGTCAGAGTATTACACTGCCCACGGTACACATGTGGCAGGGACCATTGCCGGCCAGCAGATCAATGCTGTCGATTATGCAGTCGAGGGTGTTGCCCCGGATGTCGAGCTGTACTCCTACCGTGTCCTGGGGCCTTATGGATCAGGTGCGAACAGCGGAATTATCGCCGCAATCGACAAAGCGGTCCAGGACGGAATGGATGTCATTAATTTGTCGCTCGGCTCAAAATTAAATGATCCGCTTGACCCTTCCTCCATCGCTATTAACAACGCGATGCTTGCCGGGGTAGTCAGCGTGATCGCTGCCGGCAACGATGGCCCTTCAGCCGGCACGCTCGGAACGCCGGGCGCCAGTGCACTCGGAATTACCATCGGTGCCTCCAGTGTGCCGATCACAATTCCTTCCGTTACGGCTTCCGTGTATGATGCAGCTGTTCCTGCAGCTGCAGAGGGGGAGGCTGCTGCCGTTACGGATACGGTCTATCAGCCGCTGACGATGAAGCTGTTCGGTGAAGAGTTTAACTATGAACCTGCCAGCATCGTTGGTACAGAGCTGGAAATCGTATACGCAGGCCTTGGTAAGGCTGCGGATTTCACCGGTCTTGATGTTGCAGGCAAGGTTGCGCTTATCGAACGCGGGGAAATCGGCCTGAACGTCAAAATTAAAAATGCCGCCAAAGCAGGTGCGGCAGCGGCTCTTATCTATAATAATACAACCGGATATATCGACAATTATCTGGGTGAGGCAGCTGGATTTATTCCGACCTTCCAGATTCTGCAGTCCGAAGGTGTGAGCCTCAAGCAGATGGATACACCATGGATCAGCTTTAAAGCTGCAGAGGATGTATTGTCTGAGGGTGATACGCTGGCTGACTTCAGCTCGCGCGGACCTGTATCCGGAACAGACAACATTAAGCCTGACCTGGTAGCACCGGGTGTCGCGGTATTTTCAACGTATCCGGTATATATGAATGATCCGGTGAACCAGAGCAATTATAATATCGCTTATACCCGGATGTCGGGTACCTCCATGGCAACTCCGCATGTGGCCGGCATCGCAGCGCTTATCCTGCAGGCACATCCGGAATACACGCCTTTTGATGTCAAAGCTGCCCTTATGAATACCAGCGTTGACCTGATTAAGGACTATTCGATCTATGAAGTCGGCGCAGGACGGGTAGACGCTTACCGTGCCGTTCATGCAGAAACGGCCGTTAAGGTGCTGGATACCACCATCAGCGCTACCGCCGACAATGAATATGTTGAAATTGCCGATATTACCGGTTCTCTTAACTTCGGAAGCGTATATGTCGAGGAAGGGGAGACTGCTTCGGCCAGCAAGCTGCTTGAGCTGGACAACCGGGGGGAAGCCGGAAAGACCTACCGCCTGGAGCTCGAGCTGCCTTCGGACGCCCCGATCACACTCGGCAGCGATGAGATAAACGTTCCCGCACAATCCGCTGCAACGTTTAACGCTGAGCTGCTGGTAAATGATTCGGTGCCGAACGGAACCTACGAGGGGTATATTCATGTAATCAATGAAGCAGATGCCGCGGACGTTTACCAGCTGCCGCTGCTCATCCGGGTGTCAGACAAAGGACTCGCTTACCTGGAGATGGATCCGCCGGCAATCTCCAACAACTATGTGACGCATACCTATTCCAACCGGGTTACTACCGCATTCTTCTCACTGAAGAGCCCGATGGAGACACTGGATGTCTTCCTCAAGGATTACAAGACCGGAGAGGTACTGGGATTCCTGGGCACTGTGGACACTAAAGGCATTGCTGTAGGCAAAGACATTATGCTGTTCAATTTATTCAAAGGCTATGCCTATCCGTTTACGGAAGACGGCGGCATCTCTGAGGTCTCCCGCTTTGTTCCGGAGGGCGAATATGCACTGGAGGCATTCTCTGTAGATGCTAATGGTGAAGCCTATCAAGTGGAATCCCCGATGACACTGGTAGATAATACGTCACCGGAAATTTCGCTCAAGACTACAAATGCTGCCGGTGATACAGCTTCAATGACTACACAGATCATTGAGGTGGCCGATGATTCGCTGTTCACGACAGAAACCTTTGAGGGCAAGGACATTTCGGCCATTTGGGTACACGGAAACATTACTGACGGCAGCATCAAGCAGCTGCAAGAGGCAGGCTATGCCTATGATCAGGGCGACAATACGGTATCCTATTATGAATATGGAAGTCCGTTTATGTCCGGTTACTTCAAAGCCGATGAGAACGGGGATTTCCGTTACGGGATCACGAAGGAAGATTTTGCATCGGAGCCTTATGAGCTGCGGCTCTTTGGCTGGGACCCTGCAACGGTGGGGACGACCTGGCTGGGCAATAAATATGTCTATCTGACCCCGGACACGACATATGCACTAGCCGAGCTTAGCCGGAAATCGGTGCAGGCAGGCGATACCTTTACAGCAACGATTAATATGAATAATTTGCACGCCTTTACCGGAGCCGAGTTCACCCTTGAAGACGTTACAGGTGTCTTCGAACTGGAGTCGATCGGGGCAACCAGCGAGCTTAAAACGCTCGCGGCGAAGCAGGGAGCTACGGTAGATGTTCAGCGGGATGCACAGAATGAATTCTACAGCAGTGTAAAAGTAAATCTGCAAGGCGACAATCTTGCGGGGATCGACGGCGATGTGCCGCTGCTGACCCTTAAATACAAGGTAGCCGGGGATGCTTATTATAATAAGGTGGCTACCCTTCGGATGATCGATCTTTTCGTGAACAAGGCCGGAGCGGAAGAGGCTGTATATACGCCAGCTTATACAATGGATTATATGGATTTCGAGTCCCGCACCTCGCGTCTTTACGGTTACGTAAGTCCGGAAGCCTTTATGGTAAACGGCGAATATCTGCAATTCGGCAAGGATTACAGCAAGATGAATTTCGAAGTGTATGCAGAAACGGCATCAGGTGAACAATACACGGCGACCATTGAAAGAAATGCCCAGTATAATATTAATAACATTCCTGTTACCGATGAGGTAATTAAAGTAACCTTTAAGTCTCCGGGCCACACCTCGCTCAGCTATTCAACAGTTAATTACAAGATTGAGAATGGCAGACTGATCGGTGCGCAGCAACTGCTGTCACTAAATGGAGCAATGGCCGGAGATATTAACGGCGATGAAGTCATCGACATTCTGGATTTGAAGCAGGCCGGACTGGCTTACCAGACCAGTGATTCCAAGTCAGATATTAACCAGGACGGAATTGTCGATGATACAGATATCCAGTTTATTGTGAACAACTTCCTGAAGCTTGGCCAGAATGCCGCGGCCGGTGCAGCTGCCAAGGACAGTATCGGAGGCGTTGGCCTGGATGAGATGCTGGAACAGATCAAGAATGGCACGCTGACGGATGGCGGAACTGACAACGGAGGCGGCACTGATAACGGAGGCGGCACTGATAACGGAGGCGGCACTGATAACGGAGGCGGAACCGAGAACGGAGGCGGAACCGACAACGGAGGCGGAACCGACAACGGAGGCGGAACCGACAACGGAGGCGGAACTGACAACGGAGGCGGCACCGACAACGGAGGCGGAACTGATAACGGAGGCGGAACTGACAACGGAGGCGGAACCGACAACGGAGGCGGCACCGGCAGCAGCAATACTGGTAATGCTGCCGTGATCACAGAGCAGACTGTATCAGCCTCTGATTTGGCGGCCGTATCTAACGGCGTGGCTGCCATTGATGGGAAGGCAGGCGTTCCAGTGAGGCTGCCGGCCAATGCCGGTGAGCTGCTCAAGGGTAGCAGCCTGTCGGTACGGACCGATGAAGGAACGGTAATGATCCCGGCTGAAGTGCTGTCGGCACTGGCGGCACAGGGGAATGACAATAATCAGGGGAATATCTATCTGAATATTGCAGCCAAGACAGTGACACCAGTATCCGCAGAAGCGGGTGTGACCCTCATTTCTGGAGGTGCCTACGACTTCAATCTGTCCTATAAAAAAGCGGGCGGGGAGGAAGTCCGGCTTGCAGCCTTCCCTAAAGACGTACAGCTGACACTGTCCTTCAAGGCTGATCTGAATGCAGAGCTGGCGGGCATCTACTATCTGAATGAGAAGACCTCTGCCTGGGAATATGCAGGCGGTAAGGTCAATGAAGCACAGCATACAATCACCGCTAATGTAGGCCACTTCAGCACGTACAGTGTGCTGGCTTACGATAAGAGCTTTACCGATCTTTCCGCTTCACACTGGGCGGCTGGAGCCATTAAGGCATTGTCGGCGAAGCATATCGTGACCGGCCAGTCCGATACGCTGTTCGCTCCGGAGGCCAAGACAACACGTGCGGAATTCGTGGCGATGATTGTCAGGGCGCTGGGCATCAAGAGCGAGGGGACTGCTGCAGGGCAATTCAGTGATGTTGAGGCAGAGGCGTGGTATGCGGATGAGGTTGCTGCAGCGCATGCAGCCGGACTGGTGAACGGACTCACGGAGACAGCCTTTGCTCCGGACCGGAGCATTACCCGTGAAGAAATGGCCGTTATCGCCGTGAAGGCTTATGAATATGCGGCTGCCAAGCAGGCCGCGGCTCCGGCTGATGCCCGGCAATATAAGGATCAGGCATCTATTTCACCGTGGGCAGTCGAGGCAATCAGCAAAGCGGCCAGCCTGGACATTATGTCCGGACATGCGGGCGGACTGTTCGCTCCAAAAGCTGCGGCAAGCCGTGCAGAAACAGCGCAGACAATATACAATCTGCTGAATGCGGCAGAATAATAAGAAGTAATGGATTGTATGAAGAAGCCGGGAATTACCGCTGCAAGGCGGTGACCTCCCGGCTTTTTTGATGCAAAGAACTCCCGGCCCGCCTTTTCCCTGTATAATAAAGAGAGCTTACTGCTGTACTTTAACGGAAAAGAGGACTTGGGAATGACTGAGGGTAAAATCATCAAGCACTACCGGGAAAAGCAGCGTCTAACTCAGGGAGAGCTTGGTCAGGGCATTTGCTCAGTGACTCATTTAAGTAAAATCGAACGGGGTATCACCGAGTATTCACCGGAAATTATTGATTTATTATGCGACCGCCTGCAGATTAAAATGGCTGCAGAGGTGGAGCGCTTCATTCAGACCCAGCGCAAATTAAATGAATGGCATAATGCCATGGTCATGCAGCGGACGCAGGAAGCAGAGGTCCTGAAAGCACAAATTGAGCAGGAGACGCTCAGGGATCTGCCGGATTATAAAATTCCTTATCCCCTGCTGTTAATACGGTACCACCTGTACAATAATGATTTGAAGCCGGCTTCCCGGTTAATCAGGGACATTCAGAAGGCTGAACATCCTTCGCCTTATGTGCGTAACTATTTCAGACATCTTCAGGGGATATATTATTTTTTGTCAGGGCAATTTCTGGATTGTATCGGCGTGTTAACAGAGATCGACGAGTCGGAGTATACCGAGCAGGAGTATTACTATCATCTCGCGCTCGCCTATCACTCTATTCACTCCAGTATCATCGCCTATTATTATGCCGAAAAAGCGCTGCAGTATTTCCGCAAGACGCTTAATCTGATCCGGATCATTGATACGGAGACACTCATGCTGATTCAGCTTAGTGTGAAAGAACCGCATTCTTTTGCAATAGCCAAGCAATCTTATGAGAATCTGATCAAAGCCTGTGAGCTGTGCGGCTCTGCCGACCGCAAGTACAAGCTGCTCCATAACCTGGCCTATGAGCATATGCGCCGGGGGTTATACATTGAAGCGGCTGAAGGGTTCGCGCAGGTAATGGAGCTGGTGGGCGGCCCGGAGCATCCGTTCTACCTTAGTGTGCTCGACTGCTACATTACCTCCTGTATGGGAGCTAAGCGCCTTCCGGTTTCCGAACTGCTGGCGTTAACCTATCAGGGACTGACGCTGGCGCGGGAGCGCAAGGACAGCCGGGAAATTAGCTTTAATCTGCTGATACTGTCATTGAAGGAGGACTGGCAGCCGTATTACCGTTATATTGAGGAGGAAGCCCTGCCGCATTTCCGCAGCAATGGAGACACCTATACCATTGAACGCTACGAGCGCAAGCTGCTGTCTTACTATCTAAAGAGCGGGGAACGCGACAAGGCACTGGAGCTGTCGCTCTCAATGATCAGTGGCATGAGCAGCGGCCTGGAGGATTACTGAGTCGGACGCCGGGCTAAAAAAGAAGAGGCCGTGATTGCTCACGGCCTCTTCGTCCTGCCCTATTAACGTGCGCTTCCGTTCCACTGCTGATCACCCGACAGGTATTTGGCAGTCAGTACAGACAGCAGCTCAATGCCGACCTCATTCTGCCCGCCTTCGGGGATGATAAGGTCAGCGTATTTCTTGGACGGCTCGATGAACGCCTCGTGCATCGGCTTCACCGTCGTTAAGTATTGGGTGTGGATGGAACGGATGGTCCGGCCGCGTTCCTCAATGTCACGCAGCACCCGGCGCATAATCCGTACATCCGGATCGGTATCGACAAATACCTTAATGTTCAGCTCTTCGCGCAGCTTCTCGTCGGACAGCACATGCAGCCCTTCAACAATGACAATGTTGTTCGGCATAAGCTCGACAGTCTTGTCCGTAAAACGGGCATGAACGGTGAAGTCATATACAGGCGCGTAAGCCACTTGTCCGGACTTCAGACATTGAAGATGCTCAATCAGCAGCTCCGTGTCAAAAGCCAGCGGATGATCATAGTTGATCGCCCCGCGTTCCTCAAAGCTGAGAGAGGAGTGGTCTTTATAGTAGTTATCCTGGGATATGAACGTTACTTTGTCTGTTCCAAGACGGTTAATAACGGAGCGGGCTACCGTTGTTTTGCCGGAACCGGTCCCGCCGGCGATACCAATAATAAGCATGGTGTTGTAATAAACCTCCCTAAGCAATTGCCTTTGCAATTTCAATATTGTAGCACAGCGCAGGACTTATTTCACCTTGGATACCGGGAATAAACCGTGAATTTTTGAAAAAAATCAGGTTTTCTGCCGGAAAATGCTATAATCTTAGAACATTGCTTATGAACAGTATACCCGAAGGGAGCAGTCACACTTTATGCAGGAACAGAAAACATTGCTGGAGGCCTATCATTCGGCTTCCATTCAGCTGGCCGGACACGGTAAACGGGATGTGGAAGTGCTCAAGCATGCCTTTGCTGATATAGATGGCAGTATAGCAAGTGATATGTACGGCAGCGGCGCGGTCATTGAGGACTTCGAGGCGGAGATGGCAGCTGTGCTTGGCAAGGAAGCGGCGGTGTTTTTCCCGAGCGGGACAATGGCCCAGCAAATTGCCCTCCGGATCTGGTCTGACCGCAAGGGGCTAAAGACGGTAGCCTATCATCCTCTCTGCCATCTGGAAATTCATGAGCAGGACGGGCTTAAGGAGCTGCACCACATCAAGCCGGTTCTGCTGGCAGACAAGGACCGCCTGATTACGCTGGACGATGTCCGCAGCATCGGAGAGGACATCGCCTGTCTGCTGCTGGAGCTGCCGCAGCGTGAAATCGGCGGCCAGCTTCCGGAATTCGCTGAGCTTGAGGCCATCTCCGCCTACTGCCGGGAGCAGGGAATTAAGCTCCAACTGGACGGGGCGCGGCTGTTCGAGGTGCTGCCTTACTACGGGAAGACGGCTGCAGAGGTCTGTGCGCTGTTTGACAGTGTATATGTTTCCTTATATAAAGGCATCGGCGGTATCGCCGGGGCCATCCTTGCAGGCAGCGAGGATTTTACAGAAGAGTCGAAGATCTGGAAGCGGCGGCACGGCGGCGATCTGATCAGCCTGTATCCGTATATCCTTCCGGCACAGGCTTATTTCCGGCAGCGTGCCGGCCGGATGGGGCAGTACTACGAAGAAGCCAAAGAACTGGCAGCGTTATTCAACGGCTGCGATAGAGCTGCTACTCTGCCTGAGATCCCGGTCTCTAATATGTTTCATGTCCATTTTTCACTGTCCAAGGCTGAGGTGGAGCCGGTACTGATCCGGATAAGTGAACAGACCGGCGTAGGCCTCGCCGCTAGGCTGAAGGAGACCGGACCAGACTCCTGCTCCTATGAGCTAAGCATCGGCGACCTGTACAGCGGCATACCCAAGGACAAGCTTAAAGAGACGTTTGAGCTGCTGGACCGGCTGCTGGGTGAAGTCTGATTAATCTTGTCGGGCCGGATAGCTGCACAATGTACAACTAAAGCCAGTAAATATCAGCCTCTGCGGCTTATAACTGCAGTCTGTGCAACTAAATCTGCCTATTATAGCCCAAATCAGCATTTCGAGCCCGTTTAGTTGCACAAAGTACAATTAAACGGGCTCGTTTTTAATAATTAGCCGTTTTAGTTGCACAAAGTGCAGTTAAGCACAGGGTGTATCAGACAATTTGCAGCTAAACCGATACGCTACCCCTCCAGCAGCAATATCTTATTCCCGTCCAAATCAGCCAGCGGCAGTTCCTTGCCTCCCCATACGGCAGTCACTGGAGGCTCCAGCTGAACGCCTTTTCCGCTCAATTCAGCATACGTCCGGTCCAGATTATCACAAGAGAATACAAAGTTAACCCTGCCTTCGCTGGACTTACCCCATTTATTCTCATCCCAGATTACGATTACTGGAGCTTCCTTAAGGAAGCCTAAAGAGACGCCGTCATAATGCTCATCAGGCTCTATTACGGGTATCCCCAGTTTCAAATGGTAGAATTCTACCAATGCCTTCGGGTCTTTGGAAGAGATGTTAACACACTGATATTTAACAATCATACTGCAGCCTCCCGGGTCTCGATTGGTTTATACGCATTCTTCTATTCTGCCTATTGTTCATTTTTTACATTATCTAACTTTTTTATTTTGATAAATGACATATGTTACGAAAAAAAAGACACCCATGGGGTGTCCTAACAGCGTACGATTAAAATTTGTCCTGCCCGTAGAGCATCTGCTCCTAACCGCTTAAGTCTGGCTGCGCAGAACAACCTTCCGCATCGGCCCCCTGACGATCTGCTTCTCATCCGCGTTCATGCTGAAGATCCACATGGTAGCCGCATACAGCATGGAATAGAGGATTACATACAGGCCCAGCTGGAGATAGGAGGTAATGCTCACATACGTCAGCAGGTATCCGCATACGCCGCCAAGCAGCACGACCGGAGTGAATACCTTGACGATCTCCTTCCAGAAATAGAAGATGTCGAATTTCAGCTTATACTTATAGTAGATATTATTCAGGACGACGTTAACGATCATGCCTATAGCCGTAGCAATCGCACAGCCGGTGATGCCCCAGACCCGGATGAACAGCAGCGTCAGAATGATTTTCAGGATGGCGATGGAAAAATAGATCAAGGCCTTAACCTTGTGCCTGTTCATCGCCTCCAGCATCGTGGCGAACAGCGACTGGACGATCGAGGTGATCTGCGGAATGATTATGATCAGCGCAATCGTGTACGCATACCGGTAGCCTTCACCCAGCCAGATCAGAATGAACACCTGCCCGAACAGCACAAACCCTGACACTATATAGCCGACGATGAGCGCCTGGATTCTGCCGATTTTGACGAGCTCAACCATCAGCCTGGCCTGGTCTGCGCCTTTGACAATCATTTTGGTAAGCTTGGGCAGGTAAAAGCTGGACAGCACATTGGAAAAGTTCATAATGTACGTGTTCAGCTGGGTAGAAATCGCATAAATCGCGATTGGAGTAGCGCCCAGGAACATACCGATGATCAAAGGATCGGCATTTGTATACAGCTGAAAGGCAATGGAGGACAACAGGATGTAGGAAGAATAGCTGAACACTTCCTTGAACAGCTTGCTGTCAAACGTACTGAATTTCACAACCATCTTCATCTTGTACCGGCAGACAAAGTAGTTAGCCAGCCCGATAGCGATGTTCAGTCCAAGGGCGACGGAAACCATTCCGACCGATCTCAGGCCCATGAACAGCACCAGCACCATCATCGCCGGAGAAATAACCACCCGCAGCAGATTGATGATTTTGAGATATACAAAGCGTTCGTAGGCGGTAATGATGGAGCTGTAGATATTCATCGGGAATGAGATCGCTACATTGACCGCTGCGATGATGAAGATCGTCCGGAGGATGCCTAGCTCAGTTTCATTGAGACTGGTAAAAATCGAATTGAAATTAAATACCAGAACCAGGCTGGCAAGCAGGGCAAGGAGGCCGATTCCCGAGAACAGCACCAGAAACATCCCGTTGATGTTCCGCTGGCCGTTCGAATCATTTTCAGAGATGAATTTGGAGTTGAACCGTACAACCGCACTGCCGAAGCCGAGGTCCAGCAGCACGATATAAGCGATAATCGAGTTCACCAGTGAATATAGCCCGTATTCCGATTTCCCCAGAGTCGAAACGATGTAAGGCGTGGAACCCAGGGAAATAATCACACCGAGAAAGACAGAGAGATAGGTTATAATTGCAGCAAGTTTTATATTGGTTTTCAAGAGTACATCGCTTCCTCGCTACAGAAAATGTCGTGGTGAATGCTCTAGGCCGTTACGGTAGAGGATGAAGAGAATTCATCTCTGCCAGCCGACAGGGCCTCAATGATCTGGTTGTAATGACGGGTGGAGAAATCATTGTTGTACCGCGGAGCCGGGAGCCCGCTAAGCTCCTCAAGCAATGCCGGAATATCATTAATATCGTTAGTGAACTTGATATAGCCGAGATGCTTGATCCATTCGTAGCTGCCTACGACCTTGTAATTGTAATTGCCGAGTGCGATACAAGGAGTAGAGGTGATTGCCGCAAAAATCATCCCGTGCAGCCGGTCCGTAACGACGATTTCCGCCTCCTTGAACTGGTTCCAAAGCTTATACAGCTCATGCTCCCGTTCTTCAACCGGGATGTAACGGATGATGCAGGTATCGGAATAAGTCAGCTGGTCAAAAGCCTGCGAGACGCTGTTATGGATGGTTTTCTTTTCCGCTTCATTAAAGATACTTTCCTTATCCGCTCTGATGCACATAAGAGCGCCGCTGCGCGCTTTTTGCGGCTCCGTAATATCCAGCGACATTACAATGTCCGGAGTCAGCAGAACATCGTTGTTTTTGAAGTTTTCCTTCATAATTTCGTACGATGTTTTTTCTCTGGCTACGAGAGTCAGATCCTTGTGGGCGCTGTAGAGGGCTTGCGTTTTTTTGAACTCCTTGCGGCCTAGCTCGGTATCACCAAAGTAAATGGTCTGAGGGAATAGGATGATTTTGTTATTGGGGAAATTGCCGATGATCTTTCTGCGGACCTCTTCTTCTCTGAAATATTCGATGCCGAAATTTCCTCCGCCCTGGAGCGCGAAAATGTCATCAGGGGTAGAATACTCCATAAGACATTTCCAGTTAGAGGTCAGTCTGTCAGCTACAATTTCTATGAGCGTGTAATCCGGAAAAGCCTTCTGGAGAAAATTCATCTGAGCCATCGTTATCGCATGGTCGCCGAGATTATCATGTTCCGGAGAGCCGACTACAAAGATGGCCTTCGATTTATTCCTGTACAGGTCTCTGTTGGCCATATAGCCCCGGAAATAACGGTAAAATTCATTATTGCTCACATAATTCCGGAAGGACAGCGGCAGCATCTTATGAATAAGGTTGGTCATGTCAGGTTACTTCCCTTCACACGAAGTTTGGATTGATACAGCACTCTATATGTGTTGGAGCTTGTCAGAATAAGCAAAGTGGCTAATTTCATCTGCTTGCTGATGCTTTTGTTGCGCATTACCGCTTTAAGATGTTTGCTGAAAAAGCTGCCCAGCTCAGCAATAAATTCCTTATTGGCACTGTTTTCTCCGGCGATCATCTGGAGATTGCACAGCTCAATGCCCTCGGTCACGTTCCTGGCCAGGGATTTTTCAATCGCTTCAGGGTAGTTTTTATGCTTGATGTCCTCATACAGCTCCTTCCAGGCGCAGATCCGGTCATAATATTTCCGGTTATTCATCTTGCCTGTAATACTGTCACCTCTGCGCAGATACAAATATTTGGGGGAATCGAGGGAAACGACCTTTTTCGCCTGCATAAACAGCTTGTAGGTTGCGAACATATCCTCGAAATATCTGCCGACCGGATACCTTACCTTTGCGAACAGCTCCGCCTTATACAGCTTATCCCAGGCCAGATTCTTAATCTCTGTATCCTCCAGCAGCTTTTTGAATGCTTCTTCATTATTGTAGACACGGACCTCATGGGAGAACTCCTTATCCACATACACACCGTCTTCGACCTCCGTATGGCCGCACACGGCAATGTCTGCATCATGGGCAGTGATCAGGCCGTGCAGAGCCTCAAACATATCGGGCTCGATCCAGTCGTCGCTGTCCACAAAGCCGATATATTTGCCTGAGGCGATATCAATACCGTAATTACGCGCGTCGGACAGTCCGCCGTTCTGTTTGTGGATGACCTTAACCCGGGAGTCCAGCTCTTTATAACGTTCGCAGATTTCGCCGCAATTGTCAGGAGAGCCATCGTTTACAAGAATCAGTTCGAAGTCTCTGAAGGTCTGTGCGAGGATGGAATCAACACACTTGCGTAAATACATTTCAACTTTATAGATAGGCACAATGATGCTTATCTCCGGTTTCATGCAACAATCACTTCCTTTCAAAATAACGGATGACTGGGCCAGAGACAGAAGTGTCAACAAGATTGCGCTGTACGTACATTGTTAACTCGGCACAATGATTTGTAATTATATTACTATCAGAGTTAAAAGATTGTATATACTACTTTAGTTTACTTATAACTGCTTAATTTATTGCAAAAAAGAGCGCCGGAGCGCCGTTTCCGGCTGCTCAGGACGCTCCTGGTTTTTGAAGAAAAGCAAGGGTTTAGCGGATTTGGATCTTCAGCGAGCTGTTGAAATGCCCGCCCTGCGGAAGGTTGATTACGCCGGTCTTTTCCTGCAATTCTCCCGTGAAATCCTCTCCGTCGGCGATGCCCTGCCAGGGCTCGATGCACACGAACGGTGCATTCTTCGGCTGCCAGAGGCCGAGATCAGGGAAGCCTTGGGAGGTGACGGATACAGTTTGGTCTGTGAGTCTGCTTTTTAGCATAATTGTGTTTGATTTTACACCCTGAAAAATCAGCGCACCCTCCAGGAACATTTCATGGGAGAGGGACAGCTGCTGTCCGTTGTCCAGGACAGGGGCACTTTTGCCGCTGATGACAAGACCCTCATCATTCAGGAACAGACGCTCCAGCTGCTCCGGCTCGGAGAACTCCAGGTAGTTATCAGTGATAGCGCCCTGCCCGCCCAGCGGGCAGTTGAAGGCCGGATGGGTTCCAAGCTGAAAATAAATATCCTGCTCATCCGTATTCTCGACACGGTAGCTGATCTCGAGGGTGCTGCCGCTCAGGATATAGGTGAGCACCAGGCTGAATGTATAGGGATAGCTGGCCAAAGTCTGCTCATTCGAGGACAGCCGGAAGACAGCCTGGGTGTCTGTGGCTTCAACCAGTGTAAATTCGCTTCGTCTGGCAAAGCCGTGATTACCGATAGCGTAGGTGCTGCCGCCGGTGCGGATTTTTCCGCCGCGGGCCGCTCCGATGATCGGGAACAGCACCGGTGAACGGCCTGTCCAGAATTCAGCGTCCCCGCTCCAGATATATTCATTGCCGGTAGCCAGCAGCCTGAAGCTGGTCAGCTCAGCCCCCAGTGAGTTGATGACAGCTTCGGCATCCCCGCTGCGCAGTATAGTGTTCATGTATCAAATCCCCTTCCGTTCTCATTGTAGTGTTCATCCTGTTTTTACTTCGTGGCAGCTCATATTCTACCAAACTCTTCTGCTGTGTTCTAACACAACGTGAATATTTCCCAAAAAACATTATTACAGACTGTACAGTGAATAAAAATGGCATTGGTATAACATATAGAGAAAGCAATAATCACATGATCGTCCGATACGGAGGGGAATATAACATGCAAATGCAGCAGCTATTGGTGAACGGCGAGAGGCTGAAGAATACGATTGAGGCTTTTGCCGATTTCGGGCGTACGGATCAGAACGGGGTGACCCGGCTGTCGCTGTCGGAGCAGGATGTGCTGGTGCGTAACTATTTCCGTTCCTGCTGTGAAGAGCTGGGCATGACGGTAAAGGCTGATGATATGGGCAATATGTATGCCACACTTGCCGGCAGAGAGGAGGGGCCTCCTGTAGTGATCGGCTCTCATCTGGACACGGTGAAGAAGGGCGGCAGATTCGATGGGGTGCTGGGGGTAATCGCCGGGCTTGAGGTGGCAAGAACACTGGTTGACCATGGTATTACACCGCGTCTGCCGGTAACCGTTATGAATTTTACCAACGAGGAGGGTGCGCGCTTTGAGCCCTCGATGATGGCCTCCGGCGTGCTGTCGGGCAAGTTCGATAAGGCAGCTATGCTGCATAAAAAGGACCCGGAAGGGACGACCTTTGAAGAGGCGCTGCAGGCCAGCGGCTATGCCGGAGAGGCGGAGAACCGGATAACTGAGGCAACGGCTTATCTGGAGCTGCATATTGAGCAGGGCCCGGTGCTGGAGCGGGAGCAGCTTACAATCGGACTGGTGGACTGCGTAGTCGGCATGGCCTGTTATGAGATTGAGGTGACAGGCGAATCAGACCATGCCGGAACGACACCGATGGAGATGCGCAGGGATGCGCTTTTTGCGGCTGCAGACATCATTACCGAGCTGCGGGCCAAGCTGGGCAAGCTTGATGCCGGGCTCGTATATACGATGGGGCGGATGAATGTGCTGCCGAATATTCACACCGTTATCCCGAATAAGGTGATTTTTACAGTGGAGGCGCGGCATAAGGATATGGACATCGTGCGTGAAGTGGAGACAATCATAAACGGCCTGCCGGATGAGCTGCTAGAATGCACGGTTCATACAAGCAAGCTGTGGGGCCGTGATACCGTCTGGTTTGATCCCCGGATTTGCGGTCTTGTAGAGCAGGCGGCGATCAATCTGGGTTACCCGCATAGAAAGATAGCCAGTGGAGCCGGCCATGACGCCCAATTCGTTGCAGGCTTTCTGCCTTCGGCAATGATTTTTGTACCCAGTGTGAAGGGGAAAAGCCATTGTGAAGAGGAGCTTACCTCCTACGAGGATTGCGAAAAGGGCGTAAATGTTGTCCTGGAAACAGTGCTGTCGGTGCTGCGGGGTTAACGGGTGTTACTAAACATTACTTCTGATAGCGATACGAAGTATTAAGAATGTCCAAAGATACAAGTGGAGGCGCCGTCAGCGGTGTCTTTTTTTTTGCTGTCTGCGTAGTTACAATGCAAGGCCGCAGCGGCACCCATTGTGTTAAAACACAACCATGGAAGATAATGTTTTTCTTTTTCACCAAAATACACAATTAAATAGCATGTTATGATTCTTTACATAAGATAAACACATAAGACGGGAGCGATTAACAATGATTATTGGCGTACCTAAAGAGATTAAGAATAACGAAAACCGTGTGGCGATTACCCCTGCAGGTGTTGTCAGCCTGGTGGCCGAAGGACATAAAGTACTGGTGGAAGCCGGAGCCGGAACGGGCAGCGGCTTCCTGAATGAAGAGTATGCTGCTGCGGGTGCTGAACTGATCGCAGACGCAGCAGCGGTATGGGCGGCCGCTGAGATGGTTATGAAGGTTAAGGAGCCGCTGGAAAGCGAATATGGCTACTTCCGCCCGGATCTGATCCTGTTCACCTATCTCCACCTTGCTCCGGAGCCTGCACTGGCAGCTGCTCTGAAGGATAAAGGCGTATTCGCTATCGGCTATGAAACGGTTGTTGACGGACGCACGCTGCCGCTGCTGACGCCAATGAGTGAGGTGGCAGGCCGCATGTCAGTACAGCTTGGTGCACAGTTCCTGCAGAAGAACCACGGCGGACAAGGCATTCTGCTCTCCGGTGTTCCCGGGGTCAGCAGAGGCAAGGTCAGCATTATCGGCGGCGGCGTCGTCGGAACAAACGCAGCGAAGATGGCGATCGGCCTCGGCGCTGAAGTTACTATTATCGATCTGAGTGCGGACAGACTGCGCCAGCTGGATGATATTTTCGGCTCGCAGATCAGTACGCTGATCTCTAATCCATATAATATTGCCAAAGCCGTAGCAGAGGCTGATCTGCTGGTTGGGGCGGTACTGATTCCGGGTGCCAAGGCGCCAAAGCTTGTAACCGAGGAGATGGTCAAAGCGATGAAGCCGGGCTCCGTCATTGTCGACGTTGCGATCGACCAGGGCGGGATCGTTGAAACGATTGACCGTGTAACCACCCATGATCATCCGGTATTTGAGAAGCATGGCGTCCTGCACTATTCCGTAGCCAACATGCCGGGTGCTGTAGCCAAAACCTCAACCATTGCATTAACCAACGTAACGGTTCCTTATGCCCTGCAAATTGCCAATAAAGGGGTGTTCCAGGCCATTGAGGACAATGCAGGCCTGAAGAGCGGCGTCAATGTGGCTAATGGAAAGATTACCTGCAAGGCCGTGGCTGAAGCTCTTGGGGAAGAGTACTTCACGGTAGAGAAAGCAGTAGAGCAGGAGTTTACGCTGATCTAGCACAGGCTTAGCCCAGGAGACAGAAGGAAGGCATACAGGAGCTATAAAAAGAGCAGAGGGTAACACTTTTTGAGCCGGCGGATATCCGCCGGTTTTTTTGACCCGGATGATGTCAGGTTTTCTTGCATCATTCTATAGTCAGCTGCGGTCCTGAGTAATATAATGTAAACACCTATAGTGCAAGATCCGGGATTCTTCAGGCTGGGGTGGGGACATTGACAGAATCAGAGCCAACATTTGACCGTTTTTTTGATAGCATGGAAGCACTGGCTGATACGATCAGCGAATCATTGCAGGCACAGGTGACGATCGAGGACAGCAATCACCATGTCATCGGCTACAGCTCCCATCAGTTCGAGAGCGATCCTGCGCGCATCTCTACGATTATCGGCAAGCGGGTGCCGAATACGGTCATTATCGGGCTGCGTAAAAAAGGCGTCATGCACCAGCTGGAGCATGCGGCACACCCGGTCCGCATTCCGGCGGTGATGGAGGTCGGGCTGGGCCCGCGGCTGGCGATGTGCATTAAGCACCGGGAGGAGATTCTGGGCTATATCTGGGTGGTTGACCAGGGGAATCTCGCGGAGGGGTACGCAGAGGAGATTGTCAAGAAGGCGGCCGGCATTGCCGGACGCTATCTCCTGAAGCAGCGCGGCTGGAAGACCAGGCAGGATAAGGCGTTCGAGGATTTCTTCTGGAAGCTGCTGACCTCACACTATGAAAGCGAGCAGCGCATCCGCCAGGAAGCGGAGACAGGCTCAATCCTCCTGCCTGTCAGCTATAATATCGCGGTGCTGGAGAGCGGAGAGGATATCGGCGGACAGCTGGCACAGAAGCTGCGGCAGATGCTGGAGACGTATCCGGGGCAGCGGCTTGTGCTGCTGACTGCCGGGCATGACCGGCTGATCCTGCTCTTCACCTCCCTGTTTGGTGCAGACAATCCGGAAGCGCTGACCGCTTTCCTGCATAAGCTGCTGCAGGATATCTCCAGAAATGAAGGCACCCTGCTGACGGCAGGCTGCAGCCTGAACTACCGGGAGTATACCTCAGCCGCGGCTGCTTACCGTGAGGCGCTTGCTGTACTGGAGCTGCGGAAGCTGCTGCCTTATCATACACGGCATTTGCTGCTGTATGAAGAGCTTGGCTTCTGGGCGTATATGCCCGCTATTGTTGAGAGCAAGCGCAGCTTAGGACGAAGGGCGCCATTACTCCGGACGCTCCGTGAGCATGACGGTGAGCATAAGAGCGATTTCGTGAAGACCATCGCCGTATACCTGTCGCTGAACGGCAATCTCAAGGAATCGGCTGCTTTTCTGCATATTCACACAAATACGCTGATGTATCGGCTGAACAAAATTGCAGAGCTCACCGGGCACAGCCTTAAGGAGACAGACTACCGCACATCGGTATACCTTGAGCTTCTATCCGAGGAAACGGCACAGCTGAACAGCTGGTTCCAGGAGGGCGGCTGAACCGCATCTGTGCCATAAACGGGGTCTTACGGATTCTGTCCGGCGGATATTCATGATATGTAAATCTGCTGGAGCAAAAAGCAGCCGGTCACGGATGAACCTGTGACCGGCTGCTTTATTTGTGAGAATGTCTTCCGCTACATTGCGGCGGCCTCTTCGATTTTGGCAGCCTCCTCAGGATCAGCGGCAATTAGTTTATTGTATACCTCATCATCTTGGGCACGGCCCAGTCTCTTTAATGCGGCCAAATACCAGCGGGCCAGCTCACGGCTGGAAGGGTCATTGTAATCCTCACCAAGCCGGGCTTTGAACGTGCTGGCTGCTGCATCCGCACTTCCCGAGAACAGCTGAAGCTTGCCGGCACTAAGCACAAGCGAAGCGGGGAGGGCAGAGGGATCATTGCTGTTATCGAGCAGAGCCTGCCGGTAAGCCTGAATGCCAAGGTTGAAATGGTATCTCATGGCAACCTCCTCCTGTTCGTCATTCATCTGGTCGCCAATTTGACTGCGCATAGTCAGCCCGAGATTTAAAGCCTGGGCCAGCAGGGCGTTATACCAGTCTGTAGACCAAGGTTCCGGCTGCAGCGCCACTTCGGCATATCCTTCGGTAAAGCCTGCCTTGAGAAGCCCGGCTGCCGCAGGATCATCGCCCTCAGCCTGTTTGATTTTACCGATGCTTAAGGCGATCAGAGGTGTAATATTAAAAGGCCGTCCCTGCAGCTGGGCTTCCGGGAGGGTGGACAGATATTCTATTCCATCCAGGACATGCTGATAGTGGGCCAAGCCGGCGCTGAAATATTGCTGCTGCTTGCTGTTATCATTGTTAGTACGGGCTTCATTACCAATAGCAAATGCACGGCTGATCATATTCTCATACCAGTTAATGTCCCAATTAAAGCGGCGGGCATTATCGGCGTAAACATTATAGGCGGATTCCGGCTGATTCAGGATATCGTAATAACTGATCAGCAGGTTAAGCAATTGCTTGTTGTTTGGCTCCTGCTTAAGCGCGCGCTCCAAGACGGCATATGCCTCCTGGGCAAATTGCCCGTTCTGTGTCTGCTTGTACACTTGCTGATCCAGACCAGACAGCAGCGCGGATGATTCCGGGTGGGTTTTCCTGTAGCTTAGCGCCTTTTGCAGAGGTGCTGCAATTTCTTCATATGAATTACTGACCGCAGATATTTGTTTGGCTTTTAGCGCGGCATTGCTGGAGCTGACGGAACGGGCGGAGAATACCAGCAAGGCGATGGAACTTACGGCCAGAGCGGCCAGATACCCGAAGCGAAGCCCCTTCTTGGCCCAGCCTGCGGGCAGCGGCTTGCTGTGCATGGCGTTCGCCATACCGCCCAGTCCCAGAAAGACGAGAATGCCCATAAACGCATAGCTCATATTAAAATCAAGCAGGCTGTGTACGAGAATAGACAAAGCAATAATGAAATAGAAAAATCCGTTTGTGAAATCATCCTTGTCCCGCTTAAGGTAGCCGCGGATATATTTGATAAAAATATATAGAATGAAGCTCATGAAAATAATAAATCCGATAATGCCGACCTCTATCAGATACTGCAGGAAAAAGTTATGCACCTGGCGGCTGATATAAGGATTATTCTGGTATTGCTCGAATAAGGCAGACCAGCCTCCGCCTCCGGTGCCGAGCAGCGGGTAATCCTTGACTACTTTCAGCGCATCCTTGTAGAAGGTGAAGCGCTCCAGCACACTGTGCTGATTGAAGTTAATGTTCTCCAGCCGGGTTTCCATATTGTCAGGCAGGACCTTTTTCAGGCTGGTACCCAGCAGCAGAAAGGCAATCAGCGCGGCCAGTGTTACGGAGACGAGCGGCAGCCACAGGCCGGCAAGCCTGCGTCTGCTCCAGCCGCCCAGCTTGGTGTTAAGCCATGGAGCGGCATAGCGCTGAATAACCCAAGCGATGACTGCGGTTAGCAGGGATGCGGCGGCAAGATAACCCCAGCCTCTGGCGGCGGTGCCTGCATCAAAGGCAGTATTCAGTTCCGTACCGGCATTGGTAATAGGGTTTATAACGGCCAGTGAGGCGATTCCGGACACCGCAAGCTGAATAATCCATAGAATCTGCTGTGCAGGCTTAAGCAGCAGCAGCAGCAGAATGAAGACAACGGGAAGCAGCACCAGACCGCCGCGTGACAGCGTCAGGAGCAGAGAGACCAGGATAGGTACAAGCATCAGGGAATGGATAAGGGTAGCGTACCATTTGCGGGACCGGTTCAGGGCGAACAGCGCCACGAACAGAAACGCCATGAGGAAGGCGGCATATGTATTGGCGTACTGAAAAACCGAAGTCAGCCGCAGACCGTTGGAATCGCTCATCACGGCATCCAGATAAATTCCGCTCGACACTGTATCGGAGAACCAGCCAACCAGACCTCCGGCTACCTTGCCCGCCCCCAGCCAGTTCAGCAGACCAAAGCCGACAATAAAATAGGAAAGTGTAAGCACGGCGCTCTGAATGATGAGGTCTGCACGCTTATTCCGGAGTAACAAAAGAGCTACAATAAATACCGCGCCATAAGTGCTCTGAATATAAAAGAGGTTCATAGCATTATAGTGGGATACGGCGACGAAAAGAGATATTGCATAAGTCAGCGGCAGCAGCAGGCCCGCCATGGCAAGAATATCCCGTTCTTCTGTGAATGTAAGCTGTTTGTAGAAGGCGGCAATCCATAGCATAACCAGCAGAGAGCTCAGCAGCGCAGCGATGTACAGCGGCTGTTCAAAAACTAGCGTTTGTCCATTAAACAGTCCTACCTGAAACGGCGCCCAGCATAGAAATAAAATAAAAGCTGCGACAAGCAACAAAACAAGGGCCGGTAATTTTTCGTCGTTGACCGGCGAAGAGGCCCTTTTGCCATACACTGGAGTTGACAATGGTATAATCTCCTTTTTCTGTATTTACGTTGCTATTTTAGCATACTGCTTCAGGAATACGCTACATAACAAGCGGATTGCCGCTTGGCCCTGTGTTTTACCGGAAACTGTAATTTTTTTCATTTAAAAATCGCCTTAATGTGCACAATCTGCAGTCCCGACACGTACAATAACCTATATTTTGTGAGGAAATCAGGAAGGGGCTGACAGAATGGGGTTTGGCTACAGCTCACCCGGAGGTTCGGATTTCGAACGGAAGATGCGGGCAGAAATAATAGCGGCGGCGAATTTAATGAGTGTGGGAGCGACGGATTTTTCCAATTTTAAAAATTCCCGCTGTAATCCTAAGTATTGGAACCGTACGGCAAGCGGCGGATTCGAGCTAAAACAGGGAGTGCGCCCTTCGGCGGCGGTTACTGATATTTTTGTGAATGGTCAGCTCTATGCATTTGAATGTGCAATGGCGATGGTGATGATTCTCTATAAAGCGACGATTGCCTCCATCGGGGCGGAAGCGTTTGACCGCTATTTTACGGATCTTTTCCTGTGGGACTGGAATTATGACAGCAATCTGCAGATGATTACCACCTTCAATAAGTTTGAGATGCAGCCGGGGGACGTGGTGTATTTCAAAAACCCTGACCATGACCCGGAGCTTCCGGAGTGGCAGGGGGAGAACGCTATTATGCTGGGCGGGGACCGCTACTACGGGCACGGGCTTGGCATCAAAAGTGCGGAAGAAATGATCGCTTCACTTAACCGGAAAAGGGTTCCAGGCAGCAGGACATCTGCCTATCTGACTGATGAGGCGCTGCATCCGAATTTCAATTATATCAGCGGACTTGCGGTGCGGGGCGGTAATCCGGCGGTGAAGGGCACCAGCGGGAAAAATGCTATTTTTTCGAGAATCGGTGTGCGCACTTATATTAATAAGTAGAAGGTTCCGGGGAGAAGCGTGCCCGGGAATCAGGAAGGCTATGGTTGAGAGATTAGGAAGACTGTTCTTGAGCTGCGTGCTGGAACGGTCTTTTTTGTTTGGTATCAGCCTGAATTACAGGGAGAGCAGCGTTAGAAGTCCACACCAAAAAAAACCGCCGGAATATTACTATATAAATCACTCAGCCGTCTGCCGGTTAAATCGTCCAAGCTGTGGATCAAGCAGAGGCGTGCAGCCGGGAGGGAAGGCTGAGGGTGGAGACATGGCTGGGATTCAAAATCTGAAGCTAAGGGAAGTGGTAATGAAATGAGCTTTTTATCAACGGGGCCGATCGAAAATAATCCGGTTGGCGGGGTGAGACCGACTCAGCAGGTAACGCTAAGAATTGATAACCGGAGTGATACCACCGCGTCCACAGTATCGATTCAGGGCTATTACATGAGCGGGGGAGCAAGAATTCTGTATGTCAGTGAAGCGCTCAACCTGGCAGCAAATCAGGTAATTACCGTAAATTATTTTGCTGATCTGGATGCGTTTGAGTTTGTTTTTGATACTTCAACGGTACCGCCTGCAATTGACCCGGTACAGATTTCGTTATGGGGAAAAAGCAGCACAGGCCAGCTGGTAACCGCGCACCGGCTTGTATCCGCAGAAATGCTCACAGAAACTGTGGGGATTACCGGCGCTACTGGCGCTACTGGGGCGACAGGTGCAGCGGGTGTAACGGGAGCGACTGGAGCAGGAGTGGCCGGGGCAACCGGAGCAACCGGAGCGACCGGGGTGACTGGGGCGACAGGTGCAGCGGGTGTAACGGGAGCGACTGGAGCAGGAGTGGCCGGGGCAACCGGAGCAACCGGAGCGACCGGGGTGACTGGGGCGACAGGTGCAGCGGGTGTAACGGGAGCGACTGGAGCAACGGGTGCTGGGGTGACCGGAGCGACTGGTGTAGCCGGGGGAACTGGAGCGACAGGAGCAACGGGTGTAACGGGTGCGACTGGAGCGACTGGTGCAGGAGTGACCGGAGCGACTGGTGAGGCTGGAGCAACCGGGGGAACTGGAGCGACAGGTGTAACGGGAGCGACAGGTGCAACGGGAGCAGGAGTGACCGGGGCGACTGGTGTGACCGGGGGAACCGGGGGAACTGGAGCGACAGGAGCAACGGGTGTAACGGGTGCGACTGGAGCGACTGGTGCAGGAGTGACCGGAGCGACTGGTGAGGCTGGAGCAACCGGGGGAACTGGAGCGACAGGTGTAACGGGTGTAACGGGTGCGACTGGAGCGACTGGTGCAGGAGTGACCGGTGCCACTGGTGAGGCTGGAGCAACCGGGGGAACTGGAGCGACAGGTGTAACGGGAGCGACAGGTGCAACGGGAGCAGGAGTGACCGGGGCGACTGGTGTGACCGGGGGAACCGGGGGAACTGGAGCGACAGGAGCAACGGGTGTTACAGGTGCAACGGGAGCCGGAGCAACCGGGGCGACAGGTGTAACTGGGGGAACCGGGGGAACTGGAGCGACAGGAGCAACGGGTGTTACAGGTGCAACGGGAGCCGGAGCAACCGGGGCGACAGGTGTAACTGGGGGAACTGGAGCAACCGGGGTGACTGGGGCGACAGGTGTAACTGGCGCAACAGGAGCGGGAGTGACAGGAGCGACTGGTGAGGCTGGAGCAACCGGGGTGACAGGAGCGACAGGAGCAACTGGTGTTACAGGTGCAACGGGAGCAGGAGTGACCGGGGCGACTGGTGTAACTGGAGCAACAGGTGTAACAGGTGCAACAGGAGCAGGAGTGACCGGGGCGACTGGTGAGGCTGGAGCAACCGGGGTAACTGGGGCGACTGGTGTAACAGGAGCGACTGGAGTAGGAGTAACCGGAGCGACAGGAGCAACGGGTGTAACGGGAGCAACAGGAGCAACAGGAGCAGGAGTGACCGGAGCAACTGGTGAGACTGGAGCAACCGGGGTGACTGGGGCGACTGGTGAGGCTGGAGCAACTGGGGTAACTGGGGCGACTGGTGTAACAGGAGCGACTGGAGTAGGAGTAACCGGAGTGACCGGAGCAACTGGTGAGACTGGAGCAACCGGTGTAACTGGGGCGACTGGTGTAACAGGAGCGACTGGAGTGGGAGTAACCGGAGCGACAGGAGCAACGGGTGTAACGGGAGCAACTGGAGCAGGAGTGACCGGAGCAACTGGTGAGGCTGGAGCAACCGGGGTAACTGGGGCGACAGGTGTAGCTGGTGTAACGGGTGCGACTGGAGCAGGAGTCACCGGAGCGACAGGAGCAGGAGTGACCGGAGCAACTGGTGAGACTGGAGCAACCGGTGTAACTGGGGCGACTGGTGTAACAGGAGCAACTGGCGTTGGGGTAACCGGAGCGACAGGTGAAACCGGGGCGGCCGGGGTGACTGGAGCGACGGGTGTAACGGGAGCAACAGGTGTAGGAGTAACCGGGGCAACAGGCGTTGGAGTGACCGGAGCAACGGGGGTAACCGGTGTAACCGGGGCGACAGGTTTAACTGGCGTAACCGGAGCAACGGGAGCCGGAGTCGCCACAGAAGGATTTTCAGCATTCCTGCCTACCTTAGCTACAGCTGCAAGCACCCAGCTTACGGGCTGGACGGTAACTACGCCTTATTATGACAGTGCTACTTTCAATGAGACTACCGGTAACTACACTGTTCCTGTAACCGGGCGTTATTCCTTTGAAGCGACCCTTAACTATGCAACTACTGCCGCTATTACAATCTCATTAGGTGCAGCAACGAACCCGGCCTTTGTCCTGCGGAGAACTTCACCGACGACTACCGACCTTGTAAGCGGACTGTTCCCGCTGCTTAACGTTAACGTTGCACTTATACTGACGCTTAGAACGATTTTAGGAAACGGAACCGTAACCCTGACAGGGGATTTCGAGCTCAATGCCGGCGATGTAATCGGGCTGTTCTATGTGGCTGACGGTTTGACGGTTCCGCTGAATCTTGGCGGCAGCACCTCGGGCAGTGTCTGGTCGATGGTTCGTCTCACTTAATTTCCTTACCTTGGCCCAGGTACACTGCGGGCAAAAAAGAAGCCGGTTCCCGGGGATAATCCCGGGCCGGCTCTTTTAAGCTTTTTACATGGAGAAATTAGTGTGACAGCTCCACAAAATCACCGCGGAACCGCTCATAATCAGCAGCTCTGCATTCCAGCCGCAGCCGTGTGCCCTGCTCCTCGTAGCTGACCTCCTGAACATGGGCGTGTTCGTTAAAATAAGAAACGATGCTGCCGCGGTCAAACGGAACAAGAATTTCACACTGGACATAATCGTTGAACACATGTGAACGAATCAGCCCTGTCAGCTCGGAAATTCCGCTGCTCTGCCTAGCCGATATTGTAATGGAGCCGCCTTCGACAGCCGGATAGGCACGGTCAGTCAGATCCGATTTATTGTAAGCATATACGGTAGGAATGCCGTCAGCACCCAGAGCCTTCAACGTATCGGAAGTTACTGTCATATGCTGCTCATGCTGCGGATCGGATGCATCTACGACATGAATCAGCAGGTCTGCTTCGGTTACTTCCTCCAGTGTAGAGCGGAACGCCTTAACGAGATGATGGGGCAGCTGGCTGACGAAGCCTACGGTATCTGTTAAGAGGAAGGTTTTGTGGTCCGGCAGCCTGATGCTGCGGACGGATGTCTCCAGTGTTGCGAACAGCATATTTTTGGCAAAAACCTGCTTATTTGAGCCCGGGTGATAAGTCTCAACCATTGCGTTCAGCAGACTGGACTTGCCTGCATTGGTGTAGCCGACAAGACAGACCACAGGCACTTCATTTTTATGCCGCTGCCTCCGCTGAATCTGGCGCCGTTCCACCTGACCCTGCAGCTCGGCCTGTAGTGCCGTGATCCGTTCCTCAATTCTTCTGCGGTCCAGCTCCAGCTTCGTTTCACCGGCACCTCTGTTCTTGAGGCCTGATCCGCCGCCCTGGCGGCCGAGTGATTCCCGCATCCCGTTCAGGCGGGGCAGCATATACTGCAGCTGAGCGACCTCGACCTGCAGCTGGGCTTCCTTTGTTTTGGCACGGTCGGCAAAGATATTTAGAATCAGAATCGTCCGGTCAATGACCTGGCGGTCCAGGGAGGACTCCAGGTTGCGGATCTGTGAAGGAGTCAGCTCATCATTAAAAATGATTAGGGTATCCTCATCCTCCACCATCATCGACAGCTCCTGGATTTTGCCGGTTCCCAGATAGTGAGAAGGGTTAATCCGGCTGGCCTTCTGGCTGAGCTCTCCGATAACGGTTATATTGCAGGCAGCCGCCAGATTGCGCAGTTCCTCCATAGAATAGGCGAAGTTCGTGTCATTTTGCAGCTGTACTCCAACAATAATCGCTTGCTGCCGAGTGGTTTCCATATAATAATCAACCTCCTGAAATTTGAAAAAAGTAAAGTATACGGGCTGACGGCGGGAGATTGCGGTCCGGGCAGACATAAAAAAGCACAGGCGTTATCTGCCTGTGCTTGCAATAGAGGTAACAGAATAGGCTGGAGGGAACATGCGGTGAACGCACGTTACCTTACAGCAGGCGTAATTCACAGCTGAGATGACCCCGTTCACCCGGACGTATGCCGGCGAAAACGGAATCCTGAAGCCTCATCAAAGATAAGGATTCATTGCTATGAACAATACGATTTCTAAAGGCGTGGCGGATATATACCGGAACACCGGTCCGCCGGTCAAGCTGCGGGTTGCCCTTAAAAATGGATAGACCTATCCTGAGACCTCTGCACATGGGCAGAACTTTAGCGCTATTCATGTCTGATTAGCCGCGCAAAGTACGAATCCGGATAAAATCTATCACATTCATTTGCAACCCTCCGTTCCTAAAAGTTGAGTTAATCTTAGCACATCCGTTATTTTCTGGCAAACCGGCTTCCTGTTCTAAGCAGAATCCAGAAACTTCTAAGCTAGTATGCATACTATATATGATGTGAGGTTACTTGGAGAGGAGGAGGCGAAATGCCTGTATTAACTTCAAATACACTGACGAGCAATGCTACACCTGATCTCGGCCCCATAAGCCAGGCTGTTGTCAAAGTCGTCAACAACGGAACGTCCAGAGCCGTAGTGTATCTGACCGGGCTGAATAATGATGTAAGTCCGGAGACATTGTTTGCCCAGGAGCTGTTTGAGCTGGACTATGAGGAGGTAATCAGCAGAACCTACAATATCGATCAGGACTTTTTCCAGTTCAATGTAGTGTATTCCCAGGAGAATCTGCGTGTTCAGATCTTTCTTGTCGACAGTGCCGGGACCTACTCCCCTGTTAAAATGCAGCAGCTGGCCGTAAGCCGGATTACCTCGGAGTTCCGTGACAATATCACCCTGACAGCAGATAATTTTGCGGCGATCAGCTTCCGCAGGAGCCCTTTGCTTACGATACCCGAAGCGGTGGCGGCTGAACTGCGGGCAGACAGTCTGGAGATTCTCGCATCCACACCGGTCCGTTATCAGGTGATCGCAGGCGGGACACTCAATGGCAGCTTTGTTAATTATCCGACACCGACAACGGCGCTTCCGCCGACTGAGACTGCGCTGCAGGTCAATTACACATGCACGGCAGTCACTGGAGGCCGGGTAATTACGCAGGGCCTCGGGTCTGGCATTGCCGGAGCGTATCAGAGTATTTCAGTAAATCTGTTGAGCCAGCTGCTGCTATATGATTTGCAGGAGGAGCCGATCACCCTTGTTATCAGCTCGCTTGCCGGTGAGGATAGCGTGGCTGCAACGTTTAGAATGTCTGAGCATTGGTGATAACGGCCTGATTTCATCTCTCATTTCCCGGGAAACTTTGTACATTTATACCCTGACAGAAGCTAAAAAGACGGAACCGTGACGGTCCGTCTTTTTAAATAACTAGTTTCACCTGCAATCAGGCATCAGCCGACCCATTCCCGCCGCAGTGTGAACAGATCCTTCAGCGCATCATTATTAAGCTCGGTTATCCAGTTCTCGGAGCCGGAGATAACATCATCGCTGAGCTGCTGCTTGCTCTCCAGCATCTCGTCAATCCGCTCCTCCAGTGTGCCGAGGGAGATGAATTTGTGCACCTGCACGTCCTTGGTCTGGCCCATCCGGTAGGCGCGGTCCGTGGCCTGGTTCTCAACGGCCGGATTCCACCAGCGGTCAAAGTGGAATACATGATTGGCCGCAGTCAGATTAAGGCCTACACCGCCTGCCTTAAGGGAGAGAATGAATACATTAGGCTGATCGGCCGAATGTGGAGCCCCCTCGGGAGGCACGGGGGTCTGAAACTGCTCAATCATGCGGTCGCGGGCCTGCTTGGAGGTGCTGCCGTTCAGGTAGAGCACGGGCTCCTTAAGCTCCTGCTGAAGCACGGCTTGAAGCATCTGGCCCATGCCGACATACTGGGTGAAGATCAGGCAGCGCTCATTTTCCTCGCGCAGCTCACGCACCATCGCCAGCAGCCGTTCCAGCTTGGCTGAACGCTCGATCAGGGAAGCGGCTCCGCTGCCTGGCTCAGGTAGTGCCTCCTTTGTCAGCAGTACAGGATGATCGCAGAGCTGCTTGAGGCTGGTCAGCGCTGCAAGGATGGCCCCCTTGCGCTCGATTCCCTCCAGCTTGTTCATCTTCTCAAGCAGACCGGTCACGTTCTGGTCGTACAGGGCAGCTTGCTCTGCTGTCAAGTTGACATAGGTTTTCATTTCATTTTTGTCCGGAAGATCCAGCTGGATGCTCGGGTCTTTCTTTTTGCGCCGCAGCATGAACGGCTTGACCAGCTTCTGGAGATCAGCCGTCCGCTCAGGATTCCGCTCCTTCTCAATGGCATTCGCGAACCGGTCCTGGAAGGACTTGGCGCTGCCCAGGTAACCTGGTGTGATAAAATCGTAGATCGACCACAGCTCGGACAGCCGGTTCTCAATCGGCGTACCCGTCAGGGCAATCCGGTGCAGTGCCGGGAAGCTGCGAACCGCAGAAGACTGCTTGGTCCCGGCGTTCTTAATGTTCTGCGCCTCATCCAGACAGACAGCCGCCCAGGTGAACTGCTGGAGCAGCTCCTGGTCAAGCGCAGCCGTAGCATATGAAGTCAAGACTACATCTACCTGGGAGGCTGCGCCGTAGAAATACCCGGCATTCAGCCGCCGGCTGCCGTAATGCAGCATGACGTTAAGAGAAGGGGCGAAGCGCTGCAGCTCCTTCTGCCAGTTGCCGAGCACGGAGGTCGGACAGATAATCAGCGCCGGCCAGCCCGGCGGATCGGTCTGGGGCACAGCGGCCTCCGGATCGGCGGCGAGCTCCTTCATATGCAGCAGATAGGAGATCAGCTGCACGGTTTTGCCGAGGCCCATGTCATCGGCCAGGACAGCCCCGAGCCCGAAGCGGCGCAGGAACGCCAGCCAGGCGAAGCCCTCGTGCTGGTAGCTGCGAAGCTCAGCCCGCAGCCCGGCGGGCACGGGCGGCCGCGGCCACTGGGACCGCTGGCCGAGCTGTCCGATCAGCTGAACCAGCTGCTCATTCAGCTCCACCTCCAGCCGGACGAGCGCCGCCTGCTGCTCGGCCTGCTCTGCTGCGGCTTCCGCGCCGTCGTCCTCTTCGCCGTTGCCCAGCAGGTGCAGCTGCAGCACATCCTGGAAGGACAGGCCGCGCGACTTGTCCATTCCGGCCATGGCCCGCTGAATCTGGGCCAGCAGGGCGGGGTCAAGCGGAATCCACTTGCCCCGGAACTGCACGAGCCGCTCGCCGCGCGCGATCAGCTCGGCGAACTCCGCCTCCGAGAGGTCGGCGTCGCCGATCGAGATGCGCCAGTCGAAGTCGACCAGCGCATCCAGCCCGAACAGCGACCTGCCGCCCCCGCGGCTGGCCTCGCCGGAGCTGATTCTGGCGCGCAGGCGAGGCTTCCGGCGGCTGGCGGCCTCCCACCACGCCGGCAGCAGCACCTGCCAGCCGGCCTCCAGCAGCAGCCGGCTGTCCTGGTTCAGGAACCGCCACGCGAGCTCGTCGCTCAGCGGTTCCCCCAGCACATCGTCCCCGTGGCCGATGTGCCCGCCGGGCAGGCTCTCGCGCAGCCGCGAGAGCCACCCGGACGCCCGCTCGCGGACATGGTCCGTCCACGATGCGGGCCACTGGCCGTGCGGCTCACCGTCCATGGTGAGCCGCAGCGGCACAAGCGCGGATTCGTCGCGCTTGTCCTGAAGCAGCAGCCGGAGACGCCAGTACGGCGACTCCTCATCCGGCTCGAGCAGCTGCAGCGCCGGCCGGAAGGGCGCGGTGTCGGCCTTCCAGCCGATGGACATCAGCCAGCTCTCCTGGTCCAGGCCCAGGGCGGCTGCACCGCCTGCACTGAACAGCAGCGGGAATTCGCTGCGCAGATCACCGGCCTCGGCCTCCGTGCCGTAATAGCGCTGAAAGACCGCCGCCGAGAAGGCGGCCCCAAGACCGGCCGCAAGACCCGGCCGTCCGGCCAGTCCCTGCAGCGCTGCGGCAAGGGCAGCATCTTCTTCGGCAAGCTGCTGCAGCGCCTGTCCGTCCCAGTGCCACTGGAGCTGGCCCTCGCGGTAAGCGGCGAAGTCGGGGACATATTGCTTCTCTGCCAGCAGTCCGGCAACGGCCGGGGCCAGCCCGGTCAGCAGGGCGGCATCGCCCTGCCAGCTCCAGCCGATATGCGTGAGCAGCCGCGGCTCAGCGAAGAACGGGACCACCTGCTCGGCAGGCAGTACGACCAGATCTACGCCGTCCGCATTCTGCAGGGTCAGCTCTGTTCCATAAAAGGATGGCTCATGCCAGGCGAACAGCATCTGCTTCAGCTGGACACCGGGGACGTATTCGTTCCTGCCGTCAACAGCGTAAATCAGGGCATCGCCGTAACGGGTCAAGGCGAGCTGGACCGTTATATTCTGTGTATGCTTGCTCATGGGATCAGCTTTCCTTTCCGCAGCTCTTCCAGCAGGGCGCGCAGCCGGCTGTTCCGGGAGGTGAAGTTTTCAAGAAATGCCTCCCAGCGTTCGTCGCGCTTCAGTTTTTTGTACAGCTTGGCCAGCCGCTTGATCAGCTTGACCGCAGATTTGTAGCTGTGCCGGTTCTTCTCCAGGACAAACCGCTCCACGGCCTGGTGATAGAAGGGCAGCAGCAGCTCCGGCGCATTCTTCTCCAGCGGCTGGAGGTCGGTGACACGGAAGTCCGCAGGGGTCTTGCCGGAGGCAAGCTGGTAATCCATCCATTCCTGATACCGGCCGTACTGCAGCAGCAGCTCCTGATAGATCTCCCGTGACAGGGGCAGCATGCCGGACAGAGTCTCCCACATGAGCGGCTCTGTCTCCGGGATATGCCGGACTGCGTCCATCCAGTGCCGGGCGTAATCGTTCAGGTTATAGAGCCGGCTGGTCAGCAGCGGACCGGTTTCGGCCAGCCAGGCTGCAAGGCGTGACCAGTGCCCGGCCTCGCTTAGCGGGGCAAGGAAGCCCAGCAGCTCGTCAGGGTGAATGCCGGGCCGCTCAGAGGCCTTATGGAGCAGCTCCCAGGCTGCCCGGTCATCGCCCAGCAGAAAGTACATCCGTCCTTCCGCCAGCTGCAGCGCCTGCCGGGAGTGCGGGGCCGTAAGCTCTCCCTCCGCCTGGCGCAGTGCCTCCAGCTCATCCGAGTAAAGAGCCGGTCCGTCTGCATTCGGGGAGAGCCAGCGTCTCCACAGCAGGTCATAGCAGGCCGAGAAATAAGGCTGCTCCCGCGAGCGGTCCCGCCCTTCCGCCAGCATCTGCCCGCGCAGATAGGAGGCGGTATCGAGCAGACGGGGCCATTCTGCGGGTTCTTCCCCGAGCGGCAGCGGCTGCTGCATCAGCCCGGTGATGTCCGTCTGCAGCTCAGAAACGGCAATGGCCGTATAGTAGCCGAGCGAATAGCCCAGGCCGGCATTGGCCGCTCCGGGCAGTGCCGGCTGCAGCAGCTTGCCCAGGACAAAAAGCTGGGCATGCAGCCTGAACAGCCTGCCGGCAACAGGGGACAGCGGCGGCCCGGCCTCTTGAATCGCGTTCAGCGCCCGGCTCACATACTGGGGATTGCGCACCGTGTGATCCAGCGGGCCTGCAAGCAGCTGCATATACTCGTGCCACTGGGCTACGGTGGCTTCCGGAATCAGCCCGCTGAGCTTCTTCAGCAGGGCGATGCGGTTTCCGTTATCTGCCGGATTAGCGGCGGCAGCGGCTTTGGGAAGGCTTGCTGTCGCCTTGGCATTCGCAAGGAGGGCCACTGACCTCCCCTGGGCATGTGCATAATGCATCAGCACCGCAGCCATATGCTTGCAGGGTCCGGCTACCGGACAATCGCAATAGCTGCCTGAGAAATGATCGAGACTGATATAGACATGATAGGCTTCTCTGCCCTCCACCAGTGCCCGCATCTTCCGGGGCTCGCTGATCGAGAACGTCTGAACCCGGTTCTGTTTGAAATATTGAAACCCCCGCTTCAGGGTCAAATCATCGAAATAATAGGCCGTATCTGTAATGAGCTTGTCCCATTCGGCCTGGTCCAGCACATAGTTTGGCTGCATCGCAAGAAGTCTCCTGTAGGTAAAAAGTTTTGTTCAAAAAATAACAAAAGATCGGTTCCCTTCATTATACCATCTATATAAGTTTTGCCTGTTATCTTTCACTTTCGTGACAATTTTAAATAAAATTTTTGAAAAGCCTGTCCGGTATGACATGCCCCACATTGCTGCAGGATCATCCATGCTACTCTAAGGGTCTGAAACTCAAGGGAACTGCGGAAGGATGAAGCTGCAACATGCTGCGATTTAAATTGAAGTACCTGTTGAATAACAAACAGAACCGGCTGATTCTGTTTCTGACCATAAGCGTCTCGCTTTGCATTACGCTGATCGGCCTCTTTTCCTACAGGGAGTACCGGCAGGCGCTCGATACAGAGCTGAACACGCCCAATGTTGAGCTGCTGCAGATTAACCTGGATGTGACGAACCGGGCGTTCCGGGAGGCGGACAACAAGGCGGTCGACCTCTCCTTTAATCCGGCCGTGCTGGCGTTCCTGTCTGCGGATGCGGACCATGCGCAAGAAGCGGCGGCCCAGCCGCAGAATGTGCTTAAGGCGCTGGTGTCCGAGCCGGACATCCAGAGTATCAGCGTCGTCAGCTTCCGCGGCCGGTCTGTCATTTCAAGCCGGTACGGCTACAGGGCCGCCTGGGAGGAAGCGCCGGAGCATGAATGGAGCGGTTGGCTGGAGGAGATCAAAGAGAAGCCGCTGCTGATCAAAAGAAGGCTCTACAACAGTGCCGCCGGCGCCGGCACCAGTCCCGGCAGCACGGAGCTGCTCTCGCTGGCCCGTCCGGTAGTCCAGAACGGGGACGTAACCGGGGCGGTGCTGATCGACCTGGATTACGATAAGCTTTTCTCCAAAATGTACACCCATTTATCCAGCCACCAGTTTGTATACAACCTGGAGGGAGAGCTGATCTATCCGAAGCTCAATTTGCCTTTTCCGCTGGAGGAAATGAAGGAAGTGCTGAGTGTGATCGATGTAAGCCCGTTTGCCCATGTGAGGATGGACGGACAGGCCTATATGGCTAACCAGGCTTTTTCCAATGTCACCGGCTGGCGTCTGGTTTCACTGGTACCCATGGAGCAGCTGCTGAAGAATGTAACGACCGCCCGCAATATGATGCTGATGCTGTCGCTGATTTCGATAGCGGTCGGCTGCTCGGCAATCTATTATTATAACTTTGCCGCCTTCCGGCCGCTGAAACGGATCAACCAGCTGCTCAGCCCGGAGCAGCAAAAAGGGGCCGGGCACGGCAATCTCTACGATCTGGAGCCTGTCATCGGCAAGCTGGTCGGTGATTTCCGGAGCAAATCGCTGGTTGCCGACTGGAGTCTGCCGGAGCTGCGCGCCAAATTCTTAAGTGATCTGATCGCCCGGAATATGGGGAATCAGGAGACGCAGACGAAGTGGGAGCATTATTTTGCCGGCTGGCAGCAGGGGCCGTTTGAGGTGCTGATTATTTCCATCGACCGTCATTCGGAGTGGGGGGCGGCTTATACTGAGGAAGACCAGCAGCTGCTCAAATATGCAATGAACAATATGGTATCTGAATTTTTCGGGCCCTCCTGGCGGGCAGTTACAGCCTCTCCGCGCAAGGACAGTCTGGTTCTGCTGCTGCAGTCTGCAGAGGGGGAGGGCCCGCGCAATCTGAACGAGGATGCTGTAAGGCTGGGTGGTGTTGTATCGGAGGTGCTGGGTATTTCAGTATCTGTGGGGATTGGTACGGAGGCGCAGCTGATCGGACAGGCGGCCCGCTCCTATGCCGAGGCAGAGGCCGCGCTGTCCTACCGTCTGTATGAGGGGTATGGACGGGTTCATCTGTATTCCGGCCTGGAGAACAGGCAGGATGAGGGCGGCGGGGCGGCCGATGATGTCTGGAAGCAGGAGGTACTGCATGCCCTCAAAAGCTCGGACGCTGCTACTGGTCACCAGTGGGTGCACAGATGGGCCGCAGACCTGCGTAAGAAGAGGCTTCAGCCGCAAAAAATAGTCCGGGTACTGGACGATCTGCTGGAGGAGATTATCAATATTGCCGCCGCCAGAGGCTATACCCTGCCCGCCGAGCTGGCTGACTATACGCCGCACCAGGTGTCTACACTGGATCTGGCCGATATTGAAGGGCTGCTGTGCAGCATTATCAGCCAGATGGCAAGTGCGCTGGAGGTACACCGGCAGTCCAAGGAATATTTGCTTGCACAGAATCTGATTCAGTATATGGAGGACAATCTGCAGCATAACATCGGTCTGCAGGATATCGCCGCCCATGTCAATCTTGGAGTATCTTCAGTCAGTACCATCTTCAAGGAAGAAACCGGAACCACCCTGTATGACTATCTGACTAACCTGAGAATTGAAAAAGCCTGCGGGCTGCTGGAGAGCAGCACCCTGAAGGTGGCAGAGATCGCCCAGCTTGTCGGCTACCAGAATGAGAACAGCTTTATCCGGGTCTTCCGCAAAAGTAAATCGCTTACTCCGGGCAAGTTCCGGGAGAACAGCAAATCTTCCAGACAGTATGCAGATCTGCCAAAACCGCATGGTTCCGGGATTTCTGACGATTCAGAATAAGATAATACGATTGCTGCTTACCCTCTGAATGCTTTAAAGTTCTATTTGAGAAAACTTTCACAGCCTCGTGAGACGATGCTGATGCTCAAAGGATCCAGGGGGTGGAGCACTGTAAACAGACTATAGAAAGAGGGATAACCTTTGAAATGGACGTCGAAGATTGCGATAGGATCAGCAGCTGTTCTGATAGCTGCGCTGCTCTTCATTGGAGCCCGGATGTCCGGGTATCCGAACGGAGGAGGTTCTGGTGCCGGTGCCGGCTTTCCGGCCAAGCCGGTTACGCTGATCGTACCTTATGCTGCCGGCGGAGGAACAGATACGACCGCACGGGCTCTGGCCAAAGCTGCCGAGAAGGTGCTGGGCCAGCCGGTTATTGTACTGAACCGGACGGGCGGAGGCGGTTCTGTCGGGCTGATGGAGGGTGCGAATGCTAAGGCTGACGGGTATACGGTCACTTTTTTACCTGCGGAGCTGACGATTCTGCCGCATCTGGGACTGCTGCCGATTACTTATGAGAGGTTCAAACCGATTGCCCAGACGAATTTTGATCCTTCCGCCATTACCGTAAGAGCCGGAGCGCCATGGCAAACCGTAAATGAATTTCTCGACTTTGCGAAAGCGCATCCAGGGGAAGTGAAGATGGGGAATGCCGGAACGGGGAGTATATGGCATTTGGCTGCCGTAACATTGGAACGGGAAACAGGTGTGAAGTTTGCCCATATTCCTTTTGAAGGTGCGGGACCCGCTGTGTCTGCGCTGATGGACGGCTTTGTCGATGCGGTGCCGGTAAGTCCTGCCGAGGTGAAGAAGGCTGTGGATGAAGGGAAGCTGCGGACACTGGCGGTTAATGCCGATAAGCGCTCAGAGGCGCTGCCTGATGTGCCCACGCTGGAGGAGCAGACCGGAATTCATGTGAACTTCACCAGTACGTGGAGAGGGCTTGCTGTACCGAAGGATACGCCGGATGCCGTAGCGGAGCTGCTGGCAGAGGCCTTTATTAAAGGAACAGAAGACCGCAGCTTCCGTGAAGCTATGACCACGAATGGTCTTGGACTGCTGGTGAAGGACGATAAGGCGTTCATGCGCCAGCTCAAGGAAAGCGATGATTTATTCTCACGGATGATTCCGGAGCTCGGGCTGAGCCGTAAGTGACTTGAAAGCGCGCTCAGACCGCAATACAGAATGAAGGGTATGATTAAAGATTATGAAAATTAAAAAGACACTTGATAGAATTCCCGGCGGCATGATGCTGGTACCGCTGTTCCTGGGGGCGATTATCCATACGGCCTTCCCGAACGCAGGCGAATACTTCGGCGGCTTCACCAAAGGGCTTATGACCGGTACTGTGCCAATCCTTGCTGTATGGTTCTTCTGTATGGGTGCGGCAATCGATGTGCGGGCAACCGGCACGGTACTGCGCAAATCGGGAACGCTGGTATTGACCAAAATAGCCGTAGCCTGGGTTGTGGCTATCATTGCCATCCAGTTCCTGCCTGAAGGCGGCGTCAAAAACGGCTTCTTCGCCGGCCTGTCCGTGCTTGCCATCATCTCGGCGATGGATATGACCAACGGCGGCCTGTATGCCTCCATTATGCAGCAGTATGGCACCAAGGAGGAATCCGGTGCATTCGTGCTGATGTCGCTGGAATCCGGCCCGCTTGTAACGATGCTGATTCTCGGCAGTACCGGTGTAGCTGTATTTGAACCGCATGTATTCGTAGGCGCTGTGCTGCCGTTCCTGGTCGGCTTCCTGCTGGGTAACCTTGACCACGACCTGCGTGCTTATTTCGGAAAAGCGACCCAGACCCTCATTCCGTTCTTCGGCTTCGCGCTGGGCAGCTCGATTGACCTCGGTGTCATCCTGGATACAGGCTTGCTCGGTATTCTGCTTGGTCTTGCTGTTATTGTGATTACAGGAATTCCGCTGATCTTTGCCGATAAGTATATCGGCGGCGGCAACGGGACTGCCGGTCTAGCCGCATCCAGTACTGCCGGAGCAGCTGTAGCGAATCCTATGCTGGTGGCTAACCTCAAGCCGGAATTCCTGCCTGCGGCAGAGACCGCAACAGCGCTTGTAGCCGCATCCGTTATTGTGACCTCCATTCTGGTTCCAATTATAACGGCCTACTATTCCGATTATATGAAGAAGAAGAAACCGCCGGTGTCAGAGGGGCCGTCTGATGTTGGAACACCGAAAGCTGCTATTTAAATAATTCTTATAACAACGTAAATAAAATATTTATAAAATGATATTAACCCTCCGTGAGCGATGAATTCAGCCATGGAGGGTTCTTTGTGCACTGTCGTAATCTTGCTCTCCTGTTCCGGAAATCTGCATAAGCCGGGGGTGATCGTTTATACTGGCGGTATGAGGTGATGTGATTATGGAGCAGGCATTGTTTGAGCGTATTTATGCTTCAGTAGTGAACCGGGAGCCGACCTATGACGGCGTTTATTATACGGCTGTGCTGACGACCCGTATCGTCTGCCGCCCGTCCTGCCGGGCCAGAACGCCCAAGGCGGAGAATGTGGAGTTCTACACATCGCTGGAAAAAGCGGTCCGGGCGGGCTTCCGCCCGTGCAAGCGGTGCCGGCCCGAGGACGGCGGCGCACTCCGCCCGGATGCGGTGCTCGCCGCCCGGGCAGATGCCGTTATGGAGGCCCGGCTGGGCGAGAAGCTGACACTGGCGAAGCTGGCTGAGGAGCTTACGGTCAGCCCGTTCCACCTGCAGCGGACATACAAGCGGGTGAACGGCTGCTCGCCGGCCGCGCGGCTGGACCATCTGCGGTCAGACAAAGCGTGTGAGCTGCTGGCCCATACGGATGCGCCTATCGCTGAGATCGGCAGGGCAGCGGGCTTTCCGGGCGCATCGCATTTTGCCGCCTGGTTCACGCGCAGGAACAGCCTTTCACCAACAGAGTACCGTAATCAATCTAAGGGAGGGACTGCCGATGAGCAGGAACGCGAATAAAGCGGGAACGTCCGGGAACCGGAAGAATGCTGCTACGCAGCCTGTGGTAATCTATCATCACACCGTGAGTCTCGGGGGCAGAGCATGGACACTATGGGCGAGCGCCAAGGGACTTATCCGTGTATCGTATGAACAGGATCAGGGACAGCTTCCGGCAGGCTGGCTGAATCTCCATGCCCCGTCTGCCCGGCTGGAGGAGAATGCAGATGTTTTTGCGGAGATGGGCGTTATCAGTCTGCTTGAGCGCTATTTCGCGGGCGAAGCTGTCAGCTTCGGCAGTCTGCCGCTTGATCTGTGGGGAACTGCCTTTCAGCAGGAGGTCTGGAAAGGGCTGCTGCAGATTCCTCACGGGAGTCTGGCTACCTATAGGGAGCTGGCTGTACAGATCGGCCGCCCGCTTGCGGTTCGTGCAGTCGGTGCCGCTAACGGGCAGAATCCGGTTCCGGTTATTGTGCCATGCCACCGGGTCATCGGGGCGAATGGCACACTGACCGGCTACCGGGGCGGGCTGAAGCTGAAGCAGGAGCTGCTGGCGCTGGAAGGAATTACACATGTGGGGGCGAAGGGTCATGAACGATTTGCTTTTTGAGCTGCCGCTGCCGGACTGCTTTGACTTGAGTGCCTGTCTGGCCTATATGCACCGGTCGCCGCTGGAATGCCTGTTCCGCCCGGACGATACAGGGGTTAACCGGCTGTTTATTGTAGGGGGAGAGAAGCTTCTGGTCCGGCTGACAACGGCGGAGGAACAGCCTCGGCGTCTGCAGGTTACACTGCTGAGCGGGGCTGTTCCGGGAGCGGAGGCCAAAGCCTGGCTGGTCCGCTATATTGTGGAGTGGTTCGATCTGGACCGCGATCTGGCCCCGTTCTATGAGCTTGCGGGACGGGACCCGCTGCTGCAGCCGTTGACTGTCAGCGAGCGGGGCCTGCGGATCATCGGCATCCCGGATCTGTTCGAGGCCTTGTGCTGGGCCATTCTGGGCCAGCAGGTTAACCTGGCGTTCGCGTACAGGCTCAAGCAGCGGCTCACTGCCGAATACGGGAGCTCATTAGAATACGAAGGACATACGTATTATCATTTTCCCGCTCCTGAGGTTTTCCTGACGGTGACCCAGGAAGAGCTCTGCAGCCTGCAGCTGACCCGGAACAAAGCGCGGACTTTGCTGGAGGTCGCTGCCCTTATCGCCGCAGGCGGGCTTAGCCGGGAGGAGCTGCTGGCGCTGCCTTCTCCGGAGGAGGCGGAGGCACGGCTGCTTAAGCTCCGGGGTATCGGCCCCTGGACCTCGCAATATGTGCGGATGCGCTGCCTGCGCGATACAACTGCCTATCCGGTAGGCGATGTAGGGCTGCAAAACGTGGTCAAATTCCTGACCGGCATGGACCGCAAGCCTACAGCGGCAGAGCTGCTGGAGCTGGCGCTGCCTTGGAGGGGCTGGGAAGCCTACGCCACCTTTTATTTGTGGCGGGCGCTTTATTGACCGGGTCTGCCGCTAACACGGCAGACCTTTATTTCAGCAGCGGCTCTGCAAGCCCGACCATCTCTTCTTTGCTGAAATACTGTCCGCTCATCTCGTCTATCTGATACAGCAGGAAGCCCTCCTGCCCTGGAGTTTCAACCGACCAGGTCAGATTATTACCGCCTTTATATCGGGTATAGATTAGCTCTACACCGCCGGCAGTCAGCTTCTCGGCAGTAAAATCAACACTATCATCTACATACATGGTGGAAGGATTGGCAGTTTTGCTGATACGTACACTAACCTCCTGGTCTCCCTTCCGGTAGGACGCGGTCAGCGTGAGCAGCTTGTCTGACAGCCCGACTGGAAGCAGGGCATAACCCTTGCCGGACTGCTCTGCCTGCTTGCGCAGCTGGTCCGTTACAGCTGCTGCTTCTTCAGGAGAAGGCGTAAGCGGCTCATATCTGGCGGAGGCACTGTGGAAGGTGTAGCCGTCCGGAAGCTGCCGGGCAAGGCCGAGCTCCTGTCCGGCCAGCTTGGCCTGCAGTACAGACCAGTCACTGTAGACCACAGGCTTGGACCGCGTATCGGTTAACCCGTCCGGGTTGTGTGCAGTGACATAAAAAATGGCTGCCGTACCGTCCTGAAGCAGCTGCTCCCCGAGCTCTCTGGTGTAATCCAGCCGCTGAACCGTTTCCTCCTGCTGAAGAGGGAATTCTGCGACTGGCTTAACCTGATAGGTCAGCTCTCCGTCCTTATTCTTCAGGCTCTGGTAGTGTACAGCGGCAAAGCCGGAGGATGCCGTCAGCAGCAGCCCCGCCATAACCAGCACTCCCACTTTATACTTCATGAAGAACCTCTGCCTTGTCTGCTTGGTTGCGTACAGCCGGTTCATGACCCTGCTGGACACATCCATTTCTGCTGGTGCTGCTTTAAGAAGGATTTCTTTCAATTCCTTGTCGTTGTAAACCGGCATAGCGGTCCTCTCCCTTCGCATTCGCATAGTATTTGCGGAACTTCTCTGCTGCGCGCTCGTACTTTTTCCGCAGCCGGGCGCTGTTCTGCTGCAGAATCAGGCTGATATCCTGGTAGCTCATCTCCTCAACAGAACGCAGGATAAGCAGGTTGCGTTCCTCTGCCGACAGCTTGGCCATAGCGCGCTGCACCTTTTCGTCCAGATATTTCGCTTCAATCTGCTGGTCTACCGGCCTGTGCTGCGTCTCATCCTGATAAAACAGCCTGAGCGCCTTGCCCAGCTTCCGTTTGCGGAGCACATCAATGCACTGGTTGTAGGCGATTTTGTACAGCCAGGCTCCAAACGGCACTTCGGGGCTGTACTTGTCCAGGGAGCGGTAGGCTTTGAAAAAAACCTCCTGCGCGCTGTCCTCAGCCTCCGTATAAGACCCGAGCATGTGGCAGCAGTAGAGGGCAATCGGCTTCTGGTAAGCAAGCACGATGCTTTCAAATTTTCCGGTATCCCCGGCCAGCACCTCATCAACCGTCCGCTGCAGCTCTGTATTTTCCAAGGCTGTTCACCTCCTTTCAATCTGTACAACGGAGCAGGCGGCGGGAATGTGACATTTTTACTGAAAAAGCTGATTGGATTGGTCTATACCGCAGATGGCAGGGTACTGTGATTAGTTTAAACCAGATTTAAACTTCCCCAGCTCCGGATTTTAACCTGAGCCTTATACAATGAGGAAAAGAATCAGGATAAGGAGCAAAGGATGCAATGAAAACGAGAAAAAGGGTTGGGTGGATGAGGCTCATCAGGAACATCATACTATCTGCTGGCGCAATTCTGCTGCTGGTAATGTCGTTTAACGGATTGATGACCCGGTATGAGCACAAAAAGTACCCGGCATGGGGCAGGTATGTTGAAGTGAAGGGTAAGACCATGCATGTGTACACTAAAGGGACGAAGGGCAATACCATTGTAATGTTACCCGGACTGGGGACGGCTGCACCTGTGCTTGATTTTGAGCCTTTGATTAACGAGCTGTCCATGGACAATAAAGTTGTAGTTGCTGAACCCTTCGGATATGGCTGGAGCGATTTTACCGATGAAGAGCGGACGGTGGACAATATAGTGGAGGAGCTGCGCAGCGCATTGCGGCAAGCGGGCATCGAGGGGCCGTATACCCTGCTGTCCCACTCGGTGTCCGGTATTTACAGCATGTACTATGCCACTAAATATCCGGAGGAAGTTGAAGCGGTTGCCGGGATCGATGTTACCCTGCCTCAGGCAGTGGAGTATTTCGGGGAATCTGTCCCGCGTATGCCAGGATATATGAGTCTGATTGCACCCGGTGGTCTGGCAAGAATCGCTGCGTATATCCTTCCGTCAGAGATCGTCCCGATTGCAGAAAGCGGCACTTATTCCGCCAAGAATCTAAAGCTGACCCAAATACTCACGGCCTGGAAGGCTTACAACAGCAATGTAGTCAATGAAGCCAATGAAATTGAACATAATATCCGTGTCACGCAGGAGATGGCTTATCCGCCCGATCTGCCTGTGATCATCTTTGCGGCAGAAGCAGATAGAAGCAAGATAAAGGCGGACGGCAAGTCCAATATCACCTTCTATGAATCACAGCTGAGGAATGTACATCACCATAAGCTGATTGCTTTGAAGGGGCATCATTATCTTCACTGGATGCACTATAAGAGAATTTCTGATGAGGTAAATACGTTTCTAAGAGATTCTCTGGAGCACACTGGTTCATTGAGCGACAAGTAAACCTAAAAAAGACGGTCTTACTCCCCGGGGAGGTAAGAGCCGTCTTTTCTGTCTTTGTTCACCCCTGCCGCTTGGTAAAAATCTGAAAAGTAACGCCGAACCTGTCGGTCACCATACCGTAAGCAGGACTGAAATAAGCCGGGCCCAATTCAATGTCCACCTGTCCGCCTTCCTTCAGTACGTTATACAGCTGCCCGGATGTATCCGCGTCACTTGTGGAAATACAGAGATTCAGCCCGTTGCCGGTCTGTCTCGTCTGCCCCGGCTCTAGATCGGCTACGAACATTGTGGTGTCACCGATGCGCAGTACAGAGTGGGCGATACGCGCCTTATCTTCATCGGATAGGGGGGCATTTTCTTGATCGGTTGGACCTTCCCCAACAGTCTGTATAAAAAGCAGCTTCGCACCAAGACTCTCCTGATAAAATGTAATGGCTTCACGTGCTGTTCCTTCCAGCATTATAAACGGATTTACTTCTATATTCATATTTAATCGCTCCTCCGGCGGTAGATTTGCCCGTCCATCCGGGCTATGCTCTTATTGTAGGGTATAATAGTGACAACTATTGTCATGAATAAAAAAGAAATGGAGCTTCTGCCATGTCTAAATCCAAACGGCTGCTCGACCTGATGATGACAGTCAACCGCAAGCGGAAATTTACCGTCAGAGAGCTGGCTGATGAGTTCGGCGTGTCCACCCGGACGATTCTCAGGGATCTGCAGGAGTTAGGCGAGCTTGGAGTGCCGCTGTATTCAGAGGTAGGGCCGCACGGGGGCTATCAGGTGCTGAACGAACGGATATTGCCGCCGATTGCTTTTACTGAGGAGGAGGCTGTGGCGATCTTTTTTGCCAGTCATGCCCTGCGCCACTATGAATATCTGCCCTTCAAGGAGGAGTCCGTTTCTGCATTGCACAAATTTTATCATTATATGCCCGGGGATGTGCGGGACCGGATCGATGATATGAAGAACAGGATTGATTTTGTGATTCCCGCGCGGGAAGCCGAATTTCCCTTCCTCTCGGTGCTGCTGGAGGCAGCCATAGGACAGAAGGTGCTGCTTATCGGCTATGAATCCACAGGGGAGCGCAGCCTGCGCCCGGTTCAGCCGGTCGGTATTTATGCGAGCAACGGGCTGTGGTATTGTCCGGCCTATTGCTTTGTGCGCCGCGGTATCCGGTTATTCCGCTGTGACCGGATCGATGCTGTAGAGGAAGACAGCTCAGGGCTCACACCGCTTGATCTGCGCCGGGTACACCTGGAGAACAGGCATCAATTCGTAGCGGAGGAACAACCGGCAGAGCGGGCGGAAGGAATGGAGCCAGCGCAGGAGGCGGGAGAGCGCCGAGGCCGGGTCCGGCTGCACGTGGAGCTGACAGGCAGGGGAGTGCAGGCCTGCGAAGGTGAAATATGGTCATCCTATCTGCTGCAGGTAAAGCCTGACGGCACCGGCCGGCTGGAGGGGGAGGTTTCAGAGCGTGATTTAGGCTACTTCGCCAGATTTCTCACCGGCATCGGCCATGAGGCAACCATCCGTGAGCCGGCCGGGCTGATAATGGAGCTGAGGCGCTTGCTTCAGGAGCTGCTGGAAAAATACAGCTGAGCGCTTATCAGCACCAGGCCGGGAGGCTGTCTTCTGAATGCTTGTAACGCTTGTGAGACAATGACCGTCTTACTCCGTAAGCCACAGCTCTGCCAGCAGCCGGATTCCCTCGCTGATTGTGTCCTCGGGGATTGCCCCGAATCCGAGGATGAACTCCGGCGGATCAGGCTCCCTCTGCTCCCACCACGTGTAAGAAGCCGGAGTGACGCGGATTCCGGCTGCTGCAGCCGAGTCTGCCAGCAGGCGTGCGTTACCGCAGCTGTTCAGCCGCAGCAGGAGGTGAAAGCCGGCGCCCTGCCCGCGGACGGCTGCCTGCTCTCCGAAGTGCAGCTGAATGGCCTGCAGCAGAGAGTCGTGCTTCTTCTGGTAGAGCAGGCGCATCCGCCGCAGATGTCTGGCAAAATGGCCCCGCTCCAGAAAGTAATGCAGCGCGATCTGGTTCAGCCGCGAAGCGGAGTGCTCCAGGTACAGCTCCTTGGCGAGGCTGCGGTAAGCCGGGAGCAGCTTCTCCGGCAGCACCATGTAGTGTATACAGAGGGCGGGGGCAACAGACTGGGCGAAGCTGCCCATATAAATGACCGGACTGTGCTCTGTAAGCCCCTGCAGGGAGGGGACCGGCCTGCCGTGATAGCGGAATTCGCCGTCATAATCATCCTCGATGATATATCCGCCCGTAGAGACGGCCCAGTCCAGCAAGGCATGGCGCTTGGCTATGGGCATAATCATTCCGCACGGAAACTGGTGCGAGGGGGAGATGTATACGGCGCTTGTCCTGCTGCTGCGCAGCTTCTCTACATCAAGCCCGTCCTCCTCCAGCGGAACAGGAATAATCTCATAGCCGTTTCTGCGGAAGGCGGACGGCAGGAGATGATATCCCGGGTCTTCGATGGCCAGCCTCCGGGCTCCGCCGGGCAGAATATGGCAGAGCAGTGAGCACAGCAGATGCTGGTCACCGCCGATAACCACCTGCTCCGGCGTACAGCGCAGCCCGCGGAACTGCCGCAGATGGGCGGCAATGCTCCCGCGCAGAGCCGGCTCGCCCTGCGGATCACCGTACTGCAGCAGGTCGGGATTATGCAGCTGCTCCTGAAAGAGGCTGCGCCAGACTTTGTGCGGGAACAGGGAGAAGTCATTCTTGGAGATGTGAAAATCATAAGGATATTGCTGCGGATCACGGGGCGTAATCGCTGGCAAAGCCTGGGCTGGAGGCTGCCTGTGGCGTTCCTCCGGCTCTGCCGCAGCATCTGCCCCACTGAGCGCATGCATTGGCTGGACGCTATATCCGCTGCGGGGCCGGCTGGCGATGAAGCCCTCGGAAACCAGCTGCTGATAGGCCAGCTCGACCGGAGTGGCGCTGATATTCAGCTGCCCGGCCAGGCTGCGGATGGAGGGAAGGCGGGTATCAGCCGGCAGTGTCCCGCCAAGAATCTCTTTTTTGAAATAGTTATACAGCTGTATGTAATACGGGAGCTTCCCGTCAGCATCGCTAAGCATAGGGTTTATCAGCATCGATCGGGCTCTCCCATCTGTCCTTTGGAATTTGCTTGTTTTGTATATTTTATAAGATACAGATATGCATTACCATAGAGTCATTAATAGAGACGGGGGATGGCATAATGAGCAAGCATTCGGGACTATTAACGGGGGAGCGCGTATATCTGCGCCCGCTGAACGGGGAGGACGCCGGGCTGTATTACAATATGTTTTTCGGAGCGGAGACACGCCGGCTGACGGGAACACAAAGGCATATTAATAAGGAGCAGATTGCTGCCTATATTGAACGCAAGGCCGGCGATGACAGCGGTGTGCTGCTGCTGATTGCCCTCAAAGAGAACGATGAGGTCATCGGCGACATTGCAATACAGGATATGGACCGGGGCAACCGCACTGCCAACCTGCGTCTGGCTATCGGGGAGGAACAGCACCTGAACCGGGGCTACGGGCGTGAAGCGCTGCTGCTGATGCTCGATTACGGCTTCGGCATTCTTAATCTGCACCGGATCGAGCTGGAGGTCTATACCTTCAACAGCCGTGCTGAGCATGTCTATGAGAGTGTCGGCTTTGTGCGGGAGGGCGTGCGGCGGCAGACGCTTTTTTATAACCATGAGTACCATGATGTTGTAATGATGAGCATGCTGGAGCAGGAGTACCGGGAGCGATATTTAAAATAAAGGTCAAAATAGGTCAAAAAAGTTGAATGATAAAAATAAGATATAAAAAATAAGCCGAAATGCCGGAATTTCCCGGTTTTTCGGTTTTTTCGGGTTTTGAGATTGCGCGGAGAGGAGGCTATAATAAAGCCATAAGAAAGGTCAAACAAAGTCAAAGTAAATCAAAAAAAACAAAAGCTGATGAGAGGAGAATGGAATATGTTTGATTTGGTCCCTTTTGGAAAACGCAGAGATGATGTATTTGGTGCACTCACAAAGTCATTGCATGATGTATTTAATGATGAGTTTTTTGCCCCGATGACGGGCGGCAGCGCCCTGTCTTTCCGGACGGATATCCGTGAGAGCGAGCAGGCCTATCTGATTGAGGCTGAGCTGCCGGGCTTTGGCAAGGACGATATCGACATTGATTATTCCAGCCCCTATCTGACGATCAAAGCGGTTCGCAGGGAAGAGAAAAGCGAGGAGAATGATAAGCAGCAGGTTGTGCGCCGGGAGCGCCGTTATGGTGAGTATGTCCGCCGTTTCTACGTGCAGGATATCAGCGGTGATGACATCCGGGCCACCCTCAAGGACGGGCTGCTGACGCTCGAGGTGCCGAAGCGGCAAAAGGCCGCCGGAAAGCGGATTGAGATACAGGACAACGGCAGCACGGGACCGCAGCTTCAGTAAGCTGTCAAGCCCGGCGGAGTGCTGAGGGAGTACAGGGCCGCTTCGACGGGCTTTTTATATAGCAGTCTACACAAAGGCGCATTGTAGTGGGGATACCGGCTATGATGCGTCTTTTGTGAATAATATAGATACATGAGATGCAGAATCTTTGCTGGAAAGGAGTGGATTCTCTTGGCGGCAAAAAATTACTATGATGCGCTGGGCGTGAGCAGGCAGGCAAGCAGGCAGGAGATCAAAAAGGCTTATCAGAAGCTTGCGAAGCAGTGGCATCCCGATGTGAACAAGGCCCCGGAGGCAGAGGCCAGATTCAAGGAGGCTGCGGAAGCCTACGAGGTGCTGGGCAATGAAGAAAAGCGGGCCGCTTATGATGAGGAGCTACGCTACGGGGCTGCCGGCTTCGGCTCCGCAGGCGGCTGGCGGGCCGGTGGTCCGTCATCGGGTGGCGGGCAGGGCCCGTTTGGAGCAGGCTGGGAGTCTGCGTTCGGGGCCGGCGGTGCTTTTTCTGCGTCCGGCAGCGGGATCGGCGAGGAGGATCTGTTCGGTATGTTTTTTGGCAGCCGGGGGGCAGCGGACCGGGCGGGCTTTGATTTTTTCGGCGGAAGCGGCGGCAGCTCCGGCGGAGGGCATGGCATGATGCAGGCCCAGCTGGAAATTACGCTGGAACAGGCGTATAAGGGAGGCAATGTGAGCATACAGGCTGGCGGCAGGCAGATGACGGTTAGCATTCCGCCGCGCTCGCCGGAGGGGGCCGTTATCCGGATGCCAGGCGCGGCCGGCCAGAGTGAGGATTTGCTGATTGTCCTGCAGCTTGCACCGCATGAAATATACGGTGTTGAGGACGGGGACCTGCACGGAACGGTTGAAATAGCACCGTGGTAGGCCGTGCTTGGCGGAGAAGCCAGGGTGCCGCTGCCTGACGGCAGCAGCATCAAGCTGAAGATTCCGGCCGGTACGGCAGCCGGCCACATGCTGCGTATTCCTGGCAAGGGACTGAAGCGCCGGAGCGGAACAAGCGGCGATATCCTGTTTCGGATTGAGCTTGTGATACCGGCGGATACGGGAGAAGCCGGGAAGGCGCTCTACCGGAAGCTGGCTGAAACAAGCGGCTATCAGGCCGGAGTAAAGCGCGGAAGCAGCGGGAAGCAGCGGCAGAAAGCGGCTATGGGCTAAAAGAGCCGGTGGGTATCCGGGTAATAATATAGAAAGAACAAAGGATAAAGGAAATAGAATTTATGAAAGGTGATGTATGCATATGGATTTCAACAAGTTAACACAGAAGCTGCAGGAAGCGGTCGCTGCAGCACAATCGCTGGCGGCTGCTGCCGGGCACCAGGAGATCGACAATCTCCACCTGCTGAAAGCCCTGCTCCAGCAGCAGGAGGGCCTGCTGCCGAGGCTGCTGCAGAAGCTGAATGTTCCCGCAGCCGAGCTGCTGCGCGGCACCGAGGAGCTGCTGCAGCGGAAGCCGAGTGTCAGCGGCTCGGGTGCTGGCACTATGCGGCGCTACGCATCAGCCTCGCTGATCGAAGTGCTGGAGCAGGCCGATAAGGAAGCGGCCGCGATGCACGACGAGTTCGTAGCTGTGGAGCATGCCGTTCTGGCGATGGTATCAGACACCGGCAGCGGCAACCGGGAGCTGCGCGGCTTATTCACCAGCCGCGGGATTACACGCGGCAAGCTGCTGGGTGTGCTGGCTGAGATCCGCGGCCATCAGCGGGTGACGAGCCGGGAGCCGGAGGCCACCTACGAGGTGCTGGAGAAGTACGGCCGCGATCTAGTCGCCGAGGTGCGGGCCGGCAAAATCGACCCGGTCATCGGACGCGACGGCGAAATCCGCCGGGTGATCCGCATCCTCTCCCGCAAGACGAAGAACAACCCGGTGCTGATCGGGGAGCCGGGCGTCGGGAAGACGGCGATCGTCGAAGGCCTGGCCCACCGGATTGTCCGCCGGGACGTGCCGGAGGGGCTGAAGGACAAAACGATTTTTTCGCTGGACATGAGTGCCCTGGTCGCCGGTGCGAAGTACCGCGGGGAGTTTGAGGAGCGGCTGCAGGCAGTGCTTAAGGAAATCCGCGAGAGCAACGGCCGGATTCTCCTGTTCATTGACGAGCTTCATACGATCGTCGGTGCCGGAAAGACCGAGGGTGCAATGGATGCCGGCAATATGCTGAAGCCGATGCTGGCCCGCGGCGAGCTGCACTGTATCGGTGCCACCACGCTGGATGAGTACCGCAAATATATCGAGAAGGACCCGGCGCTGGAGCGGCGCTTTCAGCAGGTGCTGGTCAGCGAGCCGAATGTCGAGGATACGATCTCCATTCTGCGCGGGCTGAAGGAACGGTTCGAGGTGCATCACGGGGTCAAAATCCATGACAGCGCCCTGGTCGCCGCCGGCGTGCTCTCAAACCGCTATATCACGGACCGCTTCCTGCCGGATAAGGCGATTGATCTGGTGGACGAGGCCTGCGCGATGATCCGCACCGAGATTGATTCGATGCCGGGCGAAATGGATGAGGTTACCCGCCGCCTGATGCAGATGGAGATTGAGGAGGCGGCGCTCAAGAAGGAAACTGATGATGCCAGCGCGCGCCGGCTGGAGAGTCTGCAGCGTGAGCTAGCCGATCTCAAGGAGAAGCATCTGACCATGACTGCCCGCTGGGAGAAGGAGAAATCGGCCATTCAGGGCATCCGCGACCTGAAGAAGAAGCTGGAGCAGGCCCGCAAGGAGCTGGTCGACGCCCAGGAGGTCTACGACCTCAACAAGTCGGCGGAGCTCAGCTACGGCATCATTCCGGAGCTGGAGAAGCAGGTAAAGGCGGCGGAGGAAGCGGCGCAGCAGGATCAGGAGACCCGGCTGCTGCGCGAAGCCGTGACCGAGGAGGAGATTGCCGATATCGTGTCCCGCTGGACCGGGGTCCCGGTCAGTAGGCTCGTCGAGGGCGAGCGGGATAAGCTGCTGCGGCTGGAGGAGACGCTGCATGAGCGGGTTGTCGGGCAGGAGGAGGCCGTCTCGCTGGTGGCCGACGCCGTGCTGCGCGCCCGGGCCGGAATCAAGGACCCGAACCGGCCGATCGGCTCGTTCCTGTTCCTCGGGCCGACCGGGGTCGGCAAGACCGAGCTGGCTAAGGCGCTGGCCGTCTCGCTGTTCGACCGCGAGGACGGCATGATCCGCATCGACATGTCGGAGTACATGGAGAAGCACAGCGTATCCCGTCTCGTCGGCGCGCCTCCGGGCTACATCGGCTATGAGGAAGGCGGCCAGCTGACCGAGGCGGTCCGCCGCCAGCCGTATACGGTCGTCCTGCTGGATGAGGTCGAGAAGGCCCACCCGGATGTGTTCAACATCCTGCTCCAGCTGCTCGATGACGGGCGGCTGACCGATTCGCAGGGCCGGATCGTCGACTTCAAGAATACGATCGTCATCATGACCTCCAACATTGGCTCACCGCATCTGATTCAGGGAACCGATGACAACGGTGAGCTCACCCAGGCGGTCAAGGACCGGGTAATGAAGGAGCTGAGCGGCCATTTCCGTCCGGAGTTCCTCAACCGGGTGGACGACATCGTCCTGTTCAAGCCGCTGACGATAGCGGAAATCGGCCAGATAGTCGTCAAGCTCGCCGACGGGCTGCGGCTGCGGCTGTCTGAGCGCGGCATCGGGCTTACGCTTAGCGATGCTGCGGTCGGCTTCATCGCTAAGGAGGGCTTCGACCCGGTCTACGGGGCAAGACCGCTCAAGCGGTTCATCCAGCGCAGCCTGGAGACGCCGGTCGCCCGGGCGCTGATCGCCGGCGAAGCAGAGGAGGGCTCGGTGCTTGCCGTCGATGAAGCAGACGGTAAGCTGAGTGTCGCCATCCGGCAGCCTGAGCCAGCTGCATCAGGCAAGGCCTGAGCGGGCTGCTGGTGATAGCAGCGGATGTATGGCCCCCCGGCTGGAGATATTGGCGAGGTGTGTGGCTGTCAGACTGAAGATTGCAGCGGACGTGTGCGGTTATCCAGCTGGTGCGCCGCCGCAGACAGCAGGTTCTTCTGTAGCAGGAGATTCCTGCCTTCCGGACGTCTCCATGAGGAATAGCTGCACTTTATACAACTACACAGGCTGAAAATCCGGTTTTTTCGGATATAGCTGCATTTCGTGCAGCTATTCCTGGAGTTTTCTGCCCAAAAAGCCCGTTGGCGTACTTTTAATTGCACAAACTGCAATTAAAGGACGCTGCGGGCTTGTTTTGGTTAGGAATAGCTGCACAGAGTGCAGTTAAACTGCAGATTAGGCTGTTTGGCCGGCCAAATGAAGCGATACGCAGCTGACCGCGACAGCCTTTATAGGGCAAAGTTAGTTTATAAAGCGGCGGATTAGCCTTTGGAGCTCTCTGCAGCATGCCTCCGTCGAGCATAAGCTCACATAAAGCCAGGATCAGCCCACATGACCGTTATTCTACCCAGGGTATCAGCTTGGGCTGCTGGTCGAGGATCGACTGGTACTGCTCCTTCCAGCCGTACTGTCCGTCGGGGTCGAGCAGCATGTAACGCAGGTACTTGTCGAGCCGGTATTCCGGCCTGGACCAGCCCAGATGCTTGAGCCGCAGATTGCTGAGCTGATGCGGCAGCTCAAAGATATTCTCCGGCAGCCGTCCGCAATGCTGCGGCGAGTTGTTCCAGACGTAGCTGAACTCCTTGCGGTAGCGCAGCAGAAACGGCCTGTAGCTTTGGTGGGAGCGCCAATATTTATCATCCCGGTAATGATTGTCGTCCCAGAAATCATACAGCCGGAAGCAGAACAGGTCGCAGGCCTCCTCCTGCAGCAGCAGTCCGATGTCCCGGGCAAACCTTGCTTCAAACACCTCGTCGGCATCGAGGCTTAGAATCCATTCAGGGTCCGTTGCAATAACTGCCTCCCACTGCTGCATGCGCAGCTCGGCTTCATTGCTGAATTTGGAGACTTCATTGCGCACAAGGTGCAGCGGAATGCCGTTAAGCACTTCACGGCAAATATCTGCCGTGTTGTCGGTGCTGCCGTCATCAATAATGACGGCCTCGTCAATGTACTTGCGGTGCTCCAGCAGAACCTGCCGCAGGAAGCGCTGGCTCTCGTTTTTGACCACCATCGTCAGCGTGAGCTTGGGCCGCCGGGCTTCCGCCTCGGGCGTGTTCCCGCCAATCTCCGCCGGTGCGGATATCCCGGCGGCTGGTGCAGCCTCCTGAGCCGGCGGCTGGCCGGCCGGGCTTCCGCCCGTCTGTTCTTCGCCGCCGGTACCATCCACCGCCGCCGAATCACCCGCTCCCGCTGTCGTCTCGCTATGCGCCGCCGCACCGCCCTGGCCCGTATCCGCCCGCCCGCTTTCGCCCGCCGGTCCGCCTGTATCCAGCGCCCGTCTGTCTTCGCCTGCTGGTCCGCCCGTATCCAGCACCTGTCTGTCTTCGCCCGCCGGTCCGCCCGCATCCACCGCCCGCTCCGCTGTTGTCAGCCGGACATAATCCGCGACCTTCTCCAGGTCGCTGTCGCGGTACAGATGCAGCGCCGGGTAGCGGGTATCGACATACAGCGCGATGCCGAGGGCCGCGGCCCGGATGCAGAAATGGCGGTCCTCGCCCCAGTAGGAGATGTTGCGGATCATATCATAGCTGACGCCTGAGCAGATGGCCCTCCGGCTGATCAGGGTGCAGGCCCCGAGCCCGCCCACCTCATAGATACCCGGCTGCTGCAGTTTGGCCAAAAAAGCGTGAAACCGGCGGCTGATCTCCTCCGGCCCGGGCTTTTCGCCCGGAAGAATCTCCCACTGGTTATACTCGTCATGCATCCAGACCTGCGGCTGCAGCAGCGTGCCGGGCTGCCACTGGGTCCAGAACACCTCCGAGATGATATCCTTTTCCGTGCTGACCAGATGCAGCAGGGTATCAGGATGGAGAATCAGATCGGAATCAATCAGGAACAGATAATCATAGCCGAAGGCTTCGGCCCGCCGGATCATCAGATTTTTAAACCCGGCTACCTTCCAGACCAGATCAGAGTTCCAGTAATGGGTAGTGTCATTGCGGATATAGGCATCATTGAAGCCGGAGGACTGCAGAAACACTTCGCTGCCCGCCGGGGCAAATCTCTGCAGCAGCAGAGTAGAGCCGGCGTCGTCATTGTCATCGATAAAGTAATAATCCAGCACAATCCCGTCACGCCGCAGACGCAGAAGCGAGCTCAGAAAATGCTCCAGGATCTGCGGTTTTTGATGAATCGGGCTGCCGAGCAATATCCGAATCTTCGTCTCACTCATAGCCTGACACTCCTGTGCAGGGTCACCATAGTTGTACATCCCCTCGTATATGCAGATAGACGTTATGAAATATATGTATTCAATATATTGAGAGAAGTACTAGACTAAACCTGATTTTTTTGCGGTGTAAGGAAAATGCCGGGTTGATGCTTCGGGAAGGGCTGTTGTACAATACCGACTAGACAAACCTTAGATAACGGGTATGCCCGGGCCGCATCGCAGCTTATGATCTGAAGGGACAAACAGGAGGTAAGGTTATGACGGAATCATCCAGTACAATCAAATTATCGCAATGGGATGCATTGCTGCTTGAGGCGCTGCGCGGACAGGGCTGGTCTGATGAGCAGCTGCTCGGAATCACTTCTGCCGCTGAGCTGCCGGAGGACAACAGTCCGTTCCAATTCGATTTTAAGCAGCTGGCTGCCTTTGCCGCAGAGAAGCCGGAGGAGTACCGTCAGGCTGTGACCGGAGGGTATCAGATCAAGTACAACACGATCCGCGGCATCCGCAGCTGGATTCTGGTGGCCCTTGGCAAAGAGCCAAGGCTAGAGCTTGAAGAGGGAAAAGAGGCCGTTGAGGCTGAATTGACTGCCGGGGAAAGAGCGCGGGTAGAGCAGGTGCTGTCATTCGGCTGGCAGATTACTCCAGCTGCTTCGCAGGCAGACGGAGCTTACCGGATTGAGCCAATCCGGCGGTAAACAGAATATTAAATAAAGGAAGGGCCCTTCGGCATTTGCCGGAGGGCCGTCTTTATTACATTTATGTTGCGGAAGCAGGAAAAAGGGATAAACGCAGCAGAGAAAGCATGAAATAGACTAAGGGCAGTTAATGGATACGCCTAGCCGCAGGAAACCGGGTCTAAAGTCAGGATAACGCTGTCCACACTACATGTTCAGCTGAATCTTACGGGTGCTGAGCACACCGTCCAGCCCGGTAGGGTCTGCGTTTACTTTATGTCCTACGAAGGCTTCGGCCCGCGCTGAAGTGCGGATACGCACCGGCTTGGTCTCCATGTGCACCAGCTCCCACATTACATCAGCTACGGACTCTGCAGTCTGCGGCTCTGCATTACGCTGCAGAAAGGCTGCGGTATAGGCATCAATTACGGGCTTGTACTCATCCTCCAGGATGCCTCCGGTAACGGCTACATGGCCCATTACAGTATTGGTGAATTCTGTTGCAATAGCTCCGGGTTCCAGCAGGGTTACATCAATATTGAACTGCGGCTTGTAATAGGTAGCCAGGCTTTCGAGCAGTCCCTCTACCGCAAACTTGCTGGCACAGTATATTTCATTCATCGGCTGGCCGACTAGTCCGCCTACGCTTGAGGTTGCAACAATGTGAGCATACCCGCTCTTCTGCAAAAGCGGCAGTGCAGCCTGAATCGTCTGCATCACCCCGTAGACATTAGTTTCAAACACGCGGTGAATCTCATCCATCGGCGCCTGGCCAAGAGCGCGCAGATAACCGTAGCCGGCATTTGCGAACAGCACATCCAATGAACCGTGCTCATGCGCGATCCGCCCGATAACCGCCTGGATACTGGCCGGATCGGTAACCTCCAGCTGCACAAAGTGCAGATTGCTTTTTTCACGGTACAGCTCCTGATCGCGTTCCTGATTCCGTGTCCCGGCATATACAGTCCAGCCCTCCCTTGCAAAGCGCAGAGCCGTTGCCAGGCCGATTCCCGAGGATGCGCCGGTAATGCAGATGATTTTACCCATAATAATTTTGCCTCCTTATTGATAGTCAGGAACAAATTTATACACATTGCAGCATAAAGCGCGCGCAGCTTTCTTAAGTTTACATAAAGACTGCATTTTCGCGTATTTTTGCGGACACCTTATATTGTAGGATCGTTTTCATTACGGTAGACTGTAATGGAGTCTATAGCTGCAAGCGAATGGAGAGGAACGATGGAAGTGTTTAAGCGTTATTATGCAAATTTGACGGTCCGGCGCTTTGGGATTCTGGTGCTGATCGGTCTGCTGCTCTACAGTATCAGAGATATGCTTAATTTAGTGCTCCTGACATTTTTGATTGCTTATGTGATGAACAGCTTTCAGGTTCTGCTGACAAAGCGGATCAGCAAGTTTGTCAAAGTGAACAGCAAAGTCATTATTGTTATTCTGTACATGGCGCTGATCGCGATGATTGTGCTTGCCCTGGTTAAATATTTGCCCAAAGTGTTCGAGCAAGTCAAGCAATTAACCAACTATCTTAGTAACCTCACTGCTGACGATATCCCGCAAAACCAGATCACCCTGTATCTTTTCGATATGCTCAAGGACCTCAATTACCAGTCCTACCTCAAGGGCGGAATCGATTATGTGTTCAAAATCAGCAACTGGGGTACCACCTTCGTATTATCCACCATTCTGAGCTTTGTTTTCATCCTGGAAAAAGGCCGCATTGTCAGCTTTACTTCCCGCCTGAGAGAGAGCAAGATTTCCTGGTTCTACGTCGAGCTTGAATATTTCGGCAAAAAATTCATCTCCTCCTTCGGTAAGGTTATTGAGGCGCAGATTCTGATTGCGCTGTTCAATACTGTTTTCACCGTTGTCGGCCTTTGGGTGCTGGGTATGTTCTTCTCCCCGTTCCCGTATCTGTTTGCACTTTCCATTATGATTTTCATGCTCAGCCTGATTCCGGTGGTCGGCTTTGTTATCTCACTGGTTCCGCTTTGTATTATCGGCTATAACATCGGCGGGCTGGAAATGGTTATCTATGTGCTTGTCATGATCGCCGTGCTCCACTTTATGGAGGGGTATTTCCTTAATCCGAAGCTGATGTCCTCGAAGATGAACCTGCCGATGTTCTATACTTTTATCGTGCTGCTCTTCTCCGAGCATTACATTGGCATATGGGGGCTGATTCTCGGGATTCCGATCTTTGTGTTCTTCCTGGACATTCTCGAAATTACCCGTGACGAGCCGGTAAAATCCTTAAAATAATAAAAGGCAGCCCGCCAGCAGATAATTGCTGAACGGCTGCCTTTTTTCATAAAGATATATTGGGGTTGGCTAAATCCTGGATCAGCCGAATGTAGTGGAGATGCTTTCAGTTACGAGTTCTCTCAGCTCGGCCTTTTGGGCTATGTACTGCTCAGCCGTAATGCTGCCGCCGGCCAGACGCAGATCCAGCTGCTCGGTCAGCTGTGCGACCTGAAGATCAATGACGCTGTCCACATCGCCGCCGTTCTCTGCTGCGATATCCTTCAGGGATTTGCCTTCATACAGCGACTCGTACAGCTCCTCATCAGAGGACTGGTTCAGCGCGACCAGCAGCTCATCCTTATCAGCCACAGGGGCCGAGGCGGACCATTTGGCTACCGGATAGGCAAGGGCGGCGGTTCTGCCCCAGGTTGTTCCTCCAAAAGACATGGCAACAACCATGGTCCCGACAATCATCACTCGTTGTATATTCATGTAAATATCCTCTTTTCATCATTAATTATATCGGTAAAGGGTTATAGGCTAGGTCGGCTAGGATAAGTATGCTTAAGTGCATTATAAACGGGAAAGCTGAGGCTAAGCTTAAGTCCGGTTAAAGATTACCTAAAGTTGAATGCGGACGACCGGCGCCTTTGGCCGCACAGACAATTCAAGTTATACTATCAGCAGAAGCAGACAGGTTACTGCGGGAAGCAGTGCCAGATAGTAAATAAACCATAAGGGTAAGGGGTGAACCGCCCGTGAATAAAAAAGTGCTGGTCGTCGATGACGAACAGAGCATTTCCGGTGCTATTGCCTACGCACTCCGGCGGGAGGGCTATGAAGTGGATACGGCAGGCGACGGGGAGGAGGCGCTCTCCAAGGTACAGACCTTCCGGCCGAATGTGCTGGTGCTGGATGTGATGATGCCGAAGCTGAACGGCTATGATGTGTGCCGGCGGCTGGAGGACCGTGATGATATCGGCATTATTCTGCTCACAGTCAAAAATGATATTGTTGATAAAATCGTCGGCCTGGAGCTCGGTGCAGATGATTATATGACGAAGCCGTTTGAAATCCGTGAGCTGCTGGCACGGGTGAAGGCCTTGCTGCGCAGGCTGGAGAAGAAGACGGGCGATACCATAGGCGAGGTGCTGGAATACGGGGAGCTGCGCGTCTATCCGGAGCGGCGTTCCGCCGAGCTTAAGAATGGGGAGCTGGAGCTGACGCCGAAGGAGTTCGACCTGCTGCTGCTCCTGCTCTCCCACCCGCAGCGTGTATACATGCGCGAGGAGCTGCTGGAGCAGGTCTGGGAGATGGACTATGCGGGAGGTACCCGCACGGTGGATATTCACATTCAGCGGCTGCGTAAAAAGCTCGGCGACCCGTATCAGAATATGCTGCAGACTGTATACGGGGTTGGCTATAAAGCGGTGCCGGCCGGGGGCTACCCATGAGATTCAGCATCAAGCTGAAATTCAGCCTGTTCCTGGGGCTGCTGCTTATTCTGGCGGTCAGCGTGCTGAGCTATTTTGTGCTGCGCGGGGTAGAGCGCAATGAGCAGACACAGGCGGAGGCTTCCCTCGCCCAGCATGTCAAAACCGTCAACCTGCGTGTAAAGCAGGCTTATTATACCGGGGTCCGTCTTGAGCCGCAGCAGTTTCTGCAGCGGCGCGGCCGCGAGCTGGCGACTGAGCTGGCCGGCTTTACCGGTCTGGAAGTCACGCTGTACGATGCGGAGGGTGAGCAGGCGGGGACCTCGGTGCAAGGTGTGCCTGTGCCGGCAATCCCGGGTACAGCCGAAGCGCTGGCCTACGCACTGCAGAACAAAATCGCTTACCAGAGCAACGGAGACAAGCTGCTGTATCTGGCTCCGCTTCAAGGCCCTGAAGCACAGATGGGCGTGGTGCAGCTGCAGTATTCGCTGAAGAATGCACAGGCGTTCCAGCAGACGCTCCGCAATCTTTTTCTGACAACCGGTGCCGCCGTGCTGCTGCTCAGCTTCATTACCGGGTATCTGTATTTCAACCGGGCTGCCGTAGCTATCAGCCGGCTGAAGCGGGCGGCAGAGTCGATCCGCCGCGCCGAATATATCTCCGCCCCGCCGCTTAAGCGCAGGGATGAGCTGGGCGAGCTGGGGGAGGGGATTTATTACATGAGCAGAGAGATTGAGTCGAGCATTGCGGCCAAGGATGAAGAACAGCGCAAGCTGCAGCTCGCTGTAACCAAGCTTCAGGCGCTGGAGCAGCAGCAGAAGCAGTATATCGGTAACATCAGCCATGAATTCAAGACGCCGCTGACCTCCATTAAGGCTTATGTGGATCTCCTTAACATGTATGATGATGACCCCCAGCTGCTGCTGGAGGCCAAGACCAGCATTGCCAAGGAGACGGACCGGCTCTATGAAATGGTGGATAAGGTGCTGCAGCTGACGGCGCTGGAGAAATATGATTTTGAGTCACAGGCAGAACGGTTTGAGACGGCTGAAGGGCTGCGCGATATATGCGGGCGGATGAACGGTAAGGCAGAGCGTTTCGGGCTGACCCTTACGCTTGATGCAGAGCCTGCCCATATCTGGATTGATAAAGAGAGCTTTATGCATATCTTCATCAATCTGATTGATAATGCGATTAAATATAATGTTCCTGGCGGAGCGGTCTCTCTGCGCAGTGAGGTCCGGGAGGACCGGGTGGAGATTACGGTCAGCGATACCGGCATCGGGATTCCGGCGGAGGCGCGGGGGAAAATTTTTGAGCCGTTCTATACAGTCAACCGTGACCGTGCCCGCGCTTCGGGCGGTACCGGACTAGGGCTGTCACTCGTGCGCAATCTGATGGAGAAGCAGGGCGGTACCATCGTTTTGCTGGAGACAGAGGGCGCGGGAACGGCATTCCGGCTTTCTTTTCCGCTGGTGCAGTAAATTAAAGTTTACAAGTTGGAAACATCCTGCGGCGGTTTGGAAATAACTTTCGTTTATTCTTGGTGCAACAACATTGTAGGGGGAAGCGATCATGAGCAGACAAGCGGGCGGCAGGACGGGTAAGGCCGGGCTGGCATTGCTGGGCGCAGCGGTTATGCTGTCTATGACGGCATGCAGCTCAGGAGAGACGGAGGCGCGGCAGGTCATTGAGCAGGCAGGCACCAGGATTACGGTCATGGATAACACCAGTGAATCTGTATATACCAGGCTGCAGCTGGAGGGCATCGACAAGGTGGCGGACATGCGCAGCATGGATTGGGTAAGTGAGGACATCATTGTGGTGGACAAGGAAAACCGCAGTCTGTCTCCGCAGCTGATTGAAGGCTTAGAGCAGTACCCGCATAACCTCTATCTGCATAACCTCTCTACCGGGGAGGATACGCCGCTGCAGGAAGGGGACCAGAATTACGGAGCGGCTCAGGTGTCTCCCGACAAAAGGTATGTTGCGTATAAAGAAACCAATGAAATGGTGGGCCTTGGCTATATCCGGGATCTGGAGTCCGGCTCTGCCGTCAAGGTGGATGAAGCGCCGTTCCGGGTGGAGGAAGGAGAATGGGCGGACGACGGGCGTTTCGTGTTTCCCGGCATGGATGGAGTGGTCTACAGAACCGATGTACAGGGGGCAAAAGAGGCTGTCGTGGAGTCCGGTGAATCCTATGTGCATGAGGTAGTGCAGTCTGGCGGCATTCTCTACTATGTGACAGGTGAAGATATGGGGCTGACCGCTTATGATACAGATTCAAAGCAGTCCAAGGTGCTGAAGCAAAGCGTGGTGTGGGTAGCACCTTCTCCGGACGGCAGCAGGCTGGCAATCGTGAAGCGGACCCGGCCGGGAGAAATGGTGCTGATGCTCTGCGACAGCGAGGGCAATGAGCTGGCGGAGCTTGCCTCCGGCCAGCAGGTATTCGGAACCAGCTGGTCTCCGGACGGCAGCAAGCTGTCTTACTCGTTAACTGCCGAGAATCCGTCGGACGACCAGAACGGGGTCTTTATTACCGAGCTGGAGAGCGGGGAACAGACTCAGCTGCTGAGTGACATTGAAATTGCCGACCAGCTGCGCTGGAGCCCTTCGGGCAGGAAGCTGCTGGCTTCGGCGGTCGCGGTGAAGGATAACAAGTATGAATCTACGACTTATGTGATCAGGCTGTCCCAGCCATAATACAAAATCGCCTGCGGTATGGCTTTCGCTCATACTGCAGGCGATTTGTATGTTATTGCGGAATCAGCTGGCTGATCTGGTTCAGCAGACCATTGATCTGGCTGATCGTCTCGGGGATTCCTGTCGATTCAAAGGCGGCCTTACCATCCTCCAGGTTATTCGCGGCCTGATCCAGGCCCTGCTGGAGCTTATCGTTATAGCTGACGATAGACTGGTGAAGCTCAGTAGCATATTCCGGAACCTGAAGATTGGCATAATCGGAAATTTGCTCCTTCAGGGAATTCAGCCGTTCTGTTAAGGCCTCTCTTGCCTGGGTGTCTGTGGCTGCATCAGTAGCCAAGGTTTCCATCTCTTGCCCGAATGCTGTTAAGGTCTGCATGTATGAGGCTGTATCGGACGCAAAGGTGACACTGTTCTCCACCTTCTCGGCAAACCCGCAGCCCGGGACTATCAGCAGGATGAACAGCAGCAGACTTAGTCCGTATTTCTTCATGTGCTTCACTCCTCTTGAATATCGTATGTGCCGGTTTACTCTAGTTCATACGTCAGGCGGGTGAAGAGGGTTACGGGAAATCATCATGAAATTACGATGAAAACACTATGAATTAAAGTTAAGAATAATAGGAATTTTTAATTCTTACTTGACAGGTGTGATTAAAGGGTTATATGATAGCACCAATACTTCATCAGTAATTAAATGAACAGTGAAATAATGACTTGAGCCGATTGGACCGCCAAAGGCTCCCGCAGTACTACCCTATGGAGGGAGTCTGCCGGGAGCCTTTTTTGTATACCCGGGGTCCCCGCAAAGTACCTGAGTTAGCTTCCATGTACAAGCGGCACTTTGTGGATTTATGTTATTGGCTGATAGAGGAAAGCAGGGATGTTATGACAGACGAGCAATGGGAGCAGCTGGAGGAAGCAGACTATCTGTTCCGCAGAATGGTGCGCAGATTCGTGAAGGAGCGTGACCGCGTGAACGTCGAGGGCATTACCTTGCCGGGCATGCTGATCCTGAACAAGATTATCCGGGAGGGTGAGCAGCGGCTGGGTGATCTGGCCGGAGAGCTCGACTTCACCTCCGGTGCGATTACGGCACTAAGCGATAAGCTGGAGGCAGGCGGATTTACAGTCCGCAGGCGGAAGGAGGATGACCGCAGGACAGTACTGCTGGATATTACAGCAAAGGGCCGGGAGCTGGTTCAGCGCAACAGCAGCATCGGTGAACGATGTATCACGCTTCTGTTCGAGGGCTTTACGGAGGAGGAGCTTGCCCAGCAGAGCCGCTTTTTTGAGCGGATCACCCGGAACCTGGAGGGATTCTCGGATACACTGCTGGAGCTGGCCAAACAGAATGCCGAAGCTCCCCCGCCCCCGCCTCCTGAGCAGAAGCCGCGAAGAGCTTTACCGGATAATAAGTATCTAAGCTACTGATAAGCGGGACGGGTGATACATGGCTAAGGTGCCGTTATCTGCGCCGTATTGATAAGTGACTGCGATACCGATAATTGGGCTGGGAATAACGCACTAAGTTACTCAGAGCTGAACCAGAAACTAATATTAAATATGCATATAACAACGATGGACATACGTTTTATTTAACGAGACTGATTGCTATCGAACGTGACTGATTGCTGTCGTATGAGAATTTGCTGCACAGGCTGCTGCTGGCCCGATTAGGTGGAAAATGTTCATCTAATTCTGGGGCAAACGCTGAAACAAGGATATTAGGTGGAAAAAGGCTAACTAATGTGCTGATTTTGGGCTTGTAGCAGGTTTATGGCCCAATTAAGTGTCAATTTTCCACCTAGTCCTTACAAAAGCTAAGAACCGGTGGAATTAGGTGACGAAAATCGAACTAAATGCTGCTTCCTAAGCCGACAGCGAGCGTACGCTCACAAAAACTAAGCACATGCTTCCGAAGTGAGTTTTGTCAGAAGTCCATTCAGTGAAGTATATCAAACAAAACTAAGCGTATGCTCCCGAAGCGAGTTTTTGTACGAAGCAGATTCAGGGAGCTTATGCTAACAAAACTTTTAAGGAGAGATAATCATGGGACACTCAACCATTTACCCGACAGGAGCTACCTTATACAACCCGGCCAAGGCATGGAGCGGCTATACCGTCTATCAGGCGGGCGAGGAAGGGGTCGTGCTGATTGACATGAACGGCAAGGAGGTCCATCTGTGGCAGGGGCTGCTGGGCTTTCCGGCCAAGATTCTCCCGGGCGGCTATGTGCTGGGCAGCACAGGCAGAAGAGACCCGAAGTTCGGCATCCAGGACAATGTTGATCTGGTGCAGGTGGACTGGGACGGCAACATAGTCTGGAAGTTCAACGGCTATGAGCACATCGAGGACCCCGGCTATGAGCCGCTGTGGTATGCCCGCCAGCATCATGATTATCAGCGGGAAGGCAATCCGGTAGGCTATTATGCTCCAGAGCTTGACCCGCAGGTGCATAGCGGCAAGACGCTGATCCTGGCTCACAAAAACCTGCACAACCATGACATTTCCAACAAAGAGCTTTTGGACGACACCATCCTTGAGGTGGACTGGGAAGGCAACATCGTCTGGGAGTGGAAGGCCAGCGATCATTTTGCTGAGCTGGGCTTTGATGAGGCGGCGCGCAATGTGCTGTTCCGTGATCCCAATACCCGCTCCTTCGGCCATCTGGGCGGCGGCATCGGCGACTGGCTGCATATCAACTCTGCCTCCTACGTAGGTCCGAACAAATTCTATGATAACGGGGACGAACGCTTCCACCCGGACAACATTATCTGGGATGCCCGTGAAGCGAACATTATCGCCATTACCGACAGAGCGACAGGTGCAATTGTCTGGCGGCTCGGACCGGACTATTCCCTGCCTGAGGTGAAGCATATCGGCTGGATTATCGGCCAGCATCATGCCCACATTATTCCGCAGGGCCTGCCGGGTGAAGGCAACCTGCTTGTATTTGATAACGGCGGGTGGGGTGGCTACGGCCTGCCGAATCCGGCATCCCCTTTTGGCCAGAAAAACGCCGTACGCGATCATTCACGGATTCTCGAGATTAACCCGGTTACTTTTGAAATTGAGTGGCAATACACCTCGGCAGAGGCCGGCTTCTCCGTCCCTACGGATTCTTACAAATTCTACAGCCCGTATATCAGTTCCGCCCAGCGCTTGCCGAACGGCAATACATTGATTACCGAAGGGTCCAACGGCCGCCTGTTCGAGGTAACCGCGGAGCATGAAATTGTGTGGGAGTACGTCTCGCCGTACACAGACCGCCGCAATACCAATATGGTGTACCGCTCTTACCGGGTGCCTTACGCCTGGGTTCCGCAGCTTGCGAAGCCGCAGGAAACCGAGATTGAGCCGATTGATGTAACGACCTTCAGAGTACCGGGTGCAGCGCCAAAAGGCTCAGATTCCGTGGTTAGTGTCGCAACAACGCTGCCGTTCGTAGAGGGGGCCGCTTGTGTGGCTACGGCAGATGAGGGTGTGCTGCAGCGCAAGGGTTAGCCCATTAATATAACGAAGAGGTGGATTGTCATGAAAAAAAGAGGAACCTGGTACGGACCGGTTATTCTGCTCTTATCCCTTTCCCTTGTTACTATCCTTTCCGGCTGCAGCTCCAAAGGTGATGCGGCCGCGTCCGGAGAGGCAGGCGGCAGCAAGCCCGCAGCCCTAAAGATCAAAATCGCCGACACCAACACCAATCCGGTGTTCCGGGTGGCGGCGGACATGGGCTTTTTCAAAAATCATAATGTTGACGCAGAAATCGTCACCTTTGCCTCACCGGCCGAGGGGGTAAACGCCCTGTTCATTAAGCAGGTCGATGTAGCCTACGGTGCAGACTTTCCGGTGCTGAATGCGGTATCCAAGGGGGGCTATTCCATCATAGCTTCTGCGGGGCAGGCCACGGATCAGGCGGCAGCAGCCTGGAAGCTGTACGTAAGAGATGATATCCAGTCAGCGGCTGATCTGAAGGGCAAGAATCTGAGCTTCATCCGCGGCACCTTTATTCCGTACCTGTGGGATGAATACCTGAAGGAGCAGGGCATTGCGCTGAGCGATGTGACGTTGACCGGACAGGGAGGCTTTGACGAAGCTTTTATAGCCTTGAAGCAGGGGGATATCGATGCGGCCTGGGTCATCGGCTCGGCGCTTGTTGATAAGCTGGCTGCCCTGGAGAATGTGCATGAGCTGAGCGATATGTCCAAAACGCCGGTGCGGCTCGGCATGGGCATTGTGAGCAGTGATGATTTCATCGCAGCCAATCCGGATGGAATCGGCAATTTCCTGGCTGCGGTCGATGAAGCCTCGGCGTATGCCCAGGAGCATCCGGAAGAGGTGGCGGACCTTATGTATGACGAAGTGAAGCAGCCTAAGGAAAATACATTAAAGGATCTGCCGCTCAATCCGTGGATTATCGGCTTTACACCGGCTGCCTATGACAGCCTGGCCGGACAGAAGGCCTATATGCTCGGTGCGGGAATCATCGAGAAGGATTTCGACCTGAAGGCAGTAATCAATCTGGAGCCTCTTAAAAAAGTGCTGCCGGATACCGTGACTTACGGAGAGTAAAGAGATCAGTTTAACGAGAAATTTTAACCACCCATTCAAAATGTTCAGGAGGTGCCTTGGATGTCCTCACTATCTAACAGTCATGCCATTCAGATTGAGCAGCTGCGCAAAAGCTACAGCGCCCTGACTACAGGAGACGTTCATTACATCATTAAAGACGTCAATCTGGTGATCAAAGGCGGGGAATTCTTCGTTCTGCTCGGACCGAGCGGCTGCGGCAAATCGACGCTGCTGAATATGATCGCCGGGTTTGTCTCGAAATCGGGAGGCAACCTGAAGGTGGACAATGTCGAGATTGACCGGCCGGGCAGAGACCGTGCGGTTGTCTTCCAGCAGGCCGATTCCTCCCTGTTCCCCTGGCTGACGGTGCGGGAAAATGTGGAGTTCGGGCTGCGGATGAAGAAGACGCCGAAGGCTGAGCGTAAGCAGATTTCAGACCGCTTCATTCAGCTTGTCGGCTTGTCGGGGCATGAGAAGAAGTTTCCTAAGGAGCTGTCGGGCGGCATGAAGCAGCGTGTGCAGCTGGCCCGGGTGCTGGCGAACGATCCGGCCATTCTGCTGATGGATGAACCGTTCGGCGCTCTGGATGCGATGACCCGGCGGACGATGCAGAAGGAGCTGGTCAATATCTGGCGGGAGACGCACAAGACGGTTATTTTCGTCACGCATGATATTCAGGAGGCGCTGCTGCTCGGGGAGCGGATCGGCATTATGTCGGTCGGTCCCTCCTCCAACATCACCGATATTTACGATAATACGCTGCCTTTTCCGCGGGATGTGGCCTCCCCTGAGTTCTACTCGCTGTACAACAAGATTCAGGGTCATTTTGAAGAATAGATAAGGGTGTGACAGATGATGAAATGGGTGGAGAAAAAATGGGTTTCCGTCACGCTGCTGTGGCTGGCCGCCTTATGCATCTGGCAGCTGGGTGCGCTGATATACGGCCCTGACGTTATTCCGGGACCGTGGGCCACACTCCAGGGCGGCCGGGAGCTGGTCAGCGACGGTACCCTGATGCAGTACATCGGGATCAGCTTTTACCGGGTGCTGGTGGGCTGGGTGCTCGGCAGCCTGCTGGCTGTTCCAATCGGGCTCATTATCGGCAAAGTAAACATCATCCGGATTTTTGCCGAGCCGTTTCTGAATTTTATCCGCTTTATTCCGCCTATCGCCTTTATCACGCTGTTTCTGGTATGGTTCGGGATCGGGGAGCAGTCCAAAATTGCGCTGATCATGTACGCCACCTTTTTCATCGTGGTGCTGAATACGCTGACCGGTGTGATGTCGGTGGAGGAGGACAAAATCCGCTCCGCCCGCAGCATGGGGGCCAGTGAATGGCAGATTCTGCTGCATGTCATCGTTCCGGCGACCACACCGTATATTTTCACGGGGATCCGGCTGGCAATGGGCACCTCATACATGGCGATTATCGGCGCGGAAATGATTGCTTCAAACGAAGGTATAGGCTATCTGATCTGGAACTCGCGGCTGTTTTTCCGGACGGACTGGATTTTTGTCGGGCTGTTCTGCCTCGGCTTCATGGGCTTCTTTACCGACCGGCTGTTCAACTGGTTCGGCCGCAAGGTGCTGTACCGCTACGGTGTCGTGAGTGTGGCTGCACGGAAGCGTTAGTCTTGCTGGCTGCACCGGAGCGGCCTTCACTCCTCCATGCTATAATGTAAGGGCAACAGCAGACAGGATGTGAAAGGGGCGGCAGCCTGATGGAAGTTACCGCACAGGAAGTAGCAGAGTGGATGGTCAAGGAGATCCGGTTCACCGGGACCCTGCACCAGACCGCCGCGATTGAATATGTTAAGGCCAACTTTGGCGAGCAGTTTGTGTTTGTGAACGAGAACGGAAATGCCTCACTGGCCAAGGATGTGAAAAAAGCGTTCCGCAAGCTGCACGGCGGACGGATCGCCTGGGACCGCGATGCTTTTCTGTGGGCCTGGACATAGCAATAGCAAAAAGGGACCATTGCCCGGTGCGGGCGATGGTCCTTTTTGCTGCATAGGCGGCCTGCCTTTGGCGGCAGAGCAGCGTAAAGAGGAAGTCAGGCAAGCCCTCTGCAACACGGGCAGGACACTATGGGAATGACGCTGATAGCCCAAGCTGTCCCTGCCCTGCTTACACAGGAACCTCGCGGGTGCTTTTCTCCATCGGGGAGCTGCACAGCGGGCAGGGCTTGGAGGCCAGATGGTCCTCCGCCCCGCCGGCCTTCATCCGGGTCCAGCCTGGGCAGCGGGCGCCGGTACAGTTCCATACTGGAACGGTGTGGGTCCGTGCCTTTCCGTTTGTGCCGGAGGTGTGCACCCTGGACACGCCGATTCTGCTCACGGACACGCTGGAAGTCGTGGTAGCGGCAGGTCTGGACGGGGCAGCAGCAGAGCGGAAGGCGGAGAGCATGAAGCGGGAGACCTCCGCCTTCTTGCCCCGGTGTCTGGCCGGGGAGCTGATGAACAGCTCCTCCCGGGCCCGGGTGACGGCGACGTAAGCGAGCCGCCGCTCTTCCTCCAGTGCAGCGATGCCGGAATCGCTGCCTGCCCTGAAGCTGCCGGCGGGCGGGAGCTGACCGGCCTTGCGGTCCTTCAGCCGGTCGCCCTCGAGCGCCGAGCTGTGGGGCAGAATGCCCTCCGAGGCCCCGAGCAGGAAAACAACGGGGAATTCCAGCCCTTTGGATTTATGGATGGTCATCAGGGCAACACGGTTGCCCTGCTCCTTCAGTCCGCTCTGGCGGCTCAGCTCATTGCGTTCGGTAATGCTGGCAATAAAGTCGAGGAAGACAGGGAGGCTGTCGAACCGCTCAGCCGAGGTTTCCAGCTCGTCGAGCATTTCCTTCAGCGTCTCACGGTGCAGAGTAGCCTGATGCCGCTCATTAGCCTCTATGAAGTAGTCATAGAAGCTTGTCCGGATACGGCGGATCGCCTGCAGCGGCGTCAATGCAGCCAGGCCGCGGATCAGCTCCAGCCGCTCCCGCAGCTTGGTGCCCTTGAAATCCTCCATGCCGGGCAGAGAAAGCAGATGAATCAGCGGTCCCTGCTTGGGCTGGACAGCCTCCATCCGGCGGATATGCTCCATGCCGGTTTCGCGGTTCATATACAGGGTCGGCATAATGCTCTCCATCGCGGCAAAGTTGCGCCGGTTCAGTGACAGCCGCAAATGGTCCAGCACCGGCAGGATCAGCCAGTGCTCGTAGAGCAGCTGCCCTTCACCGTAATCGATGTAGGGGATATCCCGCAGCAGCAGCAGCTCCAGTACGGCCCGGTTGCTGCTGGAGGCCCGGTACAGCAGGGCAAAATCACGGTATTCCCGGCTGCCGCCGCCAACCTCGCTTACGATATGGTCGACAATCTGCTCGGCTTCCTCATCCGCCGTCTGCGGGCGCAGATACCGGGGCTGTGCGCCTCCGCTTCTGGCCGCCTGCAGCGTTTTGGAGCGGCGGCGCAGGTTGTGGCGGATGATGCCGTTGCCGAGGCCGATAATGGCCGGACCGGAACGGTAATTGATATCCAGGGTAACGACTCTTGCCCCGGGATAGAGCTTTTCAAATTCCAGAATGAATTCACTGCGCGCTCCGTTAAAGGAGTAGATCGTCTGGTCATCATCGCCGACGACCATCAGGTTGTTCTGCGGATAAGCAATCATTTTGACCAGCTCATACTGCAGCTCATTCGTATCCTGGAACTCATCTACCATGACATACTGGAATTTCTGCTGCAGCTCCTGCAGGAGCTGGGGCTGCTCAAGCAGCATTTTATAGGCAATCAGCAGCACATCATCGAAGTCCATCTTATTATGATCCTGCTTCCACTGCTCGTAGAGTTTCAGAATCGCCTTCATTTCCTGCTCGGCGGTGTTTGTTTCAGGGAGCGTATCTGCATCCCTCATATTCATCTTGCAGGAAGACAGCAGGGCAAGCAGCGTTTCCGGCGGATAAGCATCCTTTGGCAGCCCCAGCTCCCGCATAATCTGCTTCAGCAGGATGTGCTGGCGGCGTGTCTCATGAAAGATATCCTGCCGCAGCCCCTGACGCCTCAGAAAATAAAGAAAGAAAGAGTGGAAGGTACGGGCTTGCAGGCGCGCGGCATCGCCTTCGGCGACGCCGGGCAGCACAGCGATGCGCTCGCGCATCTCCGCCGCCGCCTTGCTGGAGAAGGTAAGCAGCAGCATCCGCGCAGGGGAAATTCCCCGCACGGACAGCAGGTAGCCTGTTCTGCAGATCAGCACCGAGGTTTTACCCGAGCCTGCACCGGCCAGCGTCAGCAGCGGTCCCTCGTGATGCCGCACCGCTGCAATCTGCGGCGGGTTCAGCAGGATTCCGCCCTCCTCAAGCCGGCGGAAATAAGCGGCATCACCTTCCCCCGGCTTCACCGTCTCACGGCTGGTCCGGGCTGAGGCAATTGCCGCCTGGGGAATACGTTCACCGCTTGCACCGAGCGGGATATTATGAAATAAAAGCTTGTTCATCAGATTCACCTTCAATATAAGTCCATTAGCCAATCTTCAATATAACACTGCACTTCTATATAGAAAAGCGGTTCCCCTGTTTACTTTATTTTGCCAAGCAGGGTGTTCACTTTACGTTCATATTGACGGGGCTTATTCTCGCGGATTTCCTCAAGCAGAAATACAAGCGCCTGCTTCACGCGGGGAGACATACCCTTTGCAATGGCGGTGTATTCCCTCCTGAACAGGTTATCCTCCAAAATCCGCTCGTTAAGCACAATCGCCCAGCCCCGGGCAGGCTCAAGCATGTCCGGCAGCGACTCCAGCAGCTGGGTCAGGTACATTTCCATGTGGCAGCTCTCCACAAAATGAACAAGCCCGAACATCACTTCCTCATGCCCGGTCTCATCGTCAAACACCTTGAAAATCTGCTGGATTACGGCATCCTCCGTGTCACCGGCCAGCCCCTCCAGCGCAAGGTCAAACAGCTCGCATTCCAGCTCTGTCCGCAGCAGCCGGTTGTTATAGAGCTGGGCAATCCCCGGATGCATGTTCATCATGGGCACCCCCTATTTCTTATCCAGAAGATGCCGGATTCCTTCAGCGACACCATGCTCGGCATTGGTGAATGTAATGAAATCTGCAGTTTCCTTCAGCAGCTCAGCGGCATTGCCCATGGCAATCTTGTAGCCGGCCCGCTCAAACATCGGCAGATCATTATAGCTGTCGCCCATTACGGCCACCTGCTCTTCAGGAATACCGTAGTGTGCAGCAAGCTTCATGACCCCTGTACCTTTGTTGGCATCCTTGTGATTGATTTCAATATTGCTCTCATGGGAAGCTGTAATAATCAGGCCGGGAATAGCAGCAAAGCGGGTGGAGGCTTCCTTAAGGACCTCGCGGTTCAGTGAGAAAGCAAGCGCCTTATAAATATGCTGCTCCTCCTTGCCCCAGATCTCCTCCATGCTCTCCACATACGTTACGGCAGCCTGGCGGAACTGCTTGGCGATCATCGCCTTCAGCAGCCAGCCGAAGCCCTCTGGAATTTCCTCATCCTTAAGCTCTGCCAGCTTTTCCAGACGGACACGCTTGTCCAGCTCTACATATACATTGTCCTCAGTATACACCTCGTAATACAGCTCAGGAACCTCGTTCATCCAGCGCAGCACCGGAATAATATCCTCTTTGTCCAGCGGCCGGCTCACCGCCTCGGAGCCGTCCGGCAGGATCAGCAGCGCCCCGTTCATAGCTACAACAGGACAATTCAGGTCGGACAGCCGAAGCTGACGCTCAGCATCCATATAAGAACGTCCGGTTGCAATCGCCACAATATGGCCCAGACTCTGGGCATGAATAATCGCTTCGCGGTTCTCCGGACTGATGTTTCCATTTTCGTTCAACAGTGTTCCGTCCATATCAAGTGCAATCAGCATATTGTTGTTCTCCTTTTTCTGTACGTTCTAATCCGCACCTCTGGGACTTTGAAAATCATTTCCTGTATTTTATCATTAATTCTCTGTAAATTAAAAATTCCTTTTCATGGGCTTGCCGGAATTTCCGGAAAACCACCCGGACGTGCTACAATATAAGGCAGACTATTGATGAAACCGCCGGAAAATGGGGGAGTATGAATGAAATCCAGAAATTTAGCAACAATCTCACTTGTTGTAATGGCATGCGGCTTTTTGATCACGCTGTTCTTGCCGGATAATATACCCTTTGAGCTGCTGCGGGGCGGCTTTGAGGCCGGCCTTGTCGGCGGGATTGCCGACTGGTTCGCCGTGACGGCGCTGTTCCGCCATCCGCTGGGCCTGAAGATTCCGCATACCTCGCTGCTGCTCAAAAGCCGTGACAAAATTGTCCAGTCACTGATCTCCGCCATGGAGAACGAGCTGCTGAACAAGGCCAGCATTGAAAATAAGCTGCGCGGCATCCGGATCATCCGGCTTGCCGGCGGCCTGCTGACCAGGTTTATGTCCAGAAAGAAGGTAAGGGCGGAAATTCTGGAGCAGGTAAGCACCTTCGTGCTGCGTCTGCCTGTAGAGCAGGCGGTGCCTTATCTGCAGAAGACCGCCGCCGAGTATATCCGTGAAGCGGAGCTGGGCGGGGCCGCAGACACCATCGCCACAAGGCTGATGAATGACGGCAAGGATGTAGCTGCTCTGGATTATGCGCTCGAAGGCGTATCCGGCTGGACCGCACGTCCGGAGACACGGGCCATGCTGGGCAAGCTGGCCAGTGAAAAGCTGGCCGAAGTGAAGCTTGGCGGACTGAAGGGAATGGCCTTCCAGGCCTTTGTCGGGTTTATGGATGCCGATATGCTGGGGGAGATGCTGCAGGGCATGCTGCAGTCCGGTATCCGCGATTTCCGTGAAGAAGATAATCCGTACCGCGAGCAGATTATCCGGGAGATCCGCGTCGCCCTGTTCCAGCTTGTAAATGACGAAACGAAGATATCTTCGCTTAAGGAGTGGGCCGTAAACGGAGTGCAGGGTGAAGAGGCTACTGCTTTCCTGCAGAAGCAGCTTGAGGTTGTCCGCAGCAAGGCTATTGCCATGCTGGAGGAGGACCGGGTAAGCGGCGGCCGGAAGCTGTTCAGCCTGTATGGCCTGCTGGCCCGCCGTGTCAGTAAGGAGACGGAGCTCATCCAGGGCTGGGAGGAGCGCATTCGTGCTTCACTGATTGCTCTGGTAGAGGCTAATCATTACCGTATCGGTGTTCTGGTCAAGGAAAATCTGGATCAGATGGATGATGACAGCTTGGTGAATATGCTGGAGGAGAAGGTCGGGAAGGATCTGCAGTGGATCCGGGTCAACGGTGCGGTCTGCGGCTTTGTGGTAGGGCTGGTGCTGACCGTTATTCAGCTGATCTGATACAAATAAACGGTAAGGAAAGGGACAGCATGTGCCGCAGTGGCGGGTTTATCCGCCGGCAGGCATAGCGCTGTCCCTTTTGTCATGGAGGCTGGCTTAGACGGGGAGGCTACAGCAGATTTTTGCCGTTGCTGATGGTGAAGGCCTCCATCACGGGCATCACAAAAATCTTACCGTCGCCGAAGGAGCCATGCTCCCCGGTTCTTGCCGTTCTCATAATAATGCTGATGACATCATTCTTCTCGTCGTCATTGATGACGATCATCAGCAGCTTTTTGGAAATCTGATTGTAGTGGTTGGTTCCGACCTGGATTCCCTTTTGTTTACCGCGCCCAAGCAGATCCATCTTGCTGATGGAGGGGAAGCCGGCAAGCATTAGCTCAGCCATAACCTCATCTGCCTTCTCCGGTCTAATAATAGCTTTGATCATTAACATAAGGATGCACCCTTTCTACAGCGGAATAATGTGTTGTAGGGGGTTGCCAGCATCTGGGTGGCGGTACAAGTTAACATCGTTTGTTATTGGCAACGCTTACAATAACAGTATAATGGCCGCCGCAGATCATATCCTGCGAGAATGGTCACAAAGTTCTTTATACATATTGTCGCAAGTCAGAGGAGCGCTGTTCAGGCCGGCTCCCCTCTGTCAGGCATGAAGAAATGACTGATACAGCTCCTCCAGGCGGGAGGCGGTATGATTCCAGTCGAAGGTGCGCAGGGCATCGCTGCGGCCCTGCAAGCCGATTCTTGCGGCCAGCCCCGGGCTTTTGCCGACCTTCAGCAGCAGCCTGGCAAAAGGCAGAGCCTGCCGGTATCTTCCGGTAAGATAGCCGTTGTGGCCGGAGCGGATAATCTCCCGGATTCCCCCGTTGTCTGAAGCGATGACCGGCAGCCCGGAGGCCATCGCCTCCACATTGACCAGCCCGAACGCTTCATGTCTCTGGGAGGGACAGACGAAGCAGTCCGCGGCCTGATACAGGCTGTGAATCTGCTCATGGGCAATCTTCCCGGGGAAGGAGACGGACACGCCCAGCCTTCTGGCCAGAAGCTTCAGCTGGCGGATATACGCGGGCTTGCCCTGTCCGGCAACAACCAGATGGGCAGGCAGCCGTTTGTTCACGTGATACATTGCCCTGATGAGCACGGGTACCCCTTTGCGGGGGATGATTCTGCCTGCAAAGAGCACTGTAAAGGCCTGAGGCAGCCGGTATTGCCTGCGCAGACGCTGGCGCTCCGGCAGCTCCGCGGGTGTGAACCGGGAGAGCTCTGCGCCCAGCGGGACAACGCTGAGCCTCCTGTGTATCCCGGGGAAGCGCCCGGACAGCTTATCCAGCAGCGACCGGCTGTTGACGGCAATCCCGTCGGCGCGGGCCAGGGAGCGTGCTATTCTGCGCCCGGCCGGAACAAAGGTCAGGGAGTGAAGATACAGCAGCACCGGGGTGCCGGGATGCCGCTCTTTGACGGCAGCCATAAGCAGCGGGCGGTTATCGACCTGGATAATATCAAAGGACTCTTGCTGCAGGAACTGGAGCACGGAAGCCTGGTAACGGCGCGGAGTACCCGAAGCCAGGCGGATAATCCGCACCTGCTCCAGCTCGGCAGAGTCCGGAAGCAGGGCGGTTGCCCGGCTGACTACAGTTACTTTATGTCTTCCGGCCAGGCGTCTGGCTATCGCCCAGATGCAGATTTCTACAGAGCCGTCCCCCGGCAGCGGGAACTGCTCCGGTGCGATGATACAGATATGCATAGTTCGGGCCTCCTCCCGGCCGGCTTTCATAAGATCTCTCTATCACCATATGCACATTGTCGGGCTGTGGATACCCTTGGAGCCAATCAGGAGCCGGTTTGCTTTAACGCTTCGGCGATCACCGCAGCCACCTTCTGTTCCAGCTCGATAATCTTCTGTTTGCTGACCGCAATCTGCCTGTAGCCCGAAACCAGCGAGGCCAGGGATTGTCCGGCAAGAGCAGGGTTCTGCTTGCGGATGGCAGTCTTGAAGCTGCTGAAGTCGGCTGTGATCCGCTTATTTAGAGCTGAGGCAGCGCTTTTCTGGGTTTTGATGGATGCCTGGGGGCTTTCGATACCCGATAAGGTTTTACGGGCGGCGGCAATCTTCCGGGTCCGGGCCTCCTTGGCCGCTTTCAGCACGGCTTCCTTGTCCCTGATATCCTGGCGGGCGATCTGGACCGTGATTTTCATAGCCTCCGCCTGGGTCTTGAGAATAGCGTTCAATGTCTTGTCCTTGAGCTTCTTAACGAGTGTGATCCGGCTGTTCAGCGCGCTGTACTGGTCGAAAAGAGGCTGGTAACGCGCCTTGGTGCTCGCAACAGTTGCCGTGAGCTTGGCTACAGCCGCCTGGTCAATCTCCGTAATCTGCTTACGGACTGTGATCAGGCTCTGGGCGTTTCGTTCATGCAGGACACGGATCTGTTCTTCCCTGCTGTCATACTGCGCAGCCAGGCTGTCCAGCTCGCTGTATTGGCTCTTCAGCCTGGCCCGGTCCTGCGCATTGGCGGCTGCGGCGGTCAGATCAAAGGCTGCCTGAATGGACGGGGTCAGCACAACGGCTGCCGCCGCCGCCTTGCCTGCTGAAGCGAATAAGGGCATCACTAGAACGAGTACTGCAAGATAGATTTGCATACGTTTGTTCACAAGATTCCTCCTCCTGATAGCCCTGTTAGCCGGTAAAGCAAAAAACACCCGCAGTAAAGGCAAATAAGCCTTTATTACGGGTGCTTCCGGCGTAACAAGTCAGTTTAATATATTATTGGTCTAAACTTTAGTGGAATTGCGGGGCAGCGTCAATATTTAAAATTCGGTATTTATACCCTATGCGTGTGTCATACATTTCTTCCGTTGTCCACTTGTCGTATACTGTAGAAAGAGTTTAAACAGAGAGTCTGCATAGGAGCCGGCTCGTGATGAAGGAGGCCCTAAATAAATGGATTACTTGGCAGAGAATCATAGTATTCTGGATCAGGCATTCATGATGTCCCCGGTAGGAATGGCAGTGTGGGCCATAGAGGCGCATAAGTGGATTAAGGTCAATTCCACATTATGCGATATCTTGGGCTGCAATGAAGCTGACTTTCTCCAGAACACCGTTTGCGGCAGCCTGATTGCACCGCCGGCTGAGCAGGAGGGGCTGTCATTGACAGAAACGATAGACCCGCGCTCACTTGCACCTGGGGCAACCTCCGTGAAGGAACTGAAATTCTACAGCCGTGCAGGCCGCCCCTTGTGGCTGTCCCTTACCTTAGTGCGTCCTGAGGCCGGACAGGACTCCCCGCACATTATCGTATATGCAGCGGATATAACAGACCGTAAAATCGCGGATCAGCTTACTGTAGACAGCCGTGATTTATACGATTTATTTATAAAAGATGATCAGAGCATGATTTCCTTTACCCAGCCCGACGGTATTCTGAGCTTCATTTCCCCCTCTTCGCTGAAGCTTATAGGCTACACGCCGGAGGAGATGATCGGCAGGAACCGGCTGGAATTCTACCATCCCGATGATAGCAGGAGCATGAACCTGGCGGACGGGCTGCTCGGGAATGATACTTATATCCGCCGTCTGCGCCATAAGGACGGTCACTATATCTGGTTTGAAACCTCCTTTCATGCGCTGCGGAATGAGAATAATGAAATTACCAGAATTATGGGCATCGGCCGGAACGTGAACAGCCGCAAACAGAATGAAGAGGCTCTGGCTGCCGCGCAGAGAGTTGCCCGGATCGGCTCCTGGAGCTGGGATCTGGCTAAGGGCAAGCTGTCTTTCTCGGAAGAGCTGCAGCGGATGCTCCATATCCAGGCAGGGAAAGACGGGATGGATTATCAGACTCTTGTTGACCTGGTTCATCCTGATGATCTTGATTATCTCTATAAGAATGTTGAGCGGGCACTGGCCCGGGGAGCCTCCGGAGAGGCTGCTTACCGGCTGATTCTCCAGGATCATAGTGAGCTCACGATCAATATCCAATGGGATGTCATTCTGAATCCGGATGGAGAGCCGATCCAGCTGATCGGGATGATGCAGGATATCACCGAGCGGCAGCAGATGGAGCGCCAGCTCAGGGAGAGCGAGCGCAATTTCCGCCTGATGTCGGAGAATTCCCTGGACCTGATCTCGCGCCATGCGGTTAAGGACAGCATCTTCTTGTACTGCTCTCCCGCCAGCAGCTCGCTGCTGGGCTATGAGCCTGAGGAAATGGTCGGCACCAGCGCCTATGACTACCTTCATCCGGACGATCTGCTGATGATGCAGCAGATGATGGCGCAAAGCGAGGCGGACAGATTTATTCCGCCGATATCCTACCGGTACCGTCACAAAAACGGCAGCTACGTCTGGTTTGAGACGAACAGCCGCTATATTTTTGATGAACACGGGCAGATTGCCGAGATCATTGCCGTCGGACGGGATATCACCGAGCGCAAGCAGTTTGAGGCCAGGCTGCAGGAGAGCGAGCAGCACTATAAATCGCTGTTTGAATATAACCCGTCAGCGGTTTATTCCATGAATCTGCAAGGGGACTATTTAACGGCGAATACTATTCTTGAGGAACTGTCCGGCTACTCCATGGAGGAGCTGATCGGCAATTATTACGGACCGCTTGTGCATGAAAAGGATGTTCAAAAGACGAAGTGCCATTTTGACATGGCTGTCCGGGGTGTGCCGCAAAATTATGATCTGACTCTGATTCATAAATCAGGACATCTGGTAGAGATCAATACAACCAATATCCCGATCATTATTGATGACGAGGTGGTCGGGGTCTTCGGCATATCCCGCGATATAACCGAACGTACCCGCTATACCGAGCAGATCGAGAAGCTCAGCAATGACTACACCCTGATTCTTAATGCGGTGTCCGAGGGGATTTTTGGGCTTGATACGGAAGGCAGAGTGACCTTTATTAATCCGGCGGGAGCGCAGATGCTGGGCTTCGCCTACGGTGAAATTATGGGGCAGCCTTATCTCGGTTATATTCAGCAGACGGAGCTGGACGGTATCTATTCGCGGCCTGAGGAGTCTCCGCTGATGCAGGCTGTACGGGCGGGAGAGTCGCTTCAGAGCAATAATGCGGTATTGTGGCGGAAGGACGGATCAAGCTTTTTGGCCGAATATCAGGTAACCCCTTTGTTTGATAAAGGCGAGCGTATCGGAGCGGTTGTTGTCTTCCGCGATATTACCAACGAGCAGGAGATCATCCGCGCCAAGGAATCTGCCGAAAAGGCTGACCAGGCCAAATCGGAATTCCTCGCCATTATGAGTCATGAGCTGAGAACCCCGATGAATGGCATTATGGGCATGACCGACCTTCTTGTGGACACGGAGCTGAATGAGGAGCAGCGCGGGTATGCTGCGATTATCAGTGAGAGCAGTGCCTCGCTGCTGTATATTCTGAATGAAATCCTCGATTTGAGTAAAATTGAAGCCGGGAAAATGACGCTTGCCCAGGAGCCGGTCAATTTGGAGTGGGTGATGGAAAGTGTCACGGAGCTGTTCCTGCCCAAGGCAAAGGAGAAAAATATCGAGCTGACCTGCAGGATCGCCCCGGATGTACCCGAGATGATTACCGGAGATGCAGACCGGCTGCGCCAGGTACTGGTTAATCTGGCCAGCAATGCGGTCAAATTTACCGAGCAGGGAGCGGTGGATATTGCCGTGGAGACGGAATTCTGCCCTAACAAGCACCAAATGACCCTTAAGTTCAGCGTGCAGGATACCGGAATCGGGATTCCGCCGGAGAAGCAGTCCCTGTTATTCCAATCCTTCTCGCAGCTGCATCCGGCGATTAACCGCAAATATGGCGGTACCGGACTGGGCCTGTCTATCTGCAAGCGGCTTGTGGAGCTTATGGGAGGAGCTATTGCGGTAGACAGCAGGGAGGGCGAAGGCGCCAACTTTTATTTCACCCTGCCGATGCATCTCGATTATGAACCGGATAAGGCTCCCGTGGAGGATGATACTGCAGGTACAGGGCTTAGTAATACTCTAAAAGCGGGCACCGCCTCCTACGCATTGCCGGAGCCGGGAGAGCCAGGACTGCACCTTCCCGGGGATATTCCCGGGGTGGAGCCCAAATTCGGCCCGCTGCGGATTCTGGTGGCCGAAGATCATCCGGTCAACCAGAAGCTTCTGCTGACCATGCTGCAGAAACGGGGATACGCCGCGGACCTGGCAGAGGACGGCCGGCAGGCGCTGCAGAATGTGCTGCAGCAGCCGTATGATCTTGTGTTTATGGATGTGCAGATGCCGGTGATGAGCGGGCTTACCGCCGCAGCCAGAATCCGTGACCAGCTTGCGCCGGATAACCGTCCGTATCTGGTGGCTGTAACAGCCTTCACGCGGCCCGAGGACAGGGAACGGTGCCTGGCTGTAGGAATGGAGGATTTCATCAGCAAGCCGTTTCAGGCATCGGATATTGAGCGTGTTCTGCAGAAGCGGCAGGAGCGGATCGCTTTATGAGCGGGACATCGCAGAGCCGCCGCGTCCTTGCAGCAGAGCCTTATACACAATGGGAGCCGGGCGTTCATTCGCCCGGCTCTGCGTGCGGGCCCGCCACTCTGGCCGCGATGATGGAATTCTGGCATACGCGCAGGGGAGCGGCTTTTATTCCCGGCAGCAGGCATTTTGCCACCAAAGCGGCCCATATAAATTACATATACAGCCATCACAGCGGGAGAGCCTGGGGCATGAGTGTACGCAGCTTCGTCCGGGCTGTTCACGGGTATATCAGCTCTGCTTCCGGGAAGGATGAGATTAAGAGCGGCGGGCATGAAGTAGCAGTATTTAACGATATAGAGCGGTATAAAGCGGAAATTAACGCCGGGCGTCCGGTGGCAGTCAAATTCGATAAGTGGTTCAGCCTCCGCTGGCAGGGGGAGTTTGCCTATGATTATCATTGGGTGCTGGGGACCGGTTATGAGGAGCCGGCTGACGGCCCGGGGCCTGTGCTGATTGTACACGATAACGGGGTTCGGCTTAGAAGCGGGGGCTTTCTTCCGGGGCAGGAGCGGCGCATTCACTACAAACCTAATCGGGCTGTTATATCTATGGTAAGCCTCAATATTCCCGGTTTCTAATCCGGCCTCCGATACAGGATCTGTACGAAACGGCGATCTGGCCAAATAATCCTGTACAAACGTTTGCGCAACTGGGATAATGACGCTATAATTCCAGTTAATAAAAGGTAAAGGAGACAGGTTGCCTTGTCCGTACAAAAAGAAATGAAAGAACCGATTCACTATGGCGATCCGGCGGCCACCGGCGGAATATCTGTGTTTGATCAGGAGTTTGACCAGCTTTTCAGCTATGACGGCGATGATCTGGGCTTAAGCTATACTCCCCAGTCCTCCTCATTCTGCCTGTGGGCGCCTACTGCGTTTGAAGCAGAGGTTGTGCTGTATCATTCCTGGGAGGATGCCGCAGGGGAGCACCTGCCTATGACCCGTGAGGTGCGGGGCACATGGAGGCTTAAGATTAGCGGTGACCTGGAGGGTAAATTCTACACCTACCGGGTGCGTGTCGGAGAGCAGTGGAACGAAGCGGCGGACCCTTATGCCAGGGCTGTCGGGGTTAACGGTGACCGGAGTGCCATCCTGGATATGTCCAAGACTAACCCGGAGCGCTGGACGGATGAGAAGCCGCTGCTGGCCGACCCGGTCGATGCTGTCATCTACGAGCTGCATCTGCGTGACTTATCTGTTCATCCTGACAGCGGTATCGTCCACAAAAGCCAGTACCTGGGCCTGACAGAGGATGGGACACGCGGCCCTGAGGGGATTGCGACAGGACTGGATCATATCGCCGGTCTTGGCGTGACACATGTGCAGCTGCTGCCGTTTTATGATTATGCTACAGAGAGCGTCGATGAAACAAAGCTGGATCAGCCCCATTATAACTGGGGGTATGACCCGAAGAATTTCAACGCGCCGGAAGGCTCCTATGCCACCAATCCCTATGCTCCGGCTGTAAGAATCCGTGAGCTGAAGACAATGATACAGGCGCTGCATGACCGCGGGCTGCGTGTCATTATGGATGTCGTCTACAACCATGTATATGACGGCTTCCGCGTCAACTTTACGAAGCTGGTTCCCGGTTATTATCTCCGCTACAAGCAGGACGGCAGTCTGTCGAACGGCTCGGGCTGCGGGAATGATGTTGCCAGCGAGCGGCTGATGGTATCCCGCTTTATTGTCGAGTCGGTCCTGTACTGGGCGGAGGAATATCATATCGACGGCTTCCGCTTTGATCTGATGGGCCTGCTGGATATTGAGACCATGCAGGAGATCCGCCGCCGTCTGGATCAGCTTGACCCTTCGATTATGACGATCGGTGAGGGCTGGATTATGGATACGGAGCTTGCGCCCGGGAAGCTGGCCGATCAGAGCAATGCGGCTAGTCTGCCGGGTATCGGCCATTTCAACGACGGCTTCCGTGATGCGGTGAAGGGTAATATCTTCCGCTACGGGGAGCGGGGGTTTATCAGCGGTAAGCATGGACTGGAGCAGGAGGTAAAGACGGGGATTACCGGGGGCATCGTGCACGAGCAGGCTTCCGGACAGTTTGCCGATGAGCCCCGGCAGTGTGTGAACTTTGTGGAATGCCATGATAATCATACACTCTGGGACAAAATCGTGCTGTCCACCCCGGGAGAGCGTGATACGGACCGTGCAGCCATGCACCGCCTGGCCTCCGCAATGGTGCTGACCAGCCAGGGGATTCCGTTCCTGCATGCCGGACAGGAATTCATGCGCACCAAGGATGGCGTAGAGAACAGCTATAAGTCGCCGGTAGAGGTCAACTGGATGGACTGGGAGCGCTGCGCCGCCCATGCCGGCGATGTTGATTACATGAAGCGCCTGATTGCGCTGCGGAGGGCCCATCCGGCCTTCCGGCTGCGCACTGCGGAGGAAATCCGCACACAGCTGATGTTTGAGCAGTCGCCGGCCGGTGCAGTGGCTTATACACTGCGGGACCATGCCGGAGGGGATGCCGCAGAGCATCTGTATGTGCTCTATAATGCCAATCCGGCAGGCACTACCCTCAAGCTGCCGGCCCTTGGCGAATGGGGCATTCTGTTCGGCGGCGAGCTGGTCTCCAAGCTTGCGGGCGGTGTGCTGAACGTTACCGGAACAGGTATGGTTGTACTCGCTGTATAGCCATAGCTATACATTTTAACAGCTTTGATAGACAAATAACGGATGCTGCTCCTGAATAGGGAGGGCATCCGTATTTTTTTGCCTGAACAAGCCTATTTTATGGAAAAGTACTTCACCTGTCGTAGTAACTGTGCTACAATTCAATTACTACGACAGATGAAGTAATAAACATGTTAAGGAGGACCACTCTTGATCAGCAGTGATGTTATCCGGGGCTATAACGATACCCTTATTCTCTACATGCTGCTTGATGGCGAATCTTACGGATATGAAATATCCAAGAACATCAGGAAGCTGTCAGACGAGAAGTATGTCATGAAGGAGACCACTCTTTACTCCGCATTCACCCGGCTTGAGAAGAACGGATATATCGACTCTTTTTTTCTGGATGAGACGTTTGGGAAGAGACGCACCTATTACCGCATTACACCGCTGGGTCTGGCTTACTACCGGGAGAAATGTGCAGAATGGAAGGTCACGCAAGAGGTTGTTAATAAATTTATAAAGGAGCTGTAGTGACATGGATACAATAGCCGCATATTTGAATAATATGTTCGCTTCTCTGCCCAGGACAGAGCAGACGTACAATCTGAAGCAGGATCTGCTTGCCAACATGGAGGAGAAATATCATGAGCTCAAACAAGAAGGCAAATCGGAAAACGAAGCGGTAGGCATCGTTATTTCCGAATTCGGCAACATTGATGAGCTGATTGAAGAGCTTGAACTGGTCAAGGGCGGGGAGGATACGCTGCTTCCGCTGCTTGCGCCTGAGGATACCTGGAGCTATACAATGGCTAAGAAGAAGGCCGGCTTCATGGTCGGGATCGGTGTCATGCTGTGCATGATCGGTCCTGCGCTGCTGATCGTTCTTGTTACCCTTGCTGAATTCGGCTTTCTGCGCGGGGTACTCTCGGAGGATACCGCTGGAATAATCGGTGTAAGTATATTGCTGGTGCTGATAGCTCTTGCGGTAGGCATGTTCATTTACAGCAGCTCTATTACGGACAGATTTAAATATCTGGAAAAGGGCTTTAATCTGCCTTACTTTTTGCGGACAGAGCTTGAGCAGCGCAGACGTGCATATACTCCCACCTATACCCTGTCGCTGACGCTTGGCATTTGTCTTTGTGTAGTATCACCGGTTCTGGTTATTATCTGGGCTGCCGTTAGTGAGGACACTACGGGTTATGGTGCGGCTATCATGCTCTTGCTCATCGCACTTGCAGTCTTTCTGTTCATCTACTACGGAACAATCAAGGAGAGCTTCAGCTTTCTGCTCAAGGAAGGGGAATATACCGAGCTCCCTCCTGAAAAAAAAGAAGAGAAGCGCATCATGGGCTCAATCGCTGCTATTGTCTGGCCGCTCGCTACCTGCATTTTTCTGATTAGCGGCTTTGTTTTCCAGCGCTGGGACATTAACTGGATCGTATTTCCGGTAACCGGCATTCTGCTCGGCATATTCGGCTCGGTATATAATCTGGTAAAAGCCCGTTAAGGCCCGTTAAGGCCCGTTAAGGCTTTCCTGAGCAGCTTTACCCATCCCCGTAATTTTAATTAAAAAAGTGACATTGCTCATTTAGGCGGCAAAGAATCGATGATAATATATAGGCACTACTTTGCTGCTTTACAGTATCAAATGATCAGCCGGTGACAAAGAGTAACTATCTTTTTGGCGCCGAATGGGCAAGAATGCCGCTAATGCTATAAACCGGCGGCCAATCAGAGAAACTCGGAGGATGACTAGGAATGGGTAAAGCAACCGGATTTATCGAATATCAGCGGCAGACCGCCGCAGAGTGCGAGCCGCTGGAGCGCATTAAGAACTGGGATGAATTTTTGCTGCCGATGGATGAGGATAAGCTGAAGGAGCAGGGGGCGCGCTGCATGGACTGCGGAACGCCGTTCTGCCATGTAGGACGCCTGCTGTCGGGGATGGCCTCCGGCTGTCCGCTGCATAATCTGATCCCTGAATGGAATGACCTGGTATACCGCGGCAACTGGCAGGTTGCCCTGAAGCGGCTGCATAAAACGAATAACTTTCCTGAATTTACGGGACGCGTCTGTCCTTCCCCGTGCGAAGGTGCCTGCACTGTGGGAATGAACGGCAGCCCGGTAACCATTAAGACGATTGAACGCTCGATCGTAGACCGCGGCTTTGCCGAGGGCTGGATCCTTCCTGAGCCGCCGCTGGTGCGGACCGGGAAGCGGGTAGCTGTTGTCGGCTCAGGTCCGGCAGGGCTCGCTTGCGCCGCCCAGCTCAACAAAGCCGGACATACGGTGACCGTATACGAACGTGCTGACCGCATCGGCGGCCTGCTGACCTACGGAATTCCGAACATGAAGCTGGATAAGCAAACCGTTCAGCGCCGGGTGGATCTGCTGGCCGCTGAGGGTATTACCTTTGTGACACGTACTGAAATCGGCAAGGATATTGCCGCTTCGCAGCTGCAGGAGGAGAATGATGCTGTTGTCCTGTGCGGAGGCTCTACGCAGGCGCGTGACCTGCCGATTGAAGGGCGTGAGCTGCGCGGCATCCATCAGGCGATGGAGTTCCTGACGCTGAACACGAAGAGTCTGCTGGACTCCGGCCTGGCCGACGGAGAATACCTGTCTGCGGCTGGCAAGGATGTCGTTGTCATCGGCGGTGGTGACACAGGTACAGACTGTGTGGCGACTTCGATCCGCCACGGCTGCCGCAGCGTCATCCAGCTGGAGATTATGCCGCAGTCTCCGCTGACCCGCCAGCCGGGCAACCCTTGGCCGGAATGGCCGAAGGTGCTGAAGGTGGATTACGGCCAGCATGAGGCGGCAGCCCTGTATAAGGAGGACCCGCGCCGCTATCTCGTTTCTTCTAAGCGGTTCGTTGGCGATGACGGCGGATATGTGCAGGAGCTGCATACGGTCAAAATTGAATGGTTGCGGAATGAGCAGGGACGGATCGTGCCGCAGGAAGTGCCGGGTAGTGAAGAAGTAATTAAGACACAGCTTGTACTGCTGGCGCTGGGCTTCACCGGGCCGGAGAATACGCTGCTGGATCAGCTCGGCATCGAGCGGGATGAGCGTTCCAATGCCAAGGCTGAATTCGGAGTGCAGGCCACCAATGTTGAGGGTGTATTTGCAGCCGGTGATATGCGCCGCGGACAGAGTCTGGTGGTCTGGGCGATTCAGGAGGGCCGGCAGACAGCCCGGGAGGTTGACCGTTATTTAATGGGAGCCTCCGATCTGCCCAAGTAACGCAGCTATTGATAAGTTAAGTGCAGGACGCCCGCGGCGTCCTGTTTTGCATGCTCCTGCCGGGAGCGATAAGATAATAAGGATAAGGAACCAACCGAAAGGAAGTCTGCACAATGAAATTGATGTTTATCTCTGATATCCACGGCTCGCTGTACTGGCTGGAGAAGGCTCTGTCCAAGGCCGAAGAGGAGCAGCCGCATACGCTTGTTATTCTGGGTGATTTCTTGTATCACGGTCCCCGCAATCCGCTGCCGGAGGGATATGACCCGCAGGGGGTTGCCGCCCGGCTCAACGCCTACGGCAAATCACTGGCTGCTGTACGCGGCAACTGCGATGCCGAGGTCGACCAGATGCTGCTGCAGTTCCCGATGATGGGTGATTATGTGCTGATCCTGCATGAAGGCCGGAAGATTTATGCCACCCACGGACACGGCTTCAGCATCGAACAGCTGCCGCCGCTGGCGCCGGGCGATGTTTTTATCCAGGGGCATACACATCTTCCGGTAGCTGACCTTAAGGAAGGCATTTATGTGCTGAATCCGGGCTCTATCTCATTGCCTAAAGAGGGTAATCCACATTCCTACGGCGTTCTCGCAGACGGGGTATTTACGATCAGGGACTTTGACGGGGGGACTGTGAAGCAGATCAGGCTGTAAAAGTCAGTCCGCTGCCAGCAACGGTGAGGGAAGCTGAGCCGTGCATGCCAGACACAAAGAGGGAGCCGCATCATAACGCGGCTCCCTCTTGTGTTCATTTTAAAGCAATTCTGCATCATCCAGCCGATGGCCGGATAGTGCATCAATAGAGTTTAAGTATAATTAACCTCCCCAGCCGTGTGTAAGCGTCTGGAATATTACCTCAACTGCATTGCTGGTGGAGAACAGTACAATTGCCATACTAGTTAATGACATCAATAAGGCCATCTTTCTTTTCATTAATTCTGTACACCTCGCTCATTGAATTTGTATATCTCAGAATGTGCTCCGGCAAGGCGGACGGCCGGTATTTTTCGAAGATTCCGACACATCGGACGATGTTGGAGTCACTCTTTATAATAACAGATGATTCCAAACCCTCTAATAGATAATGAAAGCCAGCAGCAAAATTTTTATGTTTTAAATGATACAAAGCCAGCTCTGTCATGAACCGTGTATGCCTGTCACCGGTTAACTGCTGGGTGAACTTTCCAAGACGGCTCTGCTGTTTCCGATAGTCTCTGTGATTTCTAAAACGCTCCAGAATCTCATCGATTTCGAATTCGTAACGGTTGGCAGCCTGAATAATTTTGTACAGGGCCGATGGGATTTCATTCTCCTTGTTCTCGATATAGCTGATGTATTCGGGCAGTACCTCAATCTCTCCGGACATTAGCCGATATAGATAGGTGTTAGCGTGGGCCCATTCCTGGAACTGCTCGACAACCTGCTGTTCTTCCTTGCTCAAAGGGGATTTCATCCAGCTAACATCACTATATAACGAAGTATAATATAGAGCCCTCTGGTATTCACCGCGCTCATCGCAGACTCCGGCTTTGGATAGATTAGCATATAAAATATAGTAAATAAGCGGACGGCTCGGCTGCTTCTGCCTTGATTCCTTTTTGAGATGCTTATATTGCAGAGTGGCCTTCTGCCCGAGGAGCTCGGCCAGCTCATTAACCTTTTCCCAGCGGTGCATGGAGGCAAAGACATCAGCCAGATGCTTGAGCGCATCGAGCTGGTCGGCTTCGTCCAGACGCTCGACGTAAGGCTCAAATTGGTTGGCGGCGTGCAGATTGGCATCCTGGCTGTCGCCGAGTCCGATGACAAACAATCTGTACCGGCAGAGAGCCAGTCGTTCAGAGTGCTGGAACCGTTCTCCTTCGGCGACGCTCTCGTACATCAGGGCGGCGGCGGCTGAACGGCCCTGGGAGAAAAGCTCCTCTGCCGTATCGAACAGCATAGGGGCATAAATTAGCTTGTCCATAATATGCTGCACGACCCGGTTAATGGAGTCCAGCTTGTTAAGCTCTGCGCAGCGCTGAAGCAGAGGGCCGATCCTCCGCCAGTCCGGTGCACCATTAATTATATAATTATCAACATACAGTTCATAAAAATACCCTTCAGGCAGATCCATAGCCAGGGTAATCCGGTCCAGCTGCTGCATGGCAATTGGACGGTGGCCTTGAATAACGTTGCTTAATGTGCCGGAATTCATTCCTGAGCGCGCGGCAAATTTAGATATGGTTAGAGCTTCACGCTTCATATAATCTTCAAGCTCTGCTAGGATCGTGGATGCAGCTTCCAAATGATGACCACCTTTCACGCTGTGGAACCGGTAATAAATATACATCTTCCAGTATTATGCAAAATGTAACATTGGTCAATATTAGAGTTAAGACGGATATGTGAAATCATGCAGATTTCTGCCAATTGAGCGTGTCCTTATATTATTGTATGATGGGTAAGGAGCTTTTTGCAGGGTCAAGCTGCTTCAAATTTAACTGACAGAGGTATCTAACGAATGTATCCAAAAGATATGAACTATACAATGCCGGCAGAATGGGAGCAGCATGAACGGACCTTCATCTCCTGGCCGGTGCAGGCATCCATGGTATTTCCGGACAACTACAGATCCGTAAGCGAAGGCTATGCTGAAATTATAAAGGCTATTGCCGAGTTTGAGCCAGTTACAGTAATTGTAAATCCCGAAGAACTGGAAGCGGTAGAGGCTCTGGGGCTTGGTGCGAACGTTACGCTTCTTCCGGTCCGCCATAATGATGCCTGGCTGCGCGATAACGGTCCGACCTTTGTAGCAGCTGAAGACGGTAAGCTCGCCGGTGTGAACTGGAAGTTTAACGCCTGGGGCGGCAAATATATGCCTTGGGATCTTGATGATGAGGTAGCGCCGCAGATTCTTGAATCCCTGCAGGTGGAGCGCTTTGATGCGCCGCTTGTTATGGAGGGCGGATCGATCCACACCGATGGCGAAGGAACACTGATTACTACTGAGGAGTGCCTGCTGAATACGAACCGCAACCCCGAGCTGAGCCGCCCGGAAATCGAGGAGTATGTGCGCCAGTTCACCGGGACAGAGTCTATTATCTGGCTGAAGCGCGGTCTCAGCGGTGATGAAACCGACGGCCATGTTGACAATATTGCCTGCTTCGCAGCACCGGGTAAGGTTATTATCCAGGTCTGTGATGATCCGCAGGACGAGAATTATGAGATTACCCGGGAGAATCTGCGCATTCTGGAGCAAGCGGTAGACGCCAAGGGGCGGAAGCTGGAGATTATTCCGATTCAGCAGCCTCCGCGTGTGGACTATGAAGACAGCCGGCTGACGCTAAGCTATCTGAACTTCTACTTCGTCAACGGCGGCATTATTCTGCCGGTGTTCGGGGGGACAGCAGCAGAGACGGATAAGCTTGCCGAGCAGCAGCTTTCGGCCCTTTTCCCTGACCGAAGAATCCGTACAGTAAACGGTATGGCCGTAATCGGCGAAGGCGGAAATGTACACTGCACCACGCAGCAGATGCCTGCACGGAAATAACTGAATTTTGCAAGGAGGACTGAATAGTGAGAAAAGTAAAAGTAGCCGCAACGCAAATGAGCTGTTCCGGTGACATTGATGAGAATATCCGCAAGGCAGAGGTTCTGGTGAGGGAAGCGGCAGCGCAGGGAGCCCAGATCATTCTGCTGCAGGAGCTGTTCGAGACCCCGTATTTCTGCCAGAAGGAGAAATCCGACTATTACGCGTATGCCACTGAGCTTGAGAGCAACAAGGCAGTGAATCACTTTAAAGCCGTTGCCAAAGAGCTGCAGGTGGTGCTGCCGATCAGCTTTTATGAGAAAAAGAACTACGCACGCTACAACTCACTGGCCGTTATCGATGCTGACGGTACAGTGCTGGGCAAATACCGCAAGAGCCATATTCCGGACGGGCCTGGATATGAGGAGAAATTCTACTTTAATCCCGGTGACACCGGCTTTAAGGTATGGAATACCCGCTATGCCAAAATCGGCGTAGGCGTCTGCTGGGATCAATGGTACCCGGAAGCGGCCCGCGTAATGAGCCTGATGGGCGCTGAAATTCTGTTCTACCCGACAGCCATCGGTTCTGAGCCGCAGGACGGCTCGATTGATTCGAAGGATCACTGGCAGACGTGCATGCTGGGGCATGCTGCGGCTAACCTGATTCCTGTCATTGCCTCCAACCGGATCGGCGAGGAGAGCGATGAGGAGTCCAGCATCAACTTCTACGGCTCGTCGTTCATTGCGGGACCGCAGGGCAACAAGATTGTTGAGGCCGGGCGCGATGAGCAGGCGGTGCTGGTCAGTGAATTTGATCTGGATGCGCTGGAGGTCGGCCGGATTGAGTGGGGCATCTTCCGTGACCGCCGTCCTGAGCTTTACCGGCTGATTGCTTCCTATGACGGGGATCTGACTTTTTAACAGAAACAAAATATATTGTGAGGCTATGAGGCTATCTCTCCGGAGGTAGCCTTTTTTGTGTTTTCAAGATTTTAATAGGAAGAGAATTGTTTTCAACGGGAGTAAATGTTACAAATTTTCGATAACATGTCATGTAACCTAACGTATATGGGAAAAGTTAATTGTCACCACTGCTTTAATCTGATAAAATCTCTTTAAGTATTTTTACAAAAAAGTAGGGGGATTGGAGTATGGGGATCGGGAAGAAGTGGGCGATGTCAGCTTTAGCTGCATGTTTTATGTTAACGATGGCGGGCTGCGGCTCGAATAATGCTGCAGGCGGCAATGCGGCTGCGGGAGAGAGTATCAAAATTGCCACAGATGCAAGCTACGCGCCGATGGAGTATATGGATACGGATAAGATCAAGGGATTTGATATTGATTTCATCAAAGCGGTAATGGAAGAAGCGGGAGTGAAATACACCATTACCAATACCGGCTGGGATACCATGCTCACAAGCGTACAGCAGGGAACGGAATATCAGGCCGGCGTATCCTCAGTATCCATTACAGATGAACGTAAGGAAACCTACGATTATTCCATTCCTTATTTTGAATCCACCAATATGATCATGGTTAAGGAAGGCAGTGACATCAAGAGCGCGCTCGACCTGAAGGATAAGGTTGTGGCCGTACAGGGTGCGACGACTGCTGATACTCTGATGAGCGATATTATGGGTGTCGACAACACTAACCTCAAGCGTTTTGACAGCAACGCGGTGGCCCTGATGGAGCTGAATGCCGGCGGTGCAGATGCAGTTGTTGCGGATATTGCAATTGTAAATGAATATATCAAGAACAATCCGAACGAGAAGCTGACAGGAATTCTGGACAAAGAGAACTTCGGCTCCGAGTACTACGGCGTACTGTATCCGAAGGGCAGCGAGTGGAAAGCAAAGCTGGACCCGGCTATCAAGACCGTTATCGAGAACGGCAAATATGCAGAGATCTACAAGGAATGGTTCGGTGAAGAGCCGGATACAGCTGCACTGCTGAGTGCGGAATAGGAAGCTCTGGTAAACATCAAAGCATGCGTAATGATTGCTATTGCGCATGCTTCTTTTTTTGAAAAGGATTATATAGAGAAGAAAGCAGCAGAAGAGAAGGGAAGAGTTCTATGGATTTCAGATTTGACCTCATTGTTCATTATTTACCGGTCTTTTTAAGAGGGACGCTGTTTACGATCGGGGTATCTATTGTTTCCATCCTGATCGGCTCTGTTCTGGGTCTGGGTATCGGATTCGGCAAAATGGCGCCAAGAGCCATTTACCGCTGGCCGTTTCATTTGTATATCAACTTTTTCCGGGGAACACCGCTGTATGTGCAGATTCTGATTGTACATTTCGGACTGATTCCGGCTTTTTACGGGACAACCAATGTTTTAATGACCTCGTTCATTGCGCTGTCACTGAATTCTGCCGCGTATTCTGCGGAGATTTTCCGTGCAGGCATCCAGTCGATCGACCCCGGACAGCGTGAAGCGGCGTTATCACTTGGCATGAGCAAGTGGCAGGCTATGCGTTTCATTATTCTGCCGCAGGCCATTAAGCGAATGGTTCCGGCCTTCGGGAATGAGTTTATCGTTCTGGTTAAGGATTCCTCCCTGCTGGCCCTGGTGGCGGCACCTGAAATTATGTTCTGGAGCAACACCATGAAAGGCCAGTATTTGCGGATTTGGGAGCCGTATCTGACTGCTGCGCTTATCTACTTCGTCCTTACCTATTCCCTCAGCAAGCTGCTCAATTATATTGAACGGAAGGTGTAACCTAAGTATGGAGCCGATCATCAATGTACGACATTTAAACAAATTTTTTGGGGATCATCAGGTGCTGACAGATATTAACGTTGATATTCACAGCCAGGAGGTTGTGGTCGTTATCGGACCGTCCGGCTCGGGAAAATCGACCTTACTGCGCTGCCTTAATCTGCTGGAGCAGCCGCAAAGCGGCGAGATTATCATTGAAGGCACTTCCTTGATGAACAAAAACACAAGGATTAACGATATCCGTACGGAGGTCGGGATGGTGTTCCAGCAGTTCAATCTGTTCCCGCACAAAACCGTGATCGAGAATATTATGCTTGCTCCGGTGCAGGTCCGTAAATGGCCTGAGGATAAAGCGCGCGAGAAGGCGCTGGAGCTGCTGCAGAAAGTCGGACTTAGTGAAAAGGCTGAGGTGTACCCGGCTTCGCTGTCAGGGGGACAGTCACAGCGGGTGGCGATTGCCCGGGCGCTGGCCATGGAACCGAAGATTATGCTCTTTGATGAGCCCACCTCGGCGCTGGACCCGGAAATGGTCGGCGAGGTGCTGGCCGTTATGAAGGATCTGGCCCGTGAGGGAATGACCATGGTTGTGGTTACGCATGAGATGGGCTTTGCCCGTGAAGTGGGAGACCGGGTCCTGTTCATGGAGCAGGGGGTTGTCGTGGAAGAAGGCGTGCCGGAGCAGCTGTTTGGCAGTCCTTCCCATGAGCGTACCCGTGAATTCCTCTCCAAGGTGCTGTGAAAATCTGGCAAACTAGAATATTGCTATTCAATCGGTTATATTAGAATGGTAGGCTGAATGCCGAGGAATACAGCAAATATCTGTCGGAATGACGGAGAGGAGGCTCTCTGCTATCTTTTGTTTATCATCATTTAACATGATAGAAGGAGAATACGATGAGCACATTCAAAAATTGGCTGAACACGACTAAAAGCGGATTGACCGAGCAGGTTAAAAAATTTAAAAATAAAGACTTTATGAATGCGGTGGTTGCAGGCTGCGCCCTGGTAGCTGCAGCTGACGGCAAGATTGAGGAAGCCGAGAAGAACAAGATGGCCGGTTATATGAACCTCAGCAATGAGCTTAAGGTGTTTGACATGAGAGAGGTCATCACCCAATTTAACTTCTATGTCAGCAATTTTGATTTCTCTCCGGAAATCGGAAAGCAGGAAGCGCTGAAGGCCATAGCCAAATTCAGCGGCAAGCCTGAGGTCGGCCGTGTTATTGTCGGCGTCTGCTCTGCGATCGGTGCGGCTGACGGTGATTTTGACGAGCATGAGAAGGCAATTGTCCGTCATATCTGCGGTGTGCTGGGGCTTAACCCGGGTGAATTCAGCCTTTAAGAGTTGCAGATATTTACTGAAGAATGGTGAAACGAAACGGGGTTTAGCCCGTATCACTGATAGAACATCCTCATGCTAGACTTGCAGGCTGTAATTTTTATTGGGAACGGAGGTATTTTAAGTTGGCTGGAATTAATCTCGTAAAAGGACAGAAGATTGATCTGACTAAAGGAAATGCCGGACTGACTAATGTTGTTGTAGGTCTGGGCTGGGACCCGGCTGAGCCTGCCCGCGGCTTCTTCGGTGTGAAGAAACAGGCCAATGTGGACTGTGATGCTTCGGCCATCCTGCTCAGCGAGGGCGGCAAGCTGCTGAACAAGACGAACCTGGTATGCTTCCACAACAAACAGAATCCCAATAATTCGGTTGTTCATTCAGGAGATAACCTGACCGGCGACGGCGACGGTGATGACGAGCAGATCAAGGTTAATCTGAAGGCGGTTCCTGCGGATGTGCACCGGGTGCTCGTGGTGGTTAACATTTATGATGCGGTTAACCGCAAGCAGGATTTCGGAATGATCAAATCCGCGTATATCCGGATTATCAACGGAGCCGGCGGCAGTGAGCTTGTACGGTTTAATCTGACTGATAATTACACAGGCTTTACGGCGCTTATTTGCGGGGAGCTCTACCGCCACGGTGACGAATGGAAATTCGCGGCGATCGGCGAAGGAGCCCATGCAGCACATATTAACCAGCTGGCTGAACGCTACATTTAATCAATGAAAGCTAACTAATCCTAATAGAAGAGAGGTTATTTATAATGGCAATTAACTTATCCAAAGGGCAAAAAATCGATCTGACCAAAACAAATCCGGGCCTGTCCAAGATTAAAGTGGGTCTCGGCTGGGATACCAACAAATATGACGGCGGTAAAGATTTTGACCTTGACGTTTCCGTGTTCCTGACCAATGCAAACGGTAAAGTGGATAAGGAAACCAACTTCATCTTCTTTAATAACAAGCAGAACGAGAACGGCTCTGTTGTTCATGCCGGTGACAACCGTACAGGCGAAGGCGACGGAGACGATGAAGTGATTGATATCGACCTGAAGAGCATCCCTGCGGATGTGGAGAAGGTAGCTTTCACGATTACAATCTATGAAGCTGAGCAGAGAAGCCAGAATTTCGGACAGGTTTCCCGTTCTTACGTGCGTATCGTGAACGAAGAAAGCAATGTAGAGCTGATCCGTTTTGACCTCGGCGAGGATTTCTCCGTTGAAACCGGAGTTGTTGTAGGTGAGCTGTACCGTAATGCCGGCGAATGGAAATTCAGTGCGATCGGCAGCGGCTACAAGGACGGTCTGGCCGGCCTTACCCGTGACTACGGTCTGCAATAAAACAGGAAAGAGGGTTTAGCCAGTGACAATCAGTCTTTCCAAAGGACAGCGGATTGATCTGACCAAGACGAATCCGGGTCTGACGAAGGTGGTAGTAGGGCTGGGCTGGGATACGAACAGATACAGCGGAGGCAAGGATTTTGACCTGGATGCCTCTGCGTTTCTGCTTCATGAAGACGGTAAGGCCAAAGGCGAGGATGATTTTGTATTCTACAATAATCCGAGCGGCGGTGCGGGCTCCGTAACGCATACCGGCGATAACCGGACAGGTGCAGGCGACGGTGATGATGAGCAGATCCTGGTTGATTTCAGCAAGGTTCCCGCCAACATTCAGCGCGTCGGCATTACAGTAACCGTCTATGATGCTGAGAGCCGCGCCCAGAATTTCGGGCAGGTCTCCAATGCATTTGTACGGGTGGTCGATGCTGTAAGTGAACGGGAAATTCTGCGGTTTGATCTCGGCGAGGATTTCTCGACAGAGACAGCTGTGGTATTCTGTGAATTTTACCGCCATGGTGCGGATTGGAAGTTCCAGGCGGTGGGCAGCGGCTTCACCGGCGGACTCAGTGCACTGTGCCGGAATTACGGGCTGGATGCGCAATAACGGCTGTATTCGTTTCAAAGGCGGGATCCCTAGTGATCCTGCCCTTTTTAAATAATATAGAGTTTATAAATTTATCGGTTGCTTAATAACTTTCAGCTATTCGTTCAAAGGTGGCTTAGGCATATGAGCATAGAAGCAGTGAAGGGTCAGAAGGTAGATCTGACGCGCGGGAATCCGGGAATCCAATCGCTTGTTGTTGAAATCGGCTGGCACGCTCCGGCTGATATGGAAATTGATGCTTCGGCGTTTCTGCTGGGAGCACAGGCTAAGGTCAGCGGTGACGATGATCTGATCTTTTATAACAATCCGGTTACACCGTTCATCCGCTACAAGGATGTGCCGGCCGGCGGATCAGGCGGCCTGAAGCACTTCGAAATTGAACTGGGCAAGGTCCCCTCTGACACGATGAGGATCGCATTTGCCGTTACACTGTATAACGGGGAGAGCCGAAGGCAGACCTTTGGCCAGATGAGCAATGCTCATTGCCGGATTCTGAACCGGGCAACCGGCGAGGAACTAATGCGATGTAATCTTGGAAATCATTTCTCTGTGGAAACGGCCGTTGTAGTAGGAGAATTATATAGATATAACTCGGACTGGAAGTTTAGCGCGATTGTAGCCGGCTTTGAAGGCGGACTTAAGGCATTATGCGGAAATTACGGCATTGAGGTGGAGGATGAGCCAGCTGCTCCCAAAGCGGACAATCCGCCTCCGCGCCCGGCTCCAGCACCTGCCCCGCCCCCTGCTCCGGTACCATCGCCGCCGCCTCAGCTTAATCTCAAAAAGATTGAACTGAAGAAGAAGGGCGATTCGATTAATCTGAAGAAATCGGCCTCCGGCCTGGGGGAAGTGCTGATTAATCTGAATTGGAATCAGAGGCAAAGCGGAGGACTGTTCAGCCGTAAAGGCGGAGTAGATCTTGATCTCGCCTGCCTGTATGAATTAAAAGATGGCAGAAAAGGTGTTGTTCAGGCGCTTGGCAAGGCGTTTGGCAGCCTTCAGCAGCCTCCCTTTATTATGCTTGATGGCGACGACCGGACAGGCTCGGTGAAGTCGGGCGAGAATCTGCGGATTAACGGCAGCAGGGTGGCCGAAATCAAAAGGGTTCTGATCTTTTCTTTTATCTATCAGGGAGTTACCCATTGGTCTGAAGCGGACGGTGTTGTTACGATCCATCAGGGCGACGGGCCTGATATCATCGTGAACCTGGATGAGCATAACAACCGCAAGGGAATGTGTGCGATTGCGCTTATACAGAATGTCGGCGATGAAACGTTCAGTATCGAGCGGCTCGTGCAATATTTCAGCGGCCATCAGGAAATGGATCAGGCCTACAGCTGGGGACTGCGCTGGGTAGCTGGCAGTAAATAGTGATTATATTTTGCGGAGGCGCATTATGAATGGGATGGCTAAGTGAGTTTTTCAGAAGCATCAGTGACAATTATGGACACTTCTTTTCCTGGGGCGATATAGCGGCAACCTTGTCCGATCCGGTCAGCTGGGGGATTATCGGCAGTCTGGTTCTGCTGGAGGGGCTGCTCTCTGCGGATAACGCGCTGGTGCTTGCGGTTATGGTCAGGCATCTGCCGAAGGAGCAGCAGAAGAAGGCACTCTTCTACGGAATTTTGGGCGCCTATGTGTTCAGATTCCTGGCAATCGGACTCGGAACCTATCTGATTGAGTTTACGCTTGTAAAAGTTCTGGGAGCCCTGTATCTCTTTTACATCGCATATAAAGGATTATTTAAGGGCAGCGGAGAAGAAGGACATAAGGAAAACAAAGGCGCCTCCTTCTGGAAGACGGTTCTCCTTGTTGAATTAATGGATATTGCTTTTAGTATAGACAGTGTTATTGCAGCCTTCGGTCTGAGCAGTGAAGTATGGGTGCTGTTCCTGGGCGGTATTCTCGGCGTGCTGATGATGCGCGGAGTAGCGCAGGTATTCCTCAAGCTAATTGCGAGATTCCCCGAGCTGGAGCAGGCAGCATTCCTGCTGATTGCTATAATTGCCGGCAAGATGCTTGCCGGAGCCTTCGGATATGAGCTGCCGCATGTGGTGTTCTTCACCGTTCTGATTGCGGTCTTCGTCGGGACCATGCTGTACAGCTCCGCGAAGAAAAAGAAGGAGATAGACAGACAGGCTTAACAGTAAAAGCTTTAAGGTGGGGGGCCTTCACAAAGAGTCGTGGTGCCGGCCCCGTTGTCCGGGTAATCGTATATGTAGTAGCATGGCCTTTGCTTGTATTTGAGTAAGCCGGCAGCCGTCCCCGACAGGACGGCTTAAGCGGTTCTGCAGCTCTCTATAAGGAGAGGCCGTTCTATTTTTTTGCATGTTTTGCACAACTATTAGGGGGAGCGGCCTTTGAAATACTTCGATTACCTGACTAAGGAACAAGAAGCGTTATTATTCTATTCTCCGCCTGTTACATTTAATCAATATACCCCTAAAGAGCTGCTGGCCTATGCCGTCGGCGCAGCACTGTATATGCCGGCAACCCGTACGAGTGTGGCGGAAGATATCCTGAAGCTGAGGGCAGAGGGACTCGTGACTGTAATTATCGATCTGGAGGATGCTATCGGTGACGGTGAAGTCTGCTTCGCCGAGGAGTCAGTAATCCGGCATCTGTCCTTTTTGTCTGCCTATGCGGATAACGAGCCTGACCCTGTGAACAGTCTTCCGCTGATTTTTATCCGTGTGCGGAATCCGGAGCAGCTGCAGCAGCTGATTTTCCGGCTGGGACCGCTGATTACTATGCTTACCGGCTTTGTCTTTCCTAAATTTACGGCTGAGAACGGAGCCGATTTCTTTGAAGCCGTTGCTGACTATAACAGCTCGCGCGGTTATGATGCCCCTGTGCTGTACGGCATGCCGATTCTGGAGAGTGCTCCGATTATTTACCGGGAGAGCCGGCTGGACAGCCTGCTGGCCATCCGTGACCTGCTGGGCGACTACCGTGATTATGTACTGAATGTCAGAATCGGGGCGACTGACTTCTCGAGCCTGTTCGGGCTGCGCCGCAGCCCGGATATCAGTATCTATGAGCTTGCTCCCGTCCGTGACTGCATCTCGGATATGATCAATGTATTTGGCCGGGTAGAGGACGGCTATGTCATATCTGGACCGGTATGGGAATATTTCGGCAACAGGGCACGCCGCAGCCTCCGTCCGCAGCTCAGCTCTTTCGATGAATCCTTCGGCAGACAGCCCCGGGAAGTGAGCCTCTACTCCGGCGCAGCCGGCGGCCTGATCCGCGAGGTAAAGCTGGACAAGGAGAACGGGATTGTAGGCAAGACGATTATTCATCCTTCCCAGCTCAGACCGGTGCAGGCTATATATTCGGTTATGCACGAGGAGTATGTCGATGCCCTGGGCATTATCGGGAGTAATGACGGCAGCCGCGGCGTGTTTAAAAGTGAATATTTTAACAAGATGAATGAAATCAAGCCGCATTTGAACTGGGCGAAGCGTATTGTACAACGATCTCAAGTATACGGGGTGTTACATGAAGAACAGCATTTTGCCTGCCTGCTACCCGAAAATGAATATTCACACGTTTAATATTGTCGACAATCTGCAGGTTACGGTAACCGAGACCTCCAACCCCTTTCAGATGCCGGCCGAATCCTTATTTTTGATGGCGGCCCGGATTAATAAGAAGCGCTCCTTCCTCTTTGTCAGCAAGGTGCTCGGCAAGCATATTCCCGTTAACCCCTATACTCCGCTGCTTAGCGGGGCTGCACTTGGCCTGCTCCTGTACCGTGAAATGAGCGCGGAGACCGCCGCAATGGACAAGCTGCTGGATCAGGCGGTGCATGGCCTGCTTCATCCGCAGTATGCCGAGGAGGCTTACCGCGAGCTGCTGGCGGCGCAGCTTACGCTTCCGCGCCCCGTTGTTTTTATCGGCTTTGCCGAAACCGCTACCGCACTGGGTCATAGTATGTACAACCTTTTTGCCGGCGGCGCGTCTTATATTCATACTACCCGTGAGGATATTCCGGAGCTTACCTCCGTCATCAGCTTTGAAGAAGAGCATTCCCATGCGGTAGACCATCTCTGCTATGCGCTGCATCCGGGCATGCTGTCCGGCGAAGAGCCGGTTATTCTGGTCGATGACGAGATTACAACCGGGAACACAGCTATTAATATTATCCGGGATATTCAGGCCAAATTCCCGCGCCGGGAATATGTGGTGGCTTCCCTGCTGGACTGGAGAAGCGCGGCCAATATCCAGGCATACCGTGATCTGGAGCAGGAGCTTGGAATCCGGATAAGCGCAATATCGCTGCTGCAGGGGACGATTCAGGTTGAAGGAACACCGCTGCTGGAGACGGAAGCCGGCAAAGGCGGTGCAGACCTGGACACCGGGGTACCTGTGGTGACCACTTATATAGAGGATACGCTGGAGAGGCTGAAAGTCAGCTCCGCCGATTCCTGCGGAGAGATCAATGCATCTCCATATCTGAAGCTGAGCGGGCGTTTTGGCCTTGAATCGGCCGACAACAGGCTGATCGACCAGGAGGTTCATCGGGTAGCGGCGCGGCTTATGGCACTGCGAGAAGGGCGGCACGCTCTGGTTATGGGTACCGGTGAATTCATGTACCTGCCCATGAGAATTGCTGCAGAGCTGGGAGAAGACGTATCCTACCAGTCCTCCACCCGCAGCCCGATTCATCCGCAGCACAGGCCGGATTACGGGGTGCGCAGTGCGGCCGGCTATCCGTCAGCCGGTGATCCGTCGATCATTAACTATATTTACAATGTTGAGTACGGCCAATACGATGATATTTTTGTGCTGCTTGAGCGCGATGTACCGGCTCAGCGGATTAAGCCGATGACGGATATCCTGAAAGGGCTGGCCGGTAATAAGGTACATCTTATTGTACTGGCTGCCCGGCAGGAAGCGGAGGAGGCTGCAGATGAAGGGGACAGATAAGCGGAATACGGTGCTGGGTCCGGAAATAGCCCCGCCTGTTCGCCTGGGAAGCTATCCCCCGTCTGATGTTACCTTTCTGCTGAAGGATCTCAGCAGCGAGGCGCTTGAGCTGGGAACAGCGGAGCGGGAGAAGGCGATTCAGTCGGGAGTGAGCTACTCGGAGATGCTTCCGGTGGAATATCAGCCCACCGAGCAGTACATCGGGCTGTTCCGCGAGACATTAAGGGAGTCTGCAGCTAAGGTGGCGCTGGCTGTAGCCGTTGTCTCGGAGCGGATTGTCGCCCGGCGGGGAACGGAGGGGACGGTGCTCGTCTCCCTGGCCCGGGCCGGTACCCCGATCGGCGTGCTGATCAGGCGCTATATTGCTGAGATGTACGGGGCAGAGCTGCCGCACTACAGTGTCTCCATCATCCGCGGCAAAGGCCTTGATATGAATGCTGTCCGCTACATTCTGCAGCAGCATGGCATAGGGGCCAAACTGCAATTTGTGGACGGATGGACTGGCAAAGGGGCAATTACGCGGGTATTGCAGGAGTCGTGCAAGGAGTTCTACAGCAGGTACGGGATACAGCTCAGTGATGAGCTCGCCGTATTAGCTGATCCCGGCTACTGCTCGGGGACCTTCGGGACAAGAGAGGATTATCTGATTCCGAGCGCCTGCCTGAATTCTACGGTGTCCGGCCTGCTGAGCCGGACGGTGCAGCGGAACGATCTGACCGGCCCGGAGGATTTCCATGGCGCGAAGTTCTATAAGGAATGGCTTGAGCATGACTACTCCAATGTGTTTATTGACGCTATTACTCCCTATTTCGCGTCTGTAAGAGAAGCAGCCGTTGCTGCTGCCGGAGAAATGGGGGCTTCGCCTCCTGAGATTTCCTGGCGGGGAATGCAGGATATTATAACCCTGCAGGGGCATTTCGGAATAGATAACATCAATCTGATCAAGCCGGGTGTAGGTGAGACCACCCGGGTGCTGCTGCGCAGAGTACCCTGGAAAATTATTGTCGATACTAAAGACAATCCTAATCTGCGCCATATTCTCCTGCTGGCCGAAGAACGCGGCGTTCCGGTGGAGGAGTATCCGGGGCTGGCCTATTCCTGCTGCGGGATCATTAAACCGCTGAAGGGAGGGGAGTCTGAATGATTTATGCCAGTGATTTGGACCGGACGCTGATCTATTCCCTTGGTGCATTAAGTGTTCCGGAGGATACTCCCGGACTTGTGCCTGCGGAGATTATTGATGGAGTTACAAGATCCTATATATCGGGGCGGGCGCTTCAGCTGCTGCAGGAGCTTACGGCGGATATTATTTTTATGCCGGTGACTACCCGCACTATTGCAGAATACAAGCGGATTAACCTGTTCCAGGAGACCCTGATCCCGGATTACGCTGTTACCAGCAACGGCGGCAATATCCTTGTAAATGGGGTAGTCGATCAGGAATGGCGCAGCCATATCGGCAGTCTGGTGCTGCAGCGTTCAGCTGAGGCGGAAGAGGTCAGGCAGATTGTCCGGTCCGTTGTCCGCGAAGAATGGATTATCAGTGAGCGTTACTGTGATGAGCTGTTTTTCACGTATATGGTGTACCGGGATCTTTTGCCGCTGGATGAGATTAATCATATGTCCGAGCGTCTGCACGGGTTAGGCTGGAGAGTGTCACTGCAGGGCCGTAAGCTGTATGTGGTCCCGGAAGCGGTCAACAAGAGCGATGCCATCATCCATGTGCGGCGTACGGTCCGCTCTGAGCCTATGGTGGCCTCCGGTGATTCGCTGCTGGACAAAAGCCTGCTGGAGAGCGCCGATTATGCTATCGCCCCCTGCCACGGAGAAATATTTGCCGAGCAGCAGGTGACTCAAGTAAAATTAAAGTATCCCTTTACGGAGTGCAGAGGCGTTTTTGCAGGGGATGAAATTATGCTGTATGTGCAGAGGATTTATCATAATCTAACGACATTGGGAGTTGGGCCGCAATGAAAAAGGTAAATATTTATTTTAACCGCTGGTTTTCCGTGGCTTATCATTATATGAATCTTATCCGCAATAACGAAGACGGCGTACCTGTGCAGATCTTTGCCACACACCCCGATATTAAGCATATGTCGCTGCAGGGTGCTGATGTCGCCGGTACGGAGCCTGCGGTTACTGGCATAGAGTACGTGCAGTTCTGCGTTGATTTCTGCCGCCGCAATGAGATAGATCTATTTATTCCCCGTTTGCATATGATGGATATCGCCCTGCACGCGGCGCAATTTGAGGCAATCGGCACGAAGGTGCTGGTATGCCGTGACCTGGATCTGCTGGAAATGATGCTGGATAAGGGCAAGTTCTACGAGAAGGTTAAGGAAACCGGGATTATGGAAATTCCGGAATACCATGTGGTCAGCAATGCGGAGCAGTTCAAGGCCGCGTATGAGGATCTCTCTGCCAAAGGCCTTCGCGTCTGCTTCAAACCGACGGAGACGGAGGGCGGCCTGGGCTTCCGGATTATTAACAACAGCCGTAGTCCGCTGGAGGAGCTGTTCGGCTATGTAACCCAGCATATTTCTTTTGACGATGCTTACCGTATTCTGGCCAGTACAGATTCCTTCCCTGATCTCATGGTGATGGAGCTGCTTGAAGGCTACGAATACAGTATTGATTGTCTGGCTGATGAGAACGGCAGGCTGCTGGCCGCTGTCCCCCGGCGCAAGGATACCGGACGCCTGCGGGTGATGGAGCATATACCGGAGCTCGAGCATATTGCCGGCAGAGTGGCTGAGACGTTCAAGATTCCGTTCAATTATAATATTCAGATGAAGTATGGCGGTGCTGTTCCCAAGCTGCTGGAGATTAATCCCCGGATGTCGGGCGGGCTGCATGTCTCCTGCCTGTCCGGCATTAACTTCCCGTACCTGGCTGTCAAAAGCGCACTCGGCGGCAAGGTTGAGCCTGTCCAGTTCGGTGAAGATGTACTTGCAAGCCATATTGAACAGCCGATGATTATGAAAATCTTCGCTGAATCCACCATTCCTGATGCTGTGAATTAGGCGAAATGCAGCAAGCCTGCAAGAGGTGATGAAATGAACACAAAATCTAAAGTGTTACTGTATGCTGCCGTCGGTTATGTGGTGGCGGTGCTGACCAGCAGCTTTCTGCCTGAGCTGATCTCCCTGCTGCTGCCGGCAGCCGGTGCAGGCGTCGCTGTACTGGGCGGCAAGCGCACGCGGGTTAATCTGCCAGCGGAGGTGCTTCCGGCCAGCCAGGCGCCAGCCCCGTCAGCCCCGGCACCCGCTGCGGAGCCGGCCCGCGTTGCTGCCGGCGGCGCTGCGCCTGCCGGAGCCGCATTTGGCGGAGCAGCCGCTCCTGCGGCTGCTCCGGGTAAACCGCCTGCGGAGCCTGCTGTTCAAGGGGAGTTTGCAGCGGTAGTCGAGTATCTTGTCATTCTGGAGGATATGATCATTTCAGAGGGGCAGAAGGATACGCTGGACAATGAAATTGTCGAGAAGTCACTGGCGCTTTTCGCCAGACTCCAGCGGGTGCTTCCGCTGCTGCAGGAGCTCGGTAACGGAGAGATTAATCATACCGTCCGCAGATTGGTAATGAAGGATCTGAACGGTGTTATTAATCCGTTCCTGCGGCTTGGCGGCGAAGCCAAAACGAAAAACCGGAGAATGCTGCTGAACGGTCTGCGGGATGTTGATTCCAAAATATCAGACATCGCCTCGACGATCGAACACAAAGACCTGATGGAACTTCAGACCAAGGCGGAACTGATTCATCAACGGTACAGCAGTTCCGAATTATAGGAGGGAAACCCATGTCCACGCAGTTAATTCAGCTCAAGAAGGAAGACGAGCAGAAGGTAGTCGAAGAAGCCTCGCAGTTAATAGAACAGGTAGCCAAGACAGATACCGTAGCCCTAGACTCCCTGATGGATGACATCGGCAAGCTGGGGGTTAAGACGCAGGAGAAGGCCGGGCAGACACTGAAGCTGCTGGACCGTCCGGTCAATGACCTTATGTCCGGCAAGCGTGTGGAAGTGCCGAATATGATTATGAAGCTGCGCAACGAGTGTGAGACGCTCCAGCAGAGCAAGAACGTCAGCTTTTTCGGTAAAATGCTCCGCAAGAGCCCGCTCAAGAATTACGTCTATAAATACCAGTCTGTCCGCACCAATATTGACGCTATCGTTACCGGCCTGCGTGACGGCCGCGATACGCTGGAAGAGAGCATCGTCAATATGCGCCAGCTCAAGCGCACCTCAATGGAGGAAATCTACAATCTGCAGACTAAGATTGCCTTCGGTAACAGACTGAAGGAGCTGTTTGAGGTTGAAATTGCCAAGCCCGAGAACGAGTTCCGCAAGGCTTACCTGGAACGCGGACTGCGCAAGGTTATGGTGCGTATCCAGTCCATGACTGAGATGATCCTGCTCTACAATCAGGCGATTGCCGCTACAGATATCATTAATGACAACAATGATAAGCTGATTGATTCGGTTAACAACGCCATTGATAAAACCTCAAACTTGATTACCGTGTCGGCAATGATTGCGATGTCGCTGGCGGACCAGGAGAATGTCATTTCTGCGGTTGAGGCGACGAACAAGACGATTGAAGACCAGTTCAAGGAGAACGCGCGGCTTCTGCGCACAACGACTGAGAAAACCACGGAGCTGTTGTCCAAGCCTTCCATGTCGCTTGAAGCTGTCAATCAGGCAATCGGCGATCTGCTGAGCGCACTGGATACCTCCGAGCAGTCCAACCGCCGGATTATCGAGAGCTGTCAGGATTACACGTCCAAGATGACTACGATCAATACCCAGCTTAACAACCGTCTCGGCCTTAATGAAGGCTCACAGCCGCAGGCGCTGAAGCAGGCGGCGAATGACAGCGGGCTCAGCAGCTTTTTGAATTAAAGACCAGCACTCTGGCCGATTAACCAGAACTCATAATCCCCCGCTTCCCGGCATAGGTTTTACGGAGAAACGGGGGGCTGGGGATGATACTGGGAGGCTTGATACTGGTGCTTATTATCGTCGCCGGGATCAACAAGGCGGAATCGGTTGCCGGTCTGAATCACTCTGACGACAGCAGCGGGTAGGTCTGCGTGGCGGCCTTCCTTCCTTCGGGGGCTGAAACATTTCTTATGCTTTTCTTGGTTCAAGTAATTTCCAGCGGTTTATTGGGTATAATAACCCGGGGCTGCGCTGCAGCCCGGACTGCTGAAAATACGAGCGTAAGCGGAGGTCATATGGAGAACGAGGCACTGCTGCAGGTTGAAAAATTGGCACTCAAGAAACAGAAGATTTTTAATCAAAGTGTATGGCGCTATATCGCAAGAGCCATGCTGGCCAGCATGTTCATCGGCTTCGGTGTCATTGTAGCCTTTAAGACAGGGAATTTCTTCTACATGGAGCATTCCCCGATGACCTATCCGATGGCTGCGATTACCTTTGGGGCTGCAATTATTCTGATTTCATACGGCGGCGGTGACTTATTCACCGGTGATACCTTTTATTACTCCTATGCTGCTTTGCGAAAAAAGATGCAGTGGACCAAGGTGGTCCGGATGTGGGTGGTCAGCTATATCGGGAATATTCTCGGGGCAACGGCATTTGCGCTGCTGATTTTTTTGACCGGCTTGTTCGATGACTCCAGCGTTAACGGATTTCTGCTGAATGTGGTAGCCCACAAAATGGAGGCACCGGCGCTACAGCTGTTCTTCCGGGCGATCCTGTGTAACTGGCTGGTTTGTCTGGCGTTTTTTGTGCCGATGTCCATGAAGGGGGACGGGGCCAAAATGTTCGCAATGATGCTGTTCGTTTTCTGCTTCTTTATTTCGGGGTACGAGCATAGTATCGCCAATATGTGTACCTTCGCTATCGCACTGGTGCTGGATCATCCCGGAACCATTTCCTGGGGCGGTGTTGTCCACAATCTGGTGCCGGTTACCCTCGGGAACCTGATCGGCGGCGGTGTGCTGATGGGCGTCATGTACTACTATGTGAACAAGCCGTTTCTGGACAAGGACCCTGGAGATTTGCACTAAATCTAAAGCCTGTACTTAAAAAAAGACCTTGCTCGGGTATCCCGAAGCAAGGTCTTTTTAGTGCTGTTCACTTGCCGTGCATGTAACAGCTGCAGCCAAACCGGGCTTCAGCCTGGCCGGAGCTGCCTTACGGAGCTACCACTTGGACCCGCCGGAATTCCGGCCGGATTTGCCTCCGCCGCCCCAGGAGGAGCCGCCGGAGGAGCGTCCGCCCCCTCCCCAGGAGGAGCCGCCGGAGGATCGTCCGCCGCCGCCGAAGCCGCCCGAGGAGGGCGGGCCGGAGGACATCCGCTTGCGGGCCTGCTCTCTGCGCTGGCGCTCCCGCATCATTGCAAGCTGGGCCTGACGCTCAGCTTCCTCCTTTTGCCGCACCAGCCGGTTCGCCTCTTCGACGAAGGAGGATATCTGGGCGGCATAGGACCGCCCGAGCGTCTCCAGCTCGTCGAGGTTATAAGGGCGGGCGGCCAGCCTTGACTCAAGCTGTCCGTACTCCGGAAGCGGGCTGGCCTGGAATCTGCTCCGGCCGGCCAAGCCCCTGCTTTCGAGCAGCCGCTGGGCGGAGTCCGCCCGGCTGAGGCCCTCCTGGAACAGGCGCTTCACGCCCTCCAGCCGTCCGTTCAGCTCCTCCAGGCTCTGTGAGACGCTGCTGAACTGCTTCGCCGTCTCCTCCTGCAGCGTAAGCAGCCGGTCCAGCCCGCTCCGGGCATTGTCGTACTCGCCGCGCTCGTCGCTGGTCCACGTCTCAATCTGCGGCACCTCACCTGCACCTTGACGCAGGCGGGCGCCCGAGGCATCCAGCACCTCAGCAATGGATGAGAGATGCTGCTCTGCAAACCGGGTCCGGGCTTCGGCCAGCCGGCTCTGCAGCTCATTACGCCGCTGGGTCAGTCCGCTCCAGCTGCTGCGTACGGTCTCCAGATCACGCCGGTTGCTCTCGCGGAGCTGCGCCTGCCGTTCCGTCATGGCAACCGCCTCCTGAACGAGCATATCCATCGTTGCGGCTATGCTGCGCACCCGGTCCATATCTCCGCTGCGCAGCGGCTCCCGCAGTGTCTCTGCAGCGGCAGCGGCCTGCTCCAGATTATCGTAAGGCCGGACCTTCATGTTGTGCAGTGAATTCTGCTGAATAATCCCGGCAATCTGCGTACGTGCAGCAGAGAGGACGCCATTGAAGCCCTGCAGCTTATCATCATAGATGTCTACATCGCGCAGATCCTGTTCAATCTGCTCCTGCTGCTCCTGGGCCTCTTCCGTAATCTCCTGCGCGGCAATCGGATCAAACAGCTCAAGCTGATCCGCCTTCGCGGTTGCTTCGGCCAGCTCCTTCAGATCCTCGGCAATTTCGTGCAGCTCATAGCCGGTGTCTTTAACGGCATCCTGCAGCTGGCTGTCGAGCTCAGGAGCATCCTTCTTCAGCTCGGTAATCTGCTGCTTGACGTTGCGGTCAGCATCACTGATGACTGCAATCTGCCGTTCCTCCTCCTCCAGCCGGGTGCGGAAGGTATTTACAGTCTGCTCCGCCTGAGCAATTGCAGTCTTAAGCGCAGACAGCTGATAGAATGCCGGCTGCGAACTCCGGTCCGTACTCTGCAGTGCTGATATTTCCACCAGCTGGGCATCTAGCCGTTTGGAAATCCCGTCCACCATCCCACCGGTCTTGCCCTGTACGATGCCCTGGAACGGCTGCAGCGTCTCAATCGCCCGGTTTGTCTGTACTAGCAGGCCAGCCAGCTGGCTCTGGAGTTCGCTAAGCTGTTTGCGGCGGCGCTGTCCGGTGACCAGCACATATAGTGCCAGGGCCAGCAGCGCTGCACCTGCGGCAATTGCCCCGAGGGTCAGCAGCGGCAGGCCTGAGCCGCCGGAAGCTGCTGACCCCGGGCTCCCGCCGCTCAATCCGCCGGAACCTGCAGCCCCTGAGTTCCCGCCGCTGGTGCCTCCGGCCCCTGTGCCTCCGCCGCCTACAGCACCCGTACTTCCTGTCCCTCCGCTGCCCGGACTGCTGCCAAGGGACTGCAGCTCTGTAATCAGCGCGCTGATCCCTCCGGCAAAGTCGCCCTCTCTTGCTGAGGGAATGAAATAGGCGTCTATAATTCCGGTAATAGCGGCGCTCCCCGTTCCTCCTCCCTGGCTCTGCGACCAGGCATTAATGGCATTCTGGAGCGGGGTGTTGATGAAGTTCAGCTCCACCTGCTGATCGCCTGCAGAGATAAGCAGCAGAATATCGCGTGCGGCCAGCCCCCAGCTGTCATAGACATTGCTTGCATAATCGGTCGCATTGGCGCCGTCCAGTGAATCTATAGTCAGCACATGGAAGGTGTAACGGTCACCGGCAGCAGCCTTGGCGATTGCCTCTGCCTCCTGTGTGGAGAGCATTCCGGCATCATCGGTAACTAATCCCTGCTGTCCTGGAAAGCCGGAGGCCTGAGCTCCGGTCATCCACAGCACGCTGAAGATCAGGAATAGAGCAAATATTTTTTTCAAATTGAGCACACTCCGTTCTAAGGGACTATGGCCCGGTTTCTTATTGTGATTATACCCCATAACACCCTTGAATCAAAAAAACCGCACCCCCGTACCACGGGAATGCGGCTGTATCACTGCTATCTGGTTTGCAGGCAGAGTATATATTGCAGTCGGGACTTAATTTCCTTTTGCCATTTCAGGTCTCCGACTTTTACGGCAAGATTGAGCAGATCCAGGTAATCGTCAACCTGTAATGCTGTCCGGGTAGTGGCTGCGTTCATGGGTGTTCAGTCTCCTTTAGCTCAATATAGTGAAGTGAATGAATAGTCTAAATTTAATAATGATAATCATTATCACTGGTTAATGTTATTATCCACACTTTGCCTCTAAAAAGCAATACAAATTTAAAGGTTCTATCTTTATTTCCGTTAAAAGCGGTCCTAGAGCAAGCGCAATTGCACATTTTATCACAATTGGCGGGGAATGAGCAGGAATCCTACCATATTTTGTCGAATAAATTCTGCATACGAGGCCCTTAGCTGATTTAGGGAAGAAGGAGATTTGCGATGAAGCGGTGTACATTTTTGCTTCTGATTAGCATCTTGCTTATGCTGGCACCGTCTGCTGCCGCTCACGCTGAAAGACAGGATATTAAGTACCAGGCAGAACTGGATTATCCGCCGTTTAAGTATATTCAGAACGGGTATCTGACCGGCTTTGATATCGACCTGACAAGCATGATTTTTGAAAAACAGGAGTATCTGATCCGCTACAGCACCGGGGACTGGGAGCAGACCCTCGGGCTGCTGACTGCCGGAGAGATTGATACGACCGGACTTATGGCAGTAACGGAGCAGCGGAAGAAGGATATCCTATTCTCTACACCGGTATTCAAAAGCTACATTTCTGTATATTCACGGCAGACCCTTAAGGACAAGGTGACGCTGGACGCGCTGGGAAACTACAAAGTAGGCGTAGGCAAAAGCCAATATTCCGCAGCAATGCTGCAGAGTAAGGCAGGAATTCCCCAATACATAGAATATCCCACTGTACCGGATGCGCTTAACGCGCTCGAAAGAGGCGAGATTGACCTGCTGTTTGAAAATCAGGGGGTTGTCGACTACCTGATCGTCGAAGGCGGCCTGACAGGAAATGTTATCCGCAAGCTGAGTAATCTGTATCCTGTAGATGTGGCTTATGGTGTAAGCACTTCTTCTCCTGAGCTCGTCCCCTATATTAATGCAAGGCTTGAACATCTTCAGCGTTCCGGAGCCTTCGAGGAATTATACCAGCAGTACTTCTTTTCTCATTCGGCAGCCTATAATGCCATGATTAATGACCGGATTATCTTTGGGATTGTAATCGGCCTGTGCATTCTTCTCTTCGGGGTCGTATCCATCAGAATGTATATCCGGCGGCTGAGACGCACGATTCATGAGGAGCAGGAATTTTTTGAAGATGTGATCGAGCATACAGGAATGATTGTGTGGGCGGTAACCGGAGATAAGCGGACCATGCGCTTTAACCGGTTTGCAGAGAAGATGACCGGACTGAAGGAAGAAGAGGTGCTGGGCAAGAAGCTCGCTGAGCTCCCGGAGCTGGATGGCGGGGTCTCGCTGCTCCGCGACCTGCTGAACCGGGCGGTCTATCAGGATTTTGTCAACAATGTAGAGCTGAAGCTGCCTGAGCATTCACCGGAGGCGAGGTTTTTTTCAATACGGACCACGCTGATCAAAGGAATGGATACCCGGGATGAGAATGTCTACCTTCTGGTGGGGCTTGATATCGACGACTGTAAACAGAATGAACTGAAGCTGCAGCTTAGCTACGAGGAACTGGAATCTACATATGAAGAGCTAACAGCGACAGAGACGGAATTACAGGAGCAGGTATACAGGCTCAGTGTAAATGAACGGCGCCTGCGCCTGACCTCTGAAGGCTCTGGTGCCTATATGTGGGAGCTGGACTGGGAGACCGGGTTCTACAGGCTCTCTGACCGCTGGTACGAGGTTATGGGCTACACTGAGGATGAGGTTAACGGGTTTGATAAAGGAGTTCTCAGTATTATTCACCCTGACGACCGGGAGTCCGCTGATAAAGCAAGAGAGGCGCATCTGAGCGGCAGAACTCCAATCTACGAGACCGAGTACCGCATGCGCACCAAAGATAACCGGTATATCTGGTTCGAAGTGAGAGGCAAGGCCATCGTGGATCCCGATGACAAGCTGAAGCTGTTCAACGGCTCGCTGATTGACATCAGCAGACGCAAGCAGGTTGAATTCAAGCTGAATAACAGCTATCAGGAGCTGGAGGCGACCTATGAGCAGCTTACCGCAACCCAGCAGGAGCTGGTGGAGCAATATGATATGCTGCTGGAAAATCAGAAGCACATGCACAGGCTGGCCTATATGGACTCGCTCAGCAATCTGCCGAACCGCATCTCCCTGCTGGAGGCAATGGAGAACTATTTCCGGCGGCCCGGCGGCAAGGCGGCGCTGCTGTTCGTGGATACCGATAATTTCAAATATATCAATGATACACTGGGCCATAAATCCGGCGATATTCTGATCCGCAAGGCAAGTGAACGGCTGCAGTCACTGGTGGAGGGCGAGGGGATGCTGTCCAGGCTTGGGGGTGACGAGTTTGTCGTCTTTATTGAGGATGCGGATGATCGTGAAGCTGTGCTTCGTCTGGCGGAGAATATTATGCTCGCATTCCGCAGATCCTTCCTGATCGGCGAGAGTAATCTCTATGTGTCTGTCAGCATCGGTATCTCCTTCTATCCGGAAGACGGGGAGACAACCGAAGAGATTCTCAAGAATGCCGATGTGGCAATGTACCGGGCCAAAGAGGAAGGCAAAGGCACCTATGTTATCTATGACAAGTCGATGCACACCGCATTTAATGAACGGATGCATATTGAAAAGCACCTGCGCAGCGCCATGAATAATAATGAGTTCGAGCTGCATTATCAGCCGCAGGCGGATATCAGGACCGGCCGGATCACCGGGTTCGAGGCTCTGATCCGCTGGAACAGTCCGGTGCTCGGGTTTGTATCGCCGCTCTCCTTCATTAAGGTCGCCGAGGATTCCAGGCTGATTATTTACATCGGGGAGTGGGTGCTGCGGGAAGCCTGCAGCTTCATGAAGGGGATACATGATCGTACAGGACAGCTCTACAAAATCTCGGTTAATATCTCCATCATTCAGCTCCTGCAGGATGACTTTGTAGACGTGGTGCTGGACAGCCTGCGGGAAAGCGGGCTTTCACCCAGCTGTCTGGAGCTGGAGATTACGGAATCAATCTTTATGGAATCGTTCGAGAGCACGGTCAGCAAGCTGGAATTCCTCAAGTCGCGCGGCATACGGATCGCCCTGGATGACTTCGGAACGGGTTATTCCTCGCTGAGCTATCTGCAGCAGCTGCCGATCTCCACGCTCAAAATGGACAAAATCTTTATTGATTCTCTGGCTGATCAGGCGTACAGCGAATCCTTTGTTCAGACAATCATTGTGCTTGGGCATAAAATGGGCCTGGATGTAGTAGCCGAGGGAGTGGAGGATGCCAGCCAGCTGGCGTTCCTGAATGAATCGGGCTGTGACAAGGTGCAGGGCTACCTGATCAGCAGGCCTGTACCTCCGCGGGGAGTATGGGAGCTTCTGGAGCAGCAGCCTGGCTGACAGGCCTAAGCCGTCTGCCCGCATAAAAAACCGGATTTGCGCTGTATGCGGATCCGGTTTTTTGCTGTAAATAAGAATGGATTATCGAAGGACGATCCGGTTCTTACCCGTCTTCTTGGCCTCATACAGGGCATCGTCTGCCCGCTGAAAGGTATGGCTCTTCGTATCGGATACCGAAAATTCATGCATGCCGATACTCACTGTGACAGACTCTCCATTCATCTCTTCAACCGGCAGGCCTGCTATGCCTGTCCGGACGCGCTCCATGATACCGTGCGCCTCATTCAGCGGCTTGGCCGTCAGAATCACTACAAATTCCTCCCCGCCATACCGGGCGGCAAAGTCATCAGTACCGATATGCTGCAGAACGACGGCGGCGACCTGCTTGAGCACAATATCTCCCACCCAGTGGCCGTACCGGTCATTCACCTTTTTAAAGTTATCAATATCAAGGACGGCAAGCTGCATCGGAAACGGATTATTCTGCTGGTGATCAATCAGCCAGCCGAGATATTCATGAAAGGTTTTATGGTTATACAGATCGGTCAGCGGATCAATTTTGGACAACCGGTCCATGATGATATTCTGGATGCGCAGATCCTGCTCCGACTTCACGGAATCCTCCAGAGACTGCATAAGATCCCGGCCGCGCCCGATTACCCCGAAACCGGCAAGTGCAGTGCCGCCAAAAATCAAGGCAATCATAATATGCTGAATCCGCAGGGTATATTCGTAAACAGGTGTATTGCTGAATAGCGTGACGATATAGAGCAGACAGATCAGTGAGGAGGCCTTCATATAGCTGCTCTTGAGATAAATCATAGATACAAGCAGGGGCAGCAGCATGATGAGCGGCTTAACCTCATATTCGCTGGTGAGATTGGTTATGATCAGGATGGCATAAATGTGGCTTGCGACGACTATCGAGAATTCTGAGAATACCGGCCTCCATCTAAAGGTGGCTTCCAGAATGAGGAGCAGGATAAGGATGATAGAATCGGGTATCAGTACATGGGTAACAAAATATTGTCTGTCCGTAAATTCAGGTCTATGGCCCCACATGGATAGTGAGATGAACAGCTGACTTGCCAAATATACGAGGAGAACCATCCAGAAGGTATTGAGGAGTACCCGGTTCCAGTAGCTTTGGCGAGGAGTTGGCGGTGGGATGTGCATAAACAGTTCCTCATTTCCAGTGGCAATATCACTATATATTCGACAAAAAAACTGCTGATCCTCCCATATCTTGTGAATATTATAATGTTCGTGTTTTGGTGATATGAATGCGTTATTTAATCGGTTAACATTAAAATATCTTAAAAAACACGAATTATATATGCTTAAGTACCTTGACACATCCGTCTTGTTTCTGTAAAATTTCTAGTGGCTCTTATAATAAAGTGAAGCTGTTCGTATATCCCCGGAGATAAGGTTTGGGGGTTTCTACAGGGAACCGTAAATTCCTGGCTACGAATAGGGTGCGTTTTGCATACCTATGAAGAGCCGGGATTTTTTTGTGTGTAAATCACAGAAACAGCGGCAGAATATGCGGCGTTTCTTCCCGGGAGGACAAGAGAACAGATGAGTAAATATGATGTGATTGTTGTGGGGGCCGGTCCGGCCGGAATTTTTGCCTGCTATGAGCTGACCCTTAAAGCGCCTGAGCTGAAGATATTGCTTGTAGATAAAGGCCATGATATATACCGCCGCAGCTGCCCGATCCTTGAGGAAAAAATCAAGCTGTGTCCGCCTGCTGCCGGCCGCAAGGAATTTGCCGGCTGTCTGCCGGCCTGCTCCATCACGGCCGGATTCGGGGGTGCAGGCGCCTACAGTGACGGCAAATTTAATATCACCACTGAATTCGGCGGCTGGATGACCGATTACCTGGCACCTTCAAAGGTGCTGGAGCTGATTGAGTATGTTGATGCCATCAACCTTGAGCATGGGGCAACCCCGGCCATTACTGATCCGACCACGGACAGCATCCGTAGCATCGAGCAGCGCGGCTATGCCGCCGGACTCAAGCTGCTGCGTGCGCAGGTGCGGCATCTTGGCACCGAGCAGAATCTCGAAATTCTTAAATCCATATATGAATACCTGAAGACGCGGATTGATATGCAGTTCAAAACTGAGGTGCAGGACATCGTTACCGTCAAGGAGGGCGGCTCCCACCGTATCACAGGAATTATGCTCAAGAACGGTGAGACCTATGAGGCGGATCATGTTATGATCGCCCCGGGGCGTGACGGTTCCGCCTGGCTGACTGAGGTACTGAAGAAACGCCGCCTCAAAATGTACAATAACCAGGTCGATGTCGGCGTTAGGGTCGAAACCTCCGATGTGGTTATGCGGGAGATTAATGAACATCTGTACGAAGGCAAATTTGTGTTCAATACCTCTGTCGGCACACGTGTCCGCACCTTCTGCAGTAATCCTTCAGGCCATGTTGTCGTAGAAAATCACAGCGGGGTAATGGCAGCCAACGGGCATTCCTATAAAGATCCTGCGCTGGGCTCCAAAAACACAAATTTTGCTCTGCTTGTGTCACATACCTTTACAGAGCCGTTTGACAAGCCGAATGAATACGCCCGGGAGATCTGCAAGCGGGCCAATGACCTGTCTAACGGCGGTGTAATTGTCCAGAAGTACGGAGATATCCTTCGCGGACGCCGTTCTACAGAGACCCGGATTAAGGAAGGGTTCCTTGAGCCGACGCTGAAGGAGGCGGTTCCGGGTGACCTCGGTCTGGTCCTGCCCTACATTACCATGAAGAGCCTGATTGAAATGGTAGAGGCGCTGGAAAAGGTGACCCCCGGCATCGCCTCTGAGCACACGCTGTTCTACGGCGTGGAAGCGAAGTTCTACTCTGCCCGGCCTAAGCTGACAGAGCAGCTGGAAACGGAGATTTCCGGTCTGTTCTGCGGCGGGGACGGCGCGGGGATTACCCGCGGACTGGCCCAGGCCGGTGCGGCCGGCGTATGGATTGCCCGCGGAATGCTGGAGCGGGTAGCGGCACATGTCGGATAATAGAATCAGATAGACTGAACAACAGGCTGTCCTTTTATGCAAAGCTATTGCAGAAGGGACAGCTCTTTTATTTATGTGATGAAAATACTTCCTTTATTTAACTACGCTGATATAATGTTAGAATACATAACATAATAGAGTGGAGTGGAAGTACAAATGCGGGTTCACCGGAGTACAAAAGTCCTGTTCGTTCTGCTGTTACTGTCAGTTGGTTTATACGGTTTGTGGATTGACATCAGTTGGCTGCATAAGCTGGTATACCTGGTGCTGATGGCGGGGCTTGGCGGACTTGCATGGAATACATACCGCAGCGGAATACACAGGGATAAGCAGCTTGAAGAGGCCCGGGACCAGATCGAACGGCTCGGCAATGAGATTGTGGTCACTTCGGACAAGCTTCACGGGGCGCTTGAGGAAATAAGCCGCCATACGGAGGGCCTGCAGCAGACGGCAGATTATTCGCATGCCTATGAAGTGGACCTGCAGGTCCGGAGTAATGAGGCCAAGGCTAATATTGAGGGAGCCTTTGCGACGATGGGCGGCGTAGCTGAAGTGACTGCACAGATCAGCGGGCTGACGGAACGGCTGGGAGCCAGCATGGAGGATGCCAGCCGGGGAATGACGGATATGGTCGGCTCGCTCAGGAATACTGATGAGGTTATGGCCGAGCTGCAGGGGAGAAGCGGTGATATGCTGAATGAATTCAATATACTCAGCGGGCATATTGCCGTGGTGGAGGAGATCAACTCCCTGATTGTAGGGATTGTGAATGAGACCTCCCTGCTGGCGCTGAATGCTTCTATTGAAGCGGCGAGGGCCGGTGAACAGGGACGCGGATTTGAAGTGGTGGCTGCCCGGATCAGACAGCTGGCGGATCAGAGCAGGAGCTCGGTGGAACGCTCATCAGAGGTGCTGCTGGACATTAATAACGGCGTAAGACAGGTGCTGGAATCCGCAGCTAAAGAGCAGACAGCGGTATCCCAGGGTGTGCATGAGGTGGCTGCGGTGAAGCTCCGGCTCTCCGATGTGTCGGCAAGAATGGCAGAGGTCGGAACCGCCGTAGCTGACACGGTAGCTGCAGCCTCCAGACAAGGCGGGCTAATTGAAGCGGCTACCGGGGAATTAAAGGGTGCTGTCGGTATTGTTAACGAAACGATTGCCGGCGTGGATCTGACCCTTGAGCAGGTGATGCGGCAGCGGTCACAGATCGGCCAGCTTAATGAAATCAGCGCCAGCCTGCTGGGTGAGTCCCAGGCTCTGCAGCAGTCGGTAAGCCGGATTGCCGGGGAGAACACTGCAGCTGCAACCCTGAATACGGGCCGGCTGGAGGAGATGCAAGGAGTACTGCAGGAGCTTGCAGCCAGACAGGAGCTGTATGTGCCGGATTCGGCAAGCCACGGCAGCGTGCTCGCTGCCTGCATGAAGCGGGTGCCGGAGGTGCAGGCGATCTGGTCCAACCGGACGGACGGGACGTTCATATTCTCCGAGCCTGCAGCGGGGCTGATGAACGCGAAGCGCAGGGAGTGGTGGAGCGGAGCGATGACCGAAGGCGAATATGTCTCCTCGCCGTACGTTTCGGCTATTACCAAGCGCTCCTGCATCACCTTGTCGCGGGCGATTAAGAATAGCCGGGGGGAGACGGTTGGTGTAATCGGGATTGACCTTGCGGTATAAGGCAGCGGCAGCCGCTGGCCGGTAGCTTAGTGGCGGTGCAGCGGGAGAAATAAATGGATGTGCGTTGATACAGCAGCCGTTCCTCTAGGGGAGCGGCTGCTGTTTTTCAGCTGGCAGAGGCCATGAGAAGACCGGCTAACCTCCCGTTGCAGGAATAATCTGCAGCTGCTGCCACACTGCCTGCCAGTTCTTTTGGGATATCCGCTGCGTGTAGACCTCCTGTAAATACGGGTCGGAGCTGAACCGGGGAGAAGGCCTGACTACAAGACGGATAACATCGTTGATTCCATGGGGTGCTGCCAGAAGCAGATCCCCCTGCGCAGTAAGGGCCAGTCCCAGTGCGGTTGCCGTCTCGGGAAAATTAGCCATTCCGTCTGAAGAGGAAGTGTATGGCGGCAGGCTGTTAACAGTATGCATTCTGGCCTGATTCTTCACGGACCAGGGAGTGGCACTGTCTATCTCCCGCAGCCGGGCTTCCAGCAGCTTTTCCGTCTCCTCCCGCAGATCAGACGGATCGTAATAGATAACATCCACATCGGCAAGCGGCGTTCTGCTGCTGAAGCCGTGCTGGATATCCCATACCTTGGAGCGGACAAATCCGGCGCAGACCCAGCAGTCCGGCAGACCCAGGGTGTTCACGGCAGCCAGTATATCCATCATCCACGGGTCTTCTTTTACAGCCTGGAGCAAATCCTGTTCATTAGTAACCGGCAAAAGAGAAGCACCTCCATAACGTGATTCAGCCGCGCATAGAGCCTGCTGGCTCTGACAGCAATTCTTTTATTATAAGACTAAATGCGGCAGAGAGATATGCTGGAAGCGGAGATGTCAGATTGCTAACAGAAAGGGGCAGACTCTATAATGAACCTTTAGATTGACCATTGGAGGCGTAATTGTGCATTATAACCTGACGATTCTGCTGCAATTGTTCGAGCGGGCGGCGCTGCTGCTGATGTGCCTGTTCGTGCTGACCCGTCTGCCGCGCTTTAAGGAAATTTTTATAAAAGGGGCGTATGCTCCGCAGGAGCTGGCTATGGTGACAGTGATATTCAGCCTGTTTGCCATATTGGGAACGTATACCGGAATCAACGTGGAAGGCTCGCTCGTGAACGTGCGGATCATTGCCATTGTAGCCGGAGGTATTCTTTTCGGACCCTGGGTAGGGATGATTACGGGACTGATCTCGGGCATTCACCGGTTTCTGATAGATATCGGGGGTGTTACTTCGGTGCCCTGTCTGATTACCAGCATCACAGCCGGGGTGGTCTCCGGAGTGATCTACAGGCGCACTTCACCGGACAAACGCTGGATTGCCGGTATTCTGGCCGGTATGGCCTGTGAAGCGCTGACGATGGTGCTGATCCTTGTGATGGCTAACCCGGCTTCGCTTGGTGCGGATATTGTATCGAAGATTGCTTTTCCGATGATTGCCGGCCAGATTTGCGTCGGGTTCATTGTTATGCTGGTGCAGAGTGTGGAGGGGGAGAAGGAACGGATTGCCGCGAAGCAGTCCAAGCTGGCGCTGGATATTGCGAATAAAACGCTGCCGTATTTCCGTAACATTAATCCCCGGTCGCTGCGGATCATCTGTGAAATTATCAAGGACGATATCGGGGCTGATGCCGTCGCCATTACCGATACCGGGCATATCCGCGCTTATGTCGGCGTGGGTGAGGAGTACTACATGGAGACAGATGACATTATCAGCGAGGAGACGAAGAAAACAATCAGCAGCGGAGAAATTACAATCCGCGATGATGATACGGAGTATATGAACCGGGCGATCCGCTCGCTGATCATCATTCCGCTTAAGGAGAAGGGTGAAGTAACCGGAGCACTGAAAATTTATTACACCAAAGCCCACAAAATCACCTATTCCCTGCAGGCGATGGCTGTCGGTCTTTCGCAGATGATCTCCACGCTGATGGAGGTATCCCGGGTCGAGGGGATCAAGGAGATGGCCAATAAGGCGGAGCTGAAGGCGCTGCAGACCAGCATCAACCCGCACTTTCTGTTTAATGCGCTGAATGCGATTGCTTCCTCCATCCGTATCGATCCGGGCAAGGCACGGGAGCTGATCGTCAATCTGTCCGGCTATATGCGCTACAATCTCGAGCTGACCGATGAATTCATTGACATCCGGCGTGAGCTGCAGCAGGTTCAGCAGTACGTGGAGATCGAGAAGGCGCGGTTCGGTAGCCGGCTATCGGTGGAGTATGATATCGACGAGGTTGAGGTGCGTATTCCGAGCCTGATTATTCAGCCGCTGGTGGAGAATGCGATTGTACACGGTATTTTGAAGGCGAAGGGCCAGGGTACAGTAACGATCTCGGTAAAAGACCTGGGTGAGGCGGTGCGGGTCGGCATTACCGATACCGGTGCCGGAATCAGTGAGGAGACGGTCGAGCGGGTCTACAGCGGGAATATGCCGGATAACAAAATCGGTCTGTACAATGTACACCAGCGGGTAAAGCTGATTTATGGCCAGGGTCTGACCATCCAGAGGCTTGATAAAGGGACGGACATTTATTTTGACGTCAAAAAGGAGCAGCGATGAGAGCGATAATTGTGGAGGATGAGGTGCTGGCCAGACAGGAGCTGGCTTTTCTGATTGGAGCGCATAGCAGCATCAGGGTTGCAGCCGAATTTGAGGACGGGCTGGATGCGCTGAAATATCTGCAGACGGAAGAGGTTGATGTGATTTTTCTGGATATTAACATTCCCTCGATTGATGGCGTGCTGCTGGCCCAGAATATCAGCAGGTTCTCCGTTAAGCCTTATATTGTATTTATTACCGCTTACAAGGAGCATGCCGCCGAGGCTTTTGAGATTGAGGCCTTTGACTATATTCTCAAGCCCTACAGCGAAACACGGATCAAGACGATGCTGCACAAGCTGGAGGGGGCATTTGCGGCGCGCGGGCGCCAAGGCGAAGAAGAGCGCGTCAAGCTCAGTGATAAGGTGAATCTGTGGAAAAATGAAAAGATCATCGTTGTCGATGCCGACGAGATCTATTATGCTTCGGCGCAGGAGAAAACGACGAGCGTAATCACTAAGGTTGAGGAATACAGTATGGCGCTCAGCATTAGCGAATTTCACAGCCGGCTGCCGCAGGACCGCTTTTTCCGCTGTCACCGCTCCTATTTGGTGAATCTGTCCAAGATCAAGGAAATCATCCCCTGGTTCAACAATACTTATCTGCTGCGGCTGCGTGATCTGGATGCTGAAGTGCCTGTAAGCCGCGGCAGGGTGAAGGAGTTCAGGCAGATCATGCGCCTCTAGCGGCAGTTCATTCCCCGTTACCGTCATCTCATTCCGGATTTCTCTCAAGAAAGCGTTATTTCGCTACAATGAGGAGGCAAAGAAGACCTCAAGCGACTTCAGAGAGAAAGAAGGAATCATCCATGACAACGGCTATGCCAGGCAATAAAAAATGGCTTATCGTTCTAGGCACAGTAATCATGCAAATGGGACTGGGTACCATCTATACATGGAGCTTGTTCAACGCTCAGCTGGTCAGCAAGTTTGGCTGGGAGCTCAGCTCTGTTTCAATAACGTTTTCCATTACCAGCTTTGCCCTGGCCTTCGCGACATTGTTCGCGGGGAAGCTGCAGGACCGGTTCGGTCTCCGCAGACTGACCGCTGCTGCAGGAATTATACTGGGGCTTGGCCTGATCATAAGTTCACAGGCCAGCTCCCTCCCGATGTTTTATCTGCTGGCTGGCGTAGTGGTGGGTTATGCGGACGGAACCGCGTATATAACCTCGCTGTCTAATCTCATTAAGTGGTTTCCTAAGAATAAAGGGCTGATCTCCGGGGTGTCCGTCGGGGCTTACGGTACGGGCAGTCTGATCTTCAAATATATCAACGGCAGTCTGATTGAGTCTCAGGGAGTATCCGGTGCTTTTCTGTACTGGGGCATCATCGTGATGATCATGATCGTTATCGGCTCCATGCTGGTGAGGGAGGCTCCGGCTCCGGCTGAGGCACAGGCTGTCTCCGGCAGGGCGGCGGCTGCAGGAGGCACAGCAATACCAGCCAAAGATTATACGGTAAAAGAAATGCTGCGCACCAAGGAAGCTTATCTGCTGTTCGTCATCTTTTTCACGGCCTGCATGAGCGGTCTGTACCTGATCGGCATTGTGAAGGACATCGGCGTGACGCTGGCCGGCCTGGATGTGGCCGCAGCTGCCAATGCCGTAGCGATGATCGCCATCTTCAATACGGCCGGACGCCTGATTCTCGGCGCATTGTCCGACCGGATGAGCCGCCTGAAGCTGCTTAGCATCACCCTGGCGGTGACAGCTGCAGCAATGTTTACCCTCAGCTATGCTACCTTGAACTACGGCCTGTTCTTCACCTGTGTAGCTGCCATTGCCTTCTGCTTCGGAGGGAACATCACCGTCTTCCCGGCCATCGTCAGCGATTTCTTCGGACTGAAGAACCACAGCAAGAATTATGGTGTTGTCTATCAGGGCTTTGGAATCGGCGCATTGTCCGGCTCATTCATTGCAGCGCTGCTCGGCGGATTCAAGCCTACCTTTATCATCATCGGTCTGCTGTGCATCCTGGCCTGCCTCATCGCAGTATCCCTGAAGGCGCCTGGACAAAAGCGGGCAAGAGAAAAGGGAATGAGCCTGAAGCCTTCACGGCCTACGGCTTGACCATATATATAGCCATATGTCGGCTTAAGAAAGATACAGACAAAGAGAAGGCCGGCTATAAAGCAGGCCGGAAGAGAGATATTTGCCTCCGTTTATGCGGCGGCGGGTATCTCTTTTTGGCATGTTCACACTGCGGGGGAGGACTGGGGCGCAGACGGTCGAAATGCTATAGCAGGGGCAGACAAACGGATCAGGACGAAACAGATGATTAAATTCCATTTACATAGCTGAAAATAATTTGCCGGAGACAGGCACTTTTTGGACGGGTCAGGTGTTATAGAGATATACATGGAAAGGAGGTGCTGGCAACGTCACAGGAGCATTTGCATGATAAGGAGCAGGTGGAGGCTGTAGTCGCGCAGGTCCAGCAGGGCAACCGAGAAATCTATGCCTGGATCGTCGGACAGTTCCAGCAGCCGCTGTACCGTTATTGCTGCCGTATGCTGGGTGACCGGCAGGATGCTGAGGATGCGGTGCAGGATATTCTGGTCAAGGCCTACCAGTCTATCGGAAGGTACAAGCTGGAGGTCAGCTTCTCCGCCTGGCTGTACCGGATTGCGGGCAATCATTGTCTGAATCTGCTGCGCCGGCGGCGGATGCAGGAGCGTATCCTGCGCCTGTTCCAGACGGAGACGGTGAGCACAAGCGCGGAACAGCAGATGGAGGTGCGGATATTCAGCCCGGGTCTGGGGGCGGCACTCGGGTTACTGACACCGGAGGAACGGAATATTCTGGTGCTGCGTGTTTTTGAGGAGCTGACCTTTCAGGAGATGGGGCAGATTCTCGGCAGCAGTCCCAATGCGCTGCACAAGCGGATGGAGCGGATTAAGCGGAAGGTCAGGAATGCGATGAAGACAGAGGAGGGGATCTCTTGGAACGAGCCGGAATCTATAGCGGGCACCAAGATATAAAAGGAGCTGCAGTCCGTGAGGAGCTGCTGCCGGGCATTAATGTGACAGATCAGGTCATGACGCGCATACGGGAAATGGAGCCGGTACGGAAACGCGGCGGAATCCGGTTTGCCGGCAAAACCGCGGCAACCTCAGGGATGCTGGCTGTAACGCTGCTGGTTGCAGCATCAGCTTATGCTGCCACGGAGTATATTCAGATCCGCAACAAGGCGGGAGAGGTTAAGGTACAGCATTTTGTAAACACTGAAACAGAAGAAGAGCGGTTAGCGAAGGGGGTATCCTCTTACCACAAGTATGAGCAGAAGCTGATGAGCTTTGCCAAGCCGGGTGAGCAGATTGTGTATTTTGTTAGGGGAGAGCCAACGTCCGAGGGTACAGGAAGACTGCTGCAGTTTGCATATAAGGAGGAGCGGATTACTGAGTATTCGGCATTCCTTGATCAGATGAAGACTAAGAGCTCGCCGGTCATTTTCCCGGAGACAGCCGGAGGTTATGCTTTTAAATATGGTGGGGTACAGCCCTTGTATCCAGCCGGGGACGTAACAAATAACGACCCGGTCTATCAGCAGGCATTGAACGAATTGATCGGGGAAGCCAAAAAGGATAAGACGCGCAACTTATTCATGAAGGTGATGCCTTGGACCGAAACCGGAGCGCTGAGTGCACATTATATGAAGGGTGGGGCCTTCATCAATCTCTCGGCCTTTGTGTTGAACGGAGGCAACATAACGGTCCCTCAGAAGCCTGCGGATAGAGCGGAGAAAATCAAAGTAGAGGGCAGGGAGGTCATCTACAATTATATCGATTACCAGCCGAATTCATTCTTTTACCTGACCTGGTACAATGAGCCGAAGGACGCCTACGTCCAGCTGAATTCCTGGGGCGACCGGGTGCTGACCAAGGAACAGCTGCTTGAGCTGGCCGGGGAGCTTATTAAGGGCGGGTTGTAGAGGGAAGTTGAGCGGCTTGTAGAGTTGTGAAAAGAAAAGCTGAACGGCTTGCAGAGCTGTGATAAGAAAAGCTGAACGGCTTGCAAAGCTGTGAAAAAAAAGGATGGTACGGGTAACCCGGTTCCGCTTGCAGCGGGCCGGGTTATTTGAATGCGGCGCCGTGTGTCTGCAGGCTAAGGATATAGGAGGCACGCGAGGCGGGGCGGGTGCGGTTGATGAAAGGGGGATGGACGGGTGAAATGAGTGATTGGAATGAGGCGGTTTAAAGGGAAAAATCCCTTTAAGTGGGCACGTGTCGGTTGGAATGAGGCGGTTTAAAGGGAAAAATCCCTTTAAGTGGGCACGTTTGGGTTGGAATGAGGCGAATTAAAAGGAAAAATCCCTTTGAGTGGGCACGTAGCGGTAGGAATGGAGTAGTTTAAAGGGAAAAATCCCTTTGAGTGGGCTCGTGTCGGTTGAAATGGGGCAGTTTAAAGGGAAAAATCCCTTTAAGTGGGCTCGTGGCGGTTGGAATGAGGCAGTTTAAAGGGAAAAATCCCTTTGAGTGGGCTCGTGTCAGGTGGAATAGGGTGGCTCAAAGGGAAAAATCCCTTTGAGTGGGCTCGTGTCAGGTGGAATAGGGTGGCTCAAAGGGAAAAATCCCTTTCAATGGGCACGTAACGGTTGGCATGGGGTGGTTTAAAGGGGAAATCCCATTAAGTGGGCACGTGGCGGTAGGAATGAGGCGGATTAAAGGGAAAAATCCCTTTAAGTGGGCTCGTGGCGGTTGGAATGAGGCAGTTTAAAGGGAAAAATCCCATTAGGTTGGCTGTTGGCGGGAAAAGGGAGGATGAGTAGAAAAGGGAGGCAGGAACATTGGATGTTCCTGCCTCCCTTTATCGTATAGTGTGTAACCTCCGGTTTGTTAGGAGGACGTTTAGTTATAATCAACAAACAAAGTTAGCCGGCCGTTGATCTTATGTTATCACTATTCAAGCATCCCGTGCTGAACTTCGGTTCTTTCTGGAGGGTTACCCTTCCAGCAGCAATGCCTCCGGATCCTCCAGCAGTTCCTTGACCTTGACGAGGAAGCTTACTGCCTCTGAGCCGTCCACGATCCGGTGATCGTAGGATAGGGCGATGTACATCATAGGCCGGTTAACGGTGGTTTCTTCGTCAAGGGCGATCGGGCGCAGCTGGATTTTGTGCATGCCGAGAATACCGACCTGCGGAGTATTCAGGATTGGCGTGGATAGCAGGGAGCCGAACACGCCGCCGTTCGTAATTGTAAAGGTGCCGCCCTGCAGCTCCTGCAGGCTGAGCGTGTTGGCGCGGGCCTTGGAGGCCAGCCCAAGAATCTGGCGCTCGATTTCCGGGAAGCTGAGCCGGTCCGCATCGCGGACAACAGGGACGACCAGTCCTTCCTTCGCTGAAACGGCGATGCCGATGTCATAGTACTTCTTGATCAGCAGCTCTTCGCCGTCGATCTCTGCATTCAGCAGAGGATAGGCCTTGAGTGCCCCGATCACGGCCTTGGTGAAGAAGGACATGAAGCCGAGTCCGACATCATGCTTCTCTTTGAAGGCATCCTTCCGCCGCTTGCGGATGTCGAGGATTGCCGACATGTCCACCTCGTTGAAGGTGGTCAGCATGGCCGCCGTCTGCTGCGCTTCGACCAGACGGCTGGCAATCGTCAGCCGCCGGCGCGACATGCGCTTGCGCTCCACGGCTTTGCCGTCCTGCGGCGCTGCATTAGCCGCAGCTGGCTTCTTCGCCGCAGCCGGTACGGCCTGCGGCGCCGGTGCCGCAGGCGCAGCGGCCGCCTGGCCGGCTGCGCCGTGGCCGTTCACATCGGCCTGGGCAATCCGGCCGATGGGGTCGCGGGCAGTGACCTCGCCGAGGTCGATGCCCCGCTCCCGCGCGAGCTTGCGCGCCCCCGGCGTAGCCAGGGCCGCAGTGCTGCCGGCCGCGCCTTCGGGAGCGGCCGGAGCCGGTGCAGCGGCAGCAGGTGCCTCCGCTGCCGCAGATGCAGCAGCAGGCGCAGCGCTGCTGTCTCCTTGTGCGCTGCCGCCTCCCTGTGCGCTGCCGCCAGCGCCGCTCTCCCCGCCAGCGCCGCTACCGGCAGCCGTGCCACCTTCTGCAGCCGCGCCGATCACGCCGATCGCCTCGCCGACAGCAACGTTCTCGCCCGCCTGGCGGAGAATGGCGGAGATGACGCCATCCTCCTCAGCGCTGATCTCGAGGTTCACCTTGTCGGTCTCAAGCTCGGCCAGCACATCGCCCTGGCCGACAGTGTCTCCTTCCTTAACCAGCCACTTGTAAATCGTTCCTTCGGAAATGGACTCGCCCAGATCGGGTACTTTAATTTCAGACACAGGCCGTTACCTCCCCAAACTTAATAGTTTACATTATCGTGACACCGTCATCCGGTCAGGAGGACGGTACAGGCGCTTGTACTTGCGAGTTCAATTTCAGGGCTTCCGTAACTATGCGGCGCTGCTCGAAGGTATGAACATCCGCATATCCGCTGGCCGTGCTGGACCGTTCAGGACGGCCGATATACCGTACGCTGACCTGCTGCGGAGAGATATCACGCAGCCGGGACTCGGCATAGCTCCAGCCGCCCATATTTTTGGGTTCCTCTTGTACCCATACAATTTCCTGCAGGGAGGTCAGGCTGTTCAGATGTGCTGCCAGCTCGGCCTGCGGGAACGGATAAAGCTGCTCCAGCCGGAGAATATGCAGCCAGGACCAGTCGCGGCCGCCTGCCGCTTCCAGCTCGGTCTGCAGGTCGATTGCCACCTTGCCGCTGCAGACAACCAGACGCTTGACCTCAGCCGGCGTGCTGCCCAGCAGCGGCTCAGGCAGTACAGCCTGGAAGCCGCCGGAGGCAAGCTCTGCTCCAGGGGATGTGCTGCGCGTATTGCGGATCAGGCTCTTCGGAGCCATGATGACCAGCGGCCGGGCATCCGGCTGCCCGCACAGGGCGGCCTGGCGGCGCAGCAGATGGAAATACTGCGCGGCACTGGTCAGATTCGCTACCGTCCAGTTCTCCTCAGCGGAGAGCTGCAGATAGCGCTCCAGCCGGGCGCTGGAATGCTCAGGCCCCTGGCCCTCGTAGCCGTGCGGCAGCAGAATCGCGAGGTTGCTGCGCTGTGTCCATTTGGCCCGTCCGGCAGAGATGAACTGGTCAATGATAACCTGGGCGGCATTGGCGAAATCGCCGTATTGGGCTTCCCAGATTACAAAGGTATCAGGTGCAAACACATTATAGCCGTACTCATAACCAAGCACCGAGGCTTCCGATAGCGGGCTGTTGTACACCCCGAAGGAAGCGCGGGAGGAGCTGAGCTGATGCAGCGGTGAATGAAGGGCTCCCGTCTCGCTGTCATGCAGCACCAGATGGCGGTGGGCAAACGTACCGCGCTGCGAATCCTGTCCGCTGAGGCGGATAGGCGTGCCGTCCTTCAGGATCGTTCCAAAGGCCAGCGTCTCGGCCAGCGCCCAGTCAACCCGTTCCCCGTCCTTCAGCGCATCCTTGCGGCGCTGGAGAATCCGCTCCAGCTTCGGATATACCTTGAAGCCGGCAGGTGAAGTCAGCAGCTCGCGGTTGATCTCCTGCAGGGTACCGAGGGGAACCGCTGTAGACCGCGGAGCTCTGGATTCGGCTTCAAGCACAACCGACGTCTTGGACTCGCCATTTTTATGCTTGCCTTCCTTCATGGATTCAAAGGCCGCCTGCAGGACGCCTTCTGATTCAGCGCTCATACGCTTCACATCTTCTGCTGTAAGGACCCTCTCGCTCTGCAGACGTTCAGCATACAGCCTGTAGACCGTCGGATGATTGCGGACCTTACTGTAGACAACCGGCTGGGTTGTCTCGGGATCATCCATTTCATTATGGCCGTGGCGGCGGTAGCCGATCAGATCGATAACAAAATCCTTCTTGAACAGATTGCGGTAAGCGCTGGCCAGACGGACTGCGGAAATGCAGGCCTCCGGATCATCGGCATTGACATGCACGATCGGAATTTCATAGCCTTTGGCCAGGTCACTGGCATAATGGGTGGAGCGGGAATCTTCACTCTCCGTAGTGAAGCCGATGCGGTTATTGACGATAATATGCACCGTACCGCCGTTCTGATAACCCTTCAGTTTGCCGATATTAAGGGTTTCCGCGACAATCCCCTCGCCGGGAAAAGCGGCATCGCCGTGCATCAGCACGGCCATAGCCTTGCTGGTATCCAGCTTAGGCAATCCCGGATTGCTCCGGTCCTCCTGTGCGGCGCGGGTGAAGCCCTCGACTACCGGGTTAACGAATTCCAGATGGCTCGGGTTGTTGGCCAGCGTAATCCGTGTGCGAACCGTTTCCCCATGCCGTACGGCACGGTCTGCGCCGAGATGGTATTTGACATCCCCGGTCCAGCCGTAGTTGATGCCCATCGAGCCCTCGGAAGGGAACAGCTCTTTGTTCGGAGAATGATGGAACTCTGAGAAAATAATATCATATGGCTTGCCCAAAATGTGAGCCAGAACGTTAAGCCGTCCGCGGTGAGCCATGCCCATGAGAATATGCTCGGCACCATCATGTGCGGCTGCGCGTACAATTTCATCCAGCATCGGTACCAGCGCATCGTTGCCTTCAATGCTGAAACGCTTCTGGCCGACAAAAGTTTTATGGAGGAAGGTCTCGAACTGCTCCACCTGAATCAGCCGGTTCAGCAGCTCCTTGCGTTCATCATTATTCAGCGGAGCGGGTGAGCTCGTTGACTCGGCCTGGCTGTTCAGCCAGCGCAGCTCCTTCTCTTCATGCACATGCCCGAATTCATAAGCAATAGTCCGGGTGTAAGCCTGCAGCATCCGCTGCACCGCATCCCAGGCGGTTTTAACATCTCCGGGCGCATTCTCCCAGATCAGCGAGGCAGGCATAGCTGTAAGATCTTCACGGGTCAAATCATAAGTCCGGAAGTCCAGCCACTGGGCCATCGGATTCTCTCCGCGGTCAAGCGGGTCGATATTGGCGGCGCGGTGGCCATGTATACGAATGTTAGCGATCAGCTTGGAGGCTCTTACGGCTTTCTTCAGCCATTCGGCATCCCCTGTTACAGCAGGCAGCGGAGCCTGCTCGGTTACCGGTGCCATCGGCGGAGGGCCGTTTGTAGTAAATAGATCGCGGTAATTAGGTTCTACTGAAGAGGGGTCATTGATAAACTGTTCATACTTGTCTTGAATATAGCCCAGATTCGGTCCGTGATAACTGCTCCAAACGGATTCATTATAAGGTCCTTTGGCTGCCATGAATACATCCTCCTAACGGATGAACCCCACATGCGCCAGGAAAAGCACCAGCGGCTGGTGGGGCTGATATGTTTGCGGTTTCATTGCACCTCTATTGTGCTACTTTGGGGTCAGCTAATCAATTCATACTTTGTGCTATACCGTTCGCAAAATGGTATGATTCAGGCCGTTATTCATCCAGAACCATTATAAATGCTGTGGGCTGATTAGAGAGCGGGAAAGAGGGTAAATAAGTCTATGTTTTATTCTGAGAAAATAGCCTGGTATCCAGCTAGTCATAGGTCATAGCGCACAGTTTTCATATAGTTTAATCAAAATATTACAAAATGAATCGTAAATTCCGAAGATATTCGCTCAGAATATTTCCAACAATCGACACACTTTGTTAATGGGATGCTATATAATGTTATTGCAGAGAGCGGTTTCATACTTTTAATGACCGGTTGTAGCCAGATCCTTTCATGTAAAGGGTCCAGTAAAGGGTAAACCTGGACGAAAGACAGGGGCACAAAGTCTCGGATCTAATGTAGAAATACTATGATGGCCGGACTGCCTGGGGACGTATAATCTTAGGAGGAGATTTCTTGGATAAGTCCAACCAGGGGAATGACAGAGAATTGCAAACGGGTGATCTGGATCTGGAATGGGTGTATTTAATGATGGCGGCCAGGCAGGCCGGCCTCAAGGCGGAGGAGATCCGCCGGTTTCTGAGTGAAAGGGCGTTACAGGCGATGTAATGCAGAGGGTCATCCGGATGTTACATACAGAGAAGGGCACAGCGAATGAGGCTGTGCCCTTTTTTGCTGAATAGGAATGTATATGTTTCCTGGCAGCTATTCCTTCTGCTCCAGCCGCCATTTCTGATAATCGAGGAACTCCTTGAATTCACGCTTGCTTATTCCGGAAGCCATAGCTTCCTGTGCAAGACGCAACCATTCACCGTCGAGTGTAGTCTCCTGCGCTTCCAGCGGTTCGCCGTACAGCAGGATATGAATAGATACCTGGAGTGCATCGGCCATCTTCTCGATGAACTGGATAGAGGGATTGGATTGAATATTTCGTTCCACATTGCTAAGGTATGATTTCGCCACATCAGCCTTATCCGCCAGTTCGGATAAGGACAGGCCCTTCTCCAGGCGGAGCTGGTGAATGCGATTTCCTAAATGTTCCGGCACAGTTAAACGCCCCTCCGCACTTTTTGTTAACAGTATAGCAAATAACCCTACTACGGACAAAGCACTATCGAAGCGGTGTATGAATCCATTCAGAATCATTTCATTACCGTTCACCTCATTTTCACTCCCCGCAGCAGCTTCAATCTGCATAACTGATAAAATCCAATTTCCTTGATGTTGTTCTTTAAAAAGTACGAAAACGTGAGTAAACCTCAGATAAATTAAGGAAAACAAACTAGAATCGTTCTTTATAACGAATATTGCTTAAAAATGAAGGTTTAAATATTCTGGGAACATGACATATACTTATGCCAAGGTTCTTTATAACGAACATTATATGTTCTTCATAAAGATCAAATGACTGATAGACGAACTAGTTTGCATGGCATATGCGGACTACCAAAGGAGAGGCTCCTGTGAGGCTTTCACGAACTTCGCGCAAGAAAAAAAACCGCCGGTTAATCCTTCCGCAGCTTGCGGGAATTGTGGTGATCTCCGCCTATGGCATCGGTCAGATTACCTCCCCGACGTATGCGCTTATTACCGGCAGCACAGCGGCAGAATCGGGTATTACAAGTGCCTTTGTTTTTCCGGTAACAGTGGATCAGCTGGCTAATCAGGCCAGCGAAGCGATGAACCGGGCTGTTCTGAAGCGTGAGGCAGCGAAAGGGGCGTTCGCAGACATTGCGGATACAAACGCAGCTTCCGGAACCGCAGAGGGACAGATCAGCGGCATACAGGAGGCTGCCGAGCAGGCACGCGGAGCTGCCGCTTCTGCAGCTGAATTACTGGCTCAGCTCGAAGCCTACTCTTTGCGCTCGCAGCAGGAGCTTGCACAGCAGAGGGAGGACATAAGCGTTCGGCTGTTACCCTTTGGCGTCACCCTTGAACAGCTTGAAGCAGCTCAGCACACGGATGCTCCTGTATTTGAACAGCTGCTGGCTCAGGCCAGTCTGTCCATCATCGAGTTCCAGGAGATGGTCCGTAAGCTTGCCTCTACCGTTCGGGTGGATACCTATGTGCAGGCAGCCTATCAGCAGGCGCTGACAGCCGCCTCTCAAGCCGGAGCTTATGCTGATGAAGCCTCGCAGCTGTACACTCAGGCAGCAGATGTGCTGCAGGAGCTGAAGGCCGCCGAGGAGCAGGCGAAGCTCGAGGCCGAGGAGCAGGCGAAGCTCGAAGCCGAGGAGCAGGCGAAGCTCAAGGCCGAGGAGCAGGCGAAGCTCGAAGCCGAGGAGCAGGCGAAGCTCGAAGCCGAGGAGCAGGCGAAGCTCGAAGCCGAGGAGCAGGCGAAGCCCGAGGCCGAGGAGCAGGCGAAGCCCGAAGCTGAGGAGCAGGCGAAGCCTGAGGCTGAGGAACCGGCCACTCCCGGAGCTACGGCACCGGCTGACCCGGATGTACCTGTGACCGACGGTATAACCGTGAAAATAGGACAAAACAAATCAGATTTTAAATAAGGAGCTGCCCTAAGTGATACTCAAATGGACCCGTAATGTACTCATGTATGTCTTGATGGCGATATTTCTGCTCGTGCTGATATCAGCGGTAACCAGCAGAATGAACGGCGGAACACCCAAGGTTCTGGGCAAGGAAATTCTGACTGTGCTGTCCGGTTCTATGGAGCCCGGAATTAAGACCGGGGCTATCATTGCGGTTAATCCGGTGAAGGATGAAGCGCAGCAGACAGCCTTTCAGCCGGGGGATGTTATTACCTACACAGCTGTGGACGGATCAGGCAGCCTGATCACTCACCGGATTGTGAGCGTTAGCGGCACTGGCGCCGGGCTTGCCTATATTACAAAAGGTGACAATAACGATGCGCAGGACCCTTCGCCGATTCCCGCAGGCAATGTAGTTGCCAGCTACGCGGACTTCACGGTTCCTTTAATCGGGTTTTTGATGAACTGGGTAAAATCGACTGCAGGCATCATTATTGTAATCCTGACCCCTGGTGTCTACCTGGTTGTCTCGTCGATTATAACCATTTTCAAAGCAATCATGCGGATGGATGAAGAATCTGAAGAGCCGCAGACAGCAGCCGGTGATTTGCCGCCGGTGACGAACGGTTGATGCTTCCTTTTAAAGCGCTGAGGCGGTCAGGGAAGATTCAATAAATATTCCATTATATTCTCCATGCATGGAGACCAGGAGGAGACAAATTACAATGGCTAATCTTAAAAAGACAATGGCAATGGCAATGGCGACTACTGCACTGGGGGCTACTTTAATTGCCGGAGGGTCCTTCGCGATCTTTACAAGCTCGGTACAAAACACAGGCAATACCTTTGCCGCAGGCACGCTTAAGGTAGGTCTGGATAAAGAGGACACAGATACCCCATACGCAAAATATTTTAATCTGACCAACTGGGCTCCCGGCGATTCCAGCATCCAGCCTGTTGTAGTGAGCAATGAAGGCACGCTGGAGCTGCGGTATGATCTTGCCTTGGCTGTAGGAGGCGACTTAGGCGGGGGGACCCATCCGGTAACCATTAAGGCATATTCTGATGCCGCCGGAACGATACCGCTTACAATAACGGACCGTGTGCTGGCCGTAGGCGGTTCGGAGACCATCTACGTCAAAGTGGAATTCCCGAAAGATGCCGGCAATGAGTATCAGGGCAAATCCGGAACAGCCAGCATTAAGGTGGATGCGGAGCAGACTAAGAACAACTAATAATCGGCAGCTTAGCAATAGTTTATTTTAATCAAACAAAATGACAAAAGGGGGTATTTCCCCCCTTTTTCCTAAGGAGAGCTTATTATTATGATGAAGAAGAAAAAGTTACTCATTACCGCACTTTCTTCAGTAGTTCTGCTATGTGCCGCGATTGGCGGCGGTACCTATGCGCTGTTCACCAGCTCTGCCCAGAATACGGGCAATACCGTTACCTCCGGTACACTGACCCTGAGTACCCACCGTTATGATGTACCGGTTGAAGGACCGATGTTCTATACCAACGATACGGATGCAGGCCGTATGGGGACTGGGCTATGGGCACCGAAGGATTCCCACACCCGTGCAATGATGATTAAGAATACCGGAACGCTGGATGCAAAGCTGACCGATCTGATTGCGCTTCCTGAAGGAACAGAGGGACAAAAGGCAGATGCGCTTGCATTCGGTGAGCAGGCGATGGTTGCAGTAGCCGCCTTGGCTACGCCGGACGGAGTGACGCTTAATACTGAAGATGTCAATAAGGTCAATGAAGCAGTCGACCAGACGTTCAAAACCTTTATCAAATATTTGCCGAACTCTGCCCGTACAGCACAAAGTGTATTCGCTGATGCAAGGGAATTGCTATTGAATACAACATATCAGGTGCTTAGTGGCGGCAGTCCGGTAAATGTAAGCATTAAGGATGCTTATGTAGGCTCACTTAAGGATCTGTACAACAGCGGAGCGGGGAAAGATGCTATTCTGCCAAATCTGGTGCTCCCCGCCAAGAAAACAATGCATCTCGTATATAATGTTACTTTCCTTGATGATGCTACTGTCAGTGTCGGAGGTGCAGCCATCGACAATGACGTCATCCAAGGCAAGGTCGTAAACTTCACCTTCAAGAACACCTTTGAGCAGGTGAAAAACAACTAACATTTATGAAGCTGAAAAAGAGCGTCCCTCCGGCCTGATCAACCGGAGGTGACGCTCTTTTGATTATGAACAGCATGATAGAAGAAGGCTGCCTATGGCAGCTTCTCCCCCCGGGAGCTGATATACAGCTCGTACCATTCCTTGCGGGTCAGCTCCACCTTATCGGCTCCGGCGCAGGCGGCGATCCGCTTAGGATTCACTGTGCCGATGACCGGCTGGATGGCCGCCGGATGGGTCATCAGCCAGGAGAGAACAATGGCCTCGGGAGTAGTGTTCTTCTGTTCAGCGAGTGAGCTGACCATAGCGGCCGTATTCACTACGCTCTCCGGCTGGCCTTCGAGGGAACGCCCGCTGAAGCTGCCCTGGGCCAGCGGTCCCCAGGCCTGCAGCTGGATATTCTCCATGCGGCAGTATTCAACCGTTCCCTCGGGGAAGGTAATGTCCTTCCAGGGCTCGCGGTTCACGCTGACCATGGCATCGAGCCAACTGATTTTGGCCAGGCTCATGTGGAGCTGGTTGACAATGAAGGGCTCGTCGCAATAATGCTGCAGCAGCCTGATCTGCGCGGCACTCATATTGGAGACGCCGAAGTGGCGGACCTTGCCCGACCTTTTAAGCTGATGCAGGGCTTCGGCTATTTCCTCCGGGTCCATCAGCGGGTCGGGCCGGTGCAGCAGCAGAATATCAAGGTAATCTGTGCCGAGGCGGGATAAGGTGCCGTCAACACTCCTCAGAATATGCTCCCCGGAGATATCAAAAGTGTTGCTTGTATCCCCAGGCTCAATCAGCCTGATGCCGCATTTGGACTGGATAATCAGCTCCCCGCGAAGCCCGGGCCGATCCTTGAAGATCTGTCCGAACACCTTCTCCGCCTTGCCGCGGGTATAAATATCGGCATGGTCAAAAAAATTGATGCCGATAGCCAGTGCAGCCTCGACCGCCTCGTGTCCCTGGCGGATATTATCCGCAGTCAGCGGCTCATGATCCCAGCCTCCTCCGAGGCCCATACAGCCCAGGGCGATACGGCTGGCGGGGATTCCCCGTGTGTTAAGTGGCAGCGTTTTCAGCAAAACCTATCCCTCCGTCACATTTGGAATAACAGCTCAGGGATATTGTACACTTTTAGAAGCCGGTATGGTACTTTTTGTCACTGGAGGAGCGGTGCTTGGTGCCTTCTTTATCTTTTTCCTCCTGCTTCTCGAGCGTCAGATCCTCCACCGGAATCGGGTCTACATGCTGCTCACTTTCGTGCAGATCGAACAGGCTGGGCTGGTCTGTCGGGTACTGCTCAGGATGGTCGCGGCTTTCCCCTTGCAGCCTGTGCTCCTTTAATTGCTCTTTATCCTTATCCATTTTCATTCCCTCGCTCTCGTAAAGAATAGTTTGCACGTTAATACACGCATTCCGGTGTTGTTAAACAACAAAGAGGCCCCTCAGGGCCCCTTTATCCAAACAGTATCTATAGTGACAACGGTGTTCCAAAATCGTTCAGTTTACGTTCCGCAACATCTGCATAAAGCCGTTTCAGCCATTTTAGTTCGGTAAGGCTATGCTCATAACGGCCGTACATCAGATGCAGCGCCGAACGGGGAACAACTGAGATATGCTCCTCGTACACCTGATAGGCATAATTGACCTGATGCTCGATCTCCCGGATGCGCTCCTCCAGAACCTTTTCCACCTTGTCCTGGTCAATATAACGCGAAAGCGCCAGAGCCATGTAGAGAGGATGAAAGACCAGCTCTGTCTTCTTGATCTGCTGCAGGATCAGCTGCTCGAACAGGGCTTTGCCTTTGCTGGTGATCCGGTAAATGGTTTTGTCCGGCCGGTCATTGCTGCGGATCGTCTCCACGGCTTCGATATACTCCTCCTGCGCAAGCTTGTCGACAGCGTAGTAGAGGGAGCCCATCTGCAGCTTCATCATCTGGTCGTACATGCGCTCCTTCATAATAAGTGTGATCTCATAAGGGTGCATGTCTTTCTCCTGCAGCACACCGAGAATCACCATCTTCATCGACATCGCGGGTTACCCCCGGCCGCCGGAAGGCTGGGCTGTCTTCGGCTTGAGTGTAAGCCGGTCCTTAGGCATCAGGATAACAAAGACTACTCCAAGTGCCGCAGGAATCAGCGCCCACATAAAGGTGTGGGAGATAGAATCGGACAGGGCCCCGGTAATCTTGCCCAGGACATCAGCAGGAATATTGGCCCGGGCCTCTGGGGTCAATGCCGCCTGCGGATTGCCGAAGGCAGCGGCCTGTTCACTGTTGCCAAAAGCGCTGCTCAGGCCGTCCGTGAAGCTGTTGCGCTGGATAATCCCGAAGATTGTGATCCCGAGCGTCATGCCGAGCGAGCGCATGAAGGTGCTGGTGGAAGTCGCAGAGCCGCGCTGGCGGATGTCAAAATGATGGATCGAAGACATGCTGAGCACGGAGAAGGAGAAGCCGACACCGAACCCGGTCAGCAGCATGAAGCCATTCAGCATCAGACGCGAGGTTTCCGGTGACAATGTGCTCAGGCAGAACACGCCAGCCAGAAAGCAGACTGCTGACAGCAGCATAATGTTGCGGAAGCTGGTCCGGGTAGTGAGCAGCCCGCCGGTCTGGCTCCCGAGCACGGTGCCGATCATCATCGGCATCAGAATCAGACCCGAGTTGGTTGCGGAGCCGCCGTTAACCCCCTGCACGAAGATTGGAATGTAGACAGTAGCTACGATAAAAGTAGAACCGTAGAACAGCCCGATCAGGCTGCTGGTCGCGAACAGGCGCTTGCCGAACATCGCGAACGAAATCACGGGCTCAGCCGCTGAACGTTCAATAAAGATGAAGATAACCAGCAGCACGGCGAAGCCGGCAAACAGGCCGAGAATGGTAGCTGAATCCCAGGTGTACTGGTTGCCGCCAAGCTCGAGTGCAAACATCAGGCAGATGATAGAGCCGACCAGTGTAAAGGCGCCGCCCCAGTCAATCCGCTGCTTGGCATGAGAAACGGATTCCTTATAGTACATCGCAATCAGTACAAAGGCGATAATGCCGATCGGCAGGTTAATGTAGAAGACCCACTGCCAGCTCAGATAATCGGTAATGTACGCGCCCAGAAGCGGCCCGATAACGCTGGAGATGCCGAAGACGGCACCGAAGAGGCCGGTCAGCTTGCCTCTTTTCTCAGGCGGATAAATATCAAACACGATGGTGAAGGCTATCGGCATCAGCGCACCGCCGCCAATCCCCTGAATAGCCCGGTAGATGCTGAGCTGTGTGATGCTGGCCGCTGTTCCGCACAGGGCAGAGCCTGCCAAAAAGACGATAAGGCCGAAGATAAAGAACCGTTTGCGGCCGTACATGTCGGACAGCTTGCCGAAGATCGGCGTTCCGGCCATGACCATAACCATATATGCGGAGGTAACCCACACAATTTTGTCGAGCCCGCCAAGCTCGGATACGATGGTGCCCATAGCTGAAGCTACAATGGTATTATCCATTGCGGACATCAGAATACCAAGCAGCAGGCCGACAACCACGAGCTTCATATTGCTTTCTTTTGTATGCATGCTTCGCAGACTCCTTTTCACGTTCATTCTAGAAACAGAACCTATTATATTCAAATTTGAATAGGGTGGCAATAGTTAATTTTGCGCTATCCAGTTGAAAGTATAAACGTAATAGCAGGGTTGTATACGAAGGAGCGCAGCAGAGGGCAGGCAGCAAAAAAAAGGAGCCGTCCGGGGACGGCGGTGATTATATCACCGCATGTCCATGCCGGGGCTCTCTGGATTCAATATAGCTAATAAAAAGCTCTGTCAGCTCAGGGTCAAACTGGCTTCCGGCGCAGGCACGCAGCTCGATAACCGCTTCCTCAAAGGATTTGGTCGGCTGGTACGGCCGTTCGGTGGTCATGGCGTCAAAGGAGTCGATAATCGTCAGCATCCGGCACAGGCGGGGGATTTCCTCACCTTTGAACCCGTAGGGATAACCTTTGCCGTCGTAACGTTCGTGGTGCAGCTCAATGTAAGGGGCCAGCTCCTTGAACTTGTCGTTCGTCAGCGCCATTTTTTTGCCCCAGGTAACATGCCATTTTACCATTTCCCATTCCTCGGGCGCGAGCTTGTCTGTTTTGTTCAGGATGCTCCAGGGAATCTCCAGCTTGCCGATGTCGTGGATCAGCGCGCCCAGGGTGAAGTTCCTTTTGGAGATGGCATCCATGTCCAGAATTTCACTGATATCCATCGCATATCGGAACACGCGCTTGGAGTGGCGGAAGGTCTCCATATCCTTATACATGAACAGGTTGAGCTGCTGCTCGATATCCCGCACATCCTGGCTGAAGTCCAGCTCCTGCTCCAGCGGGGAATGGGCCCCGTAGGTATGCACGGTATTTTTGCCCTGGCGTTTGGAGTAATAGAGTGCCTGATCGGCCTGGTCTACAAGCTGGGATTTGTCATGGATATCGCTGCTGCTGGCTGCAACGCCTGCTGAGAAGGCGAGGCAGCCAAGCGGAAAAATCTCGACGCCGTCAAAGCGGCTGTTGTTGAGCTTTTTGCGCAGCTGGTCAATGTAGGCCTGTGCCTGAAGGCTGTCGTAGCCTGGCATCAGCAGCGTGAATTCCTCACCGCCGTACCGGGCGGCAATCGTACCGGATTTCCGGGATTCGGTCTTCAGCAGCTCCCCGACAAAGGAGATCAGCTTGTCCCCCTGAAGATGACCGAAATGATCGTTATATTTTTTGAAGTCGTCAAGGTCGATCATGGCAAGCGAAAGCGGCGTACCGGCGGACCGTGACTTCTGAATTTCCTGTTCCAGAACCTCTTCAAAGTAGCTGTGGTTGAACAGCCCCGTCCGCTGATCGGTGTTGGCTCTTTCCTCAATACTGCGGTACATGGCAAACAGCTTCTTGAAGGATTGGCAGAGCAGTACCGCCAGGCCCATAAAGAGCAGCAGTCCAAGGATCTGGTTATGATAGACCAGCACAGTCAAGACGAGGGAAAGCACTAAAGTACACAGATAAACGAATACGGAGTCCTTAATCATACCTTTGATGGTCTCAAAAAGGGTAGCTCTGTACAAAATATAATAGTACAAGACGACAAGCAGGGTATTGGTAGCGAAATAAACCGTCAGCACAAGGAGATAGTTGAATAATTGGGTGTTGATGAGCGGCCCGGAGCTTCCTCCGAGGTACTGGAACAGAGCGCCTGATACGGTGATCATAATGGAGTAGATAAAAAAGTTCGTCAGGTGCTTCCACCAGCGTGTACCGCGGTCTATGACAGCAAAAAATATACAGTTCAGCAGCAGGACGGTCAGTGTAAAGCCGGGTCCGAATATAAATATACAGGCAAGATACACCGAGGAATCCATCGACTGCTCATTGCCTTCCGGCGGAAGCTGGATCATGAAGAAGTTAAGGATAAGGCAGGCGCTGGTCATTGCATAAACCCAGACCCAGGCGGAGGTGGAGTAGTGGAGGAACTCAAAGCGGTTACTATATGAAAAGAGTCCCATGCCGACCAGGCATACGGACAGTGCATACATGTGGCCTGAATCCAGCGTTGCAACAAAAGATTTAAGTTTAGACATGAGGACCCCTCTTTACATTATCAAAATATTCCTTTGTACATAATAATGGTTTTAGGAATAATTGAATAGCCGTAATGTAAAGAAACAGGCGGAATGTCCGCCTGTTTCGTTCTGAAGCATCTTATAGACCGCCGATTTTGTAGCCCGAAGTCAGAGCAATAACAACAGAAGCTACGATAATAGCATTGATTGCCAGACGGGAATATTTGATGCCTTCCAGTTTCTTTTTCACAGATAAATCCTCCCTTCATAGAATCAGTTAGCGGCTTATCCCTGCATATCAGGCTGTGTAGTCCTGGTTGTGGCGGCAGGTGTCATAATGTTAAGTATGAACAGGAAAATTCCGAAATTCATGACTACATCACCAATGCTGATGGCCTGCGTACGCGGATAAGGGCTGGACAGGGGGATGATGTCACCCAGAAAAGCCAGCCGGGTTGAGGCATCCAGCAGGTAGTGCTTGGAGACGGCATCGCCGCTCTTCAGCATCTCCAGGTAGATAGGGTCCAGTACGGACGCTGCCTCGTAGGATACCGGCATTCTCCCTCCGTTGACAAGCATAACCAGAAAGTTCAGGAATACGCCTATCAAAATCAGCCAGAATCCTTTGTTGTGCCGGTTCAACCATAAAAAAATCAGCCCTACCACATACACAGCGATATAGATATATCCGCTGGCTGCGGCTACAGTGGACGACCGCTCCTGCATATAAAACATCAAAAATTGGAATACCAGCAGCAGCGGAAAGATCCAGCCTGACTTAAGCCGGATGTTGCTGAACTGGACAAGGCCGTGCTTAAGTCCGCCACGGAACAAGCCGGCAATGAAACCGATAATAATGCCATCGTAAACCATTAAAGCTTACCTGCCTCTAATTCAGAATAAAAAATATGTAAATATTGGTTTCTTCATGGGTATTCGCTGTCATTTGAACAAAATCCTTTTTTACTGCATGGATATTTTTCTCGACATACCCATGGGGGGTATGTTAAGCTTGGTTTGCAGCCAGGATACAGGGAGGTATGTAGATGGCACCGAAGGAAGAGAAGCAGTCTTCTGCAGCCTGCGACAGCAGCTGTCATGCTCCGGGTGAGCGCAAGAGCCATCATTCCGAGGAATTTAAGAACGGACTGGCTACCCGGCTTAACCGGATAGAGGGACAGATCCGCGGAATTAAAGGCATGATTGAGCGCGATACGTATTGCGATGATGTGCTTAACCAGCTGGCAGCCGTTCAGGCTGCGCTCGGCGGAGTCGGCAAGCTGCTGCTCGAAGGGCATATGCGCAGCTGCATCGTGGAGCGGATTGAGGCTGGAGAGCATGAGGTTATCGACGAGCTGCTGATTACGGTCAACAAGCTCATGAAATAGGGCATTACAGGTTAATCGCCACAACAACATTTTATAGGAGGGTTTACCATGTCTAACGTAACTTTAACGGTTGAGGGAATGTCCTGCGGACACTGTGTCAGTGCTGTAGAGAAAGCGGTAAGCGGCCTGGGGGCTGCTGCCAAGGTTGACCTGCAGGCTAAGAAGGTAGCAGTAGAGTATGATGAGGGTAAAGTAAGCCTGAATGCGATTAAAGAAGCGATCGAGGATCAGGGCTACGACGTGGTATAAGCCGGATTCCGGCAATAAAGGCCTGGAGCCGGGACCTGTTAGAGGGTCCGGTGGCATCCATGCCTTTTATTTTTCACAGATTTATACCCTTGGGGGGTATGAGGAGGTGCTTGGCAGATGGAAAAGAGTGCAGAAGCGGGCCTGCAGCAGGCTACGCTGCAGGTTACAGGCATGACCTGCTCCGCCTGTGCAGCCCGGATTGAGAAGGGGCTGTCGCGGATGGAAGGGGTATCGCGGGCTAATGTAAACCTCGCGCTGGAGCAGGCGACGGTGGGATATGATCCGGCGGTTGCCGGGCTGCCGCAGATTGAAGAGAAGATCCGTTCGCTCGGTTACGATACACTTAAGGAATCGGCGGATTTCGATATTACAGGCATGACCTGCGCCGCCTGCTCGGCGCGGATCGAGAAGGTGCTCGGCCGCATGCCGGGCATTGCGTCGGTAAATGTGAATCTGGCGCTGGAGACCGCGCATGTAGAATTTACACCGGGCAGTGTCAGCACGGCTGATATTATGGGGAAGGTCAGCGCCATCGGTTATAAGGCAGCCTTGAAGCAGGACCGCAAGGAGACAGCGGACCAGCGCGGCGAGGAGATTGTACGCAAGCGGAATAAGTGGATTATTTCAGCGGTCCTGTCCTTTCCGCTGCTGTGGGCGATGGTGGGCCACTTCTCCTTTACCTCCTGGATTCCGGCGCCTGGCCTGCTGATGAACCCCTGGTTCCAGCTGGTATTGGCTACACCGGTGCAGTTCATTATCGGCTGGCAGTTTTATGTTAGTGCCTATAAGGCACTAAAGAACGGCAGCGCGAATATGGATGTACTGGTTGTGCTGGGTACCTCGGCGGCGTATTTTTACAGTCTGTATCTGACTATAGAATCTCTGGGCATGAGCGGAATGGACCATGCGGTTGACATGTATTATGAAACGAGCGCTGTGCTGATTACGCTGATTCTGGTTGGCAAGTGGTTTGAGGCGCTGGCTAAGGGCCGTTCCTCGGACGCGATCCGCAGCCTGATGGGCTTGCAGGCCAAGACTGCGCTGGTGATCCGCAGCGGCAATGAAATCAGCATATCTGTAGAAGAGGTTATCCCCGGAGATATCGTGCTGGTGAAGCCGGGCACGAAGATTCCGGTTGACGGCCAGGTGCTTGAAGGCTTGTCCTCCGTGGATGAGTCGATGCTGACTGGTGAGAGCATCCCTGTGGAGAAGAAACCGGGAGATACCGTAATCGGAGCTACGGTCAACAAAAACGGGATGCTGAAGATTGAAGCCCGCAAGGTAGGCAGAGATACCGCCCTGGCGCAGATTATCCGGGTAGTCGAGGAGGCGCAGGGCTCGAAGGCGCCGATTCAGCGGATTGCCGATGTGATTTCCGGTATTTTTGTGCCAATCGTGGTCGGTATTGCTGTAGTAACCTTCTTCATCTGGTACCTCTGGGGGGCACCCGGACAGTTTGCCGACGCGCTGGAAAAAGCCATCGCCGTGCTCGTCATCGCCTGCCCCTGCGCGCTTGGCCTGGCAACGCCGACCTCGATTATGGCCGGCTCGGGCCGGGCTGCCGAATTCGGGATTCTGTTCAAGGGCGGAGAGCATCTGGAAGCGGCCCGGGACATCCGGATTGTTGTGCTGGATAAGACGGGGACGGTTACCAGCGGTAAGCCGGTTTTGACGGATATCCTGACCACTACCGGCATTCCGGCACACGGCAGGGAGATAGCGGAGAACCGGCTGCTGGCAGTTACTGCTGCAGCCGAGAAGCTCTCGGAGCATCCGCTTGCCGAGGCTATTGTAGCCGGCGCTGCTGTGCGCGGGCTTACGCTCCCGGCGGCAGAGCAGTTCCAGGCTGTACCCGGCCGGGGTATCTCGGCGGTAGTTGACGGCGCTGCGGTGCTGGTGGGCACCCGCCGGATGATGGAGGAGAGCGGCGCAGATCCCGGCCCGTGGGCTCCGCTGATGAAGAAGCTGGAGCAGGAAGGCAAGACGGCGATGCTGGTGTCGGTGAACGGAGACGTTGCCGGTATTGTGGCTGTTGCCGATACCATCAAGGAGACCTCAAAGGCAGCGGTAGCCAGACTTCATGAGATGGGCATTGAGGTGGTCATGATTACAGGTGACAACAAGCTGACTGCCGAGGCTATTGCCCGGCAGGCCGGAATCCGCACCGTGCTGGCAGAGGTGCTGCCCGAAGGTAAGGCGGATGAAATCCGCAGGCTGCAGAGCGGCGGGGTGAAGGTGGCCATGGTCGGCGACGGAATCAATGACGCGCCGGCGCTGGCTACGGCCGATACCGGAATGGCAATCGGCACCGGTACGGACATTGCCATGGAAGCAGCGGATATTACGCTTATGCGCGGTGATCTGATGAGCATCCCCGATGCCATCCTGATGAGCCGCAGAACCATGCGCAATATCAAGCAGAATTTGTTCTGGGCGCTCGCTTACAATACAATTGGGATACCGGTAGCCGCACTGGGCTTTTTGGCGCCGTGGCTCGCAGGAGCAGCGATGGCCTTCAGCTCCGTGTCGGTTGTACTCAATGCGCTGCGGCTGCAGCGGGTGAAGCTGTAGCCGGCGGCAGGAATAAGGAGCGATAATAATGAGTGATGAACAACAGTATGCGGCAGGCACTCCGGATAACGAGACTTTGTCGCTGTTAATGAAGCATGCCTCGGTACGCCAGTACCTGGACACCCCGGTAACGGATGAGCAGCTTGCCGCCATTATCGGTGCGGCGCAGATGGCCTCGACCTCCAGCAATGTGCAGGCTTACAGCGTTATTGCCGTAACCGATGCCGGGATTAAGGCTCAGCTCTCAGCCTACTCCGGCAATCAGGCTTATATTGAGCAGTGCCCGGTATTTCTGGTATGGTGCGCTGATCTCTACCGGCTGAAGGAGACAGTGCGCCCGCATCTGGGCGATGCAGAGACCTATGAGGACACAACAGAGAACCTGATCGTCGCCACCGTTGACGTTGCCCTGGCTGCGCAGAATGCGGCGGTTGCCGCAGAGTCCATGGGGCTCGGGGTCGTCTACATCGGCGGAATCCGCAACAACAGCGCCGCTGTATCCGAGCTGCTCGGCCTGCCGGAGCTGGTCTATCCGGTGTTCGGCATGTGCCTCGGTACCCCGGCCGGTGAATCCGGCCTGCGTCCGCGGCTGCCGCTGTCTGCGGTGCTGCATTACAACGGCTATGACAAGGAGAAAACTGCCGCCCAGGTTGAAATCTATGACAAGGTGAGCAGTGACTACATGCATAAACGGACCGGAGGGCAGAGCAGCGCGCCTTGGTCTGCCATGATGGCCAAACGTCTTGCAGAGCCCGCCCGGCTGCATCTGAAGGATTTTCTGCAGGAGAAGGGCTTCATGAAGCGGTAAGTGCCGCTGTCTTAAATAAGCATGGTGTACCGGCGGTGCCGGGGGCCATGCTTTTTCTTAGCTTACTTTTTCAGAAAGAACGGAGGGCTCTTGTTGATCAAAGTGATACAGGACCATCATAATAATGGACATGGAAACAATCAGCGTTACTATGAAGGAGCGGGAAACGGCAAGGAACGGTCCGGTTAACGGCAGCAGAATGCTGAAACTCAGGGTATTCGCGGCCAGGGCTGCCGCCAGCATCAGCAGAAAGCGCCGGTCTTTATGATTTATCTTTTGCAGAGGATGTCTGAAGCCGTCTACAACTACAAAAGCGGTTGTGATAATAAGTGAGATAAAGTAGTGCCCCGTACCGGAAGACTGGATAAAGCCATCCTCAATGATGCTGGCAAAGAATTCGGAAATCAGAATACCCGCGGGGAGAATCACAGCAAGACCTGCCGCACCCTCAGCCAAATAGCCGATATAACTTTTATCTTGTTTTGAAAAAGGATAGATAAGTGTCATTTGTAACGCATATCCCGCAGTCAGCAGCACAATCCATGTGTAATAAAGCGCTGGCAGCTCTCCGGAAAAAAGCTCGATCAGGAAGTTAACGATCACCCTGAGTATCTCTGTAAGCATGAATACTACTCCTCAAAGGACAGATTAACCGGCTCATCTAACAGATCCTGCGAGTAATCCAGGTTTGTCACCGCGATGCTGTCATCTACTTCCTCGAACCTCAGCTCATCCACCCATACGCGGCCGCGTCCGGAAAGAATGACCCCGAAGGATACAACGGCGCTGTTGTCCGGCACGTCCAGAACGATGGCATAGTGGTTCCATTCGCTGTCCCCGGTTACCGGCCGGTTGCTCATATTGTCAAACTGCACAATGTCTCCAAGATTATTGTCTATTCTCATCCAAAAGCCGCTGAAGCCGCTGACCCCGGCTGTTTTCAGAAACCCGGACAGCTTGATCCGCTTGCCAAGATGCTTGTCTGCCTTGAACTGCTGCATCATAGTGGCGAATTCATCCAACCCTTCAACGGTTACCGATTTCAGAAGCCCGGAGGCCTTTCCCTTATGAAACGTCTTGCGGTCCAGTTCCATTGCATAATTGAACGGATGAGTTCCGCTGAGAAACCACCCCTTGATTGCTTCTTCCTGCTTCATTTTTGTTTCCTCCTTTTGCCGGGTTAGGCTGCCGATGATTGTCCGGTATTGTCCGGGCGGCAGGTGATAATGCTTTTTAAAGGCACGTGTGAACGATTCCTGGGTTTCGAACCGGTAATGGACAGCGATGTCGATGATTTTTTCGTCGGTGTACAGCAGAATATTGGCGGCGTTGGCAATTCTCCGGTAGCGGATATATTCGGATAAGGTCACGCCTACTTCCTTCTGAAATATCCGGTGATAATGGTATTTGGAAAAGCCGATAAATTGCGCGATGCGTTCCAGCGACAGTTCTTCGTGCAGATTGGTCTCGATATATTCGATTGTCCTTTGGATCACAGCAGTGTAGCTCAATGCCTCACCTCCTCTGTGTAAAAGATTATCAGAATCCGGCCGCGCTTTTTTGATATTTATTGCTTTCTTTCTTTTAGAGTGAGGACGGTATGCTCGGCTTATAAGCCCCAAAAAAGCCCCGCTGTCCTGCTGGAGCAGGTAGCGGGGCTTGTGGTATACAAAGCGTGAGTTGTTGCGGCAGTGCAGCCGGATTGCCGTCCTTCTGCTATGTCCTGCCTTTAGCCTGCTCCTCGCGCATCCACTGTGACAGCTGGCGTTTGAGGTGCAGGAACTCCGGTGTGTCCGTGATTTCATCACGGCGCGGCCGGGGAAAGGGAACCTCCACCGTGTGGAGGATGGAGCCGGGACGGCCGGAGAAGACATAGATCCGGCTGGACAGCAGCAGGGCCTCCTCGATGTTGTGGGTGATGAACAGCACGGAGCGGCGGTTCTCCTCCCACAGCTCCAGCAGCCAGCGCTGCATGTCGCTGCGCGTCAGCGCATCCAGCGCGCTGAACGGCTCGTCGAGCAGCATCAGCTCCTGCGGCGCCAGCAGGGCGCGCAGGAAGGCGGCCCGCTGCTGCATACCGCCGGACAGCATGTGCGGGTAAGCCCGCTCGAAGCCGCCCAGCCCGACCTTGGCCAGCCAGCGGCGGGCGTTCTCCCGTGCGGCGGCCTGCGGCTCGCCCTTCAGCTCCCCGGCGAGCAGGACGTTGTCCAGGGTGCTGCGCCAGGGGAAGAGCGCGGGCTGCTGCGGCATGTAGCTGATCTCGCCGCGCTGCCCGGTCACGGCATGGCCGTTCATGCTGACTGTTCCGGTATCCGGCGTCTCAAGGCCGCCGATGATGTGGAACAGGGTGCTTTTGCCGCAGCCGGACGGGCCAAGGATGGAGACGAACTCCTGCGGCTCGACCGTCAGGGAGACCTCGTTCAGTACGCGGGTCTCCTTGTGGCCGCGTCTGAACGTCTTGGAGACGCCGCTGACTTCGAGCGCCGGCGGCAGGCCCTGTCCGGCCGCGCGCGGCGCAGCAGCTGCCGGAACTGGAGAGCCAGCAGCAGCTGCCGAAGCAGGAGAACTAGCGTTGCTGGAAGCAGCTACCGGTGCTGAAGTAGAGTGTGCAGAGCCCGCAGCGGTTTCCAGTGCAGCATCGCCTGCAGCATCGGCAGCCCCCAAGCCCCGGATACCCCGGGGGGGCGTAACCCCGATAGATTCTTCGTCTTTTGACTGGTGAGACATGTAGAGTACCTCCTTTCTCGTTGGAGTCCGTATGTTGCGGCGGATTGAGCCTAATATTTATGCGAAATCAGAGCCCGGATCATTTTAGTGGGAAAAAGGTCAACTAAATTCGCATAATTCGCTTAACTTCGGCATATAGGTGGAAAAAGGTAACTTAATTTCATCTGAAATGCTAGTTTCAAGCCAGTAGGTAACTATTAACTGTCGAAAATCAACTTAATTTCATATTAAGCCCCGGCCGGAGCAAAATAGCTGTCAAAAATCAAACTAATTCCGTCCGGCCGAAGCCGCCCGCGGATACCCGGCCGAAGCTGCCCGCGGATACCCGCATTCTCCGGCCGAATGCTTCCTCATTCCGATTCCCGCGGCTTCCAGCGCACCAGCCACCGCTCGACTATAGCGATGATTGCGAACAGCACCAGACTCAGTAATACGATGATGGCAATGGCGACAAAGAGATTAGCTGTACGGTAGGCGGACTTCTGGAGCAGCATGTAGTAGCCCAGTCCCTTGTCAGCGCCAATCCATTCCGCGACGATTACGCCCATTACGGCATAGGTGGCAGAGATTTTGAGGCCGGAGAACAGGGCGGGCAGGGAGCCTGGCAGCTCCAGCTTGGTAAAGATCTTCCACTTGCCTGCGCCCGCCATCTTCATATAGTTCATCATCGTCCGGTCACTCTGCGCAAGGCCGCCCATGGCAGCGACGGCGACGGGGAAGAAGCAGACGAGGATGATCAGCATAATTTTCGGCATCAGGCCAAAGCCGAACCAGATCACCAGCAGCGGCGCGAGCGCAATGGAGGGCACATTCTGGCTGAGGATCAGCAGCGGATAGATGGCCCGTTTCAGCCAGGGCACCAGATGCAGCAGCAGCGCTACGATCAGCCCGACGCCTGCGCCGATCGGAAAGCCGATCAGGGTCAGGCGCAGCGTCGCAGCGGTGTGCGACCAGAGGCTGGCGGCATTATCCGCGGAAGCACGGGCGACCGCGCCCGGACCCGGCAGAAAAAACGGATCGATTGTAAATAATGATACCGCCGCCTGCCAGATCCCCAGAAACAATATGACCGCCACTAAGGGCGGCCATATTTGCCTGAAGGCTGATCTCACCGGTATTTCTCCGTCAGCTTGTCCATGCTGATGCCATTCGGGTTATGGGCGATTTTGATCTGGGAGATGATGCTTGGGCTGCCGGCAGCTACGAGCGCTTCGTGCATCTGGCGGACCACCTCGAGCAGCTCGGTAATATCACCTTCCATTGTCGTTTCAAGCGGGTTCACCTGATGCTTTACGCCCGATTTCTGAATGACTTCGATTGCTGTATCTACATAAGGAATGGAGTCCTCACCGTTCGGTGTTTTAGGGATAACCTGAATGCTAAGCAGTGTGTTTGCCACAATAATCAATCCTCTCAATATAATGTATTGGATATCAGCCGGCTCTCAATATAATCTTTATTCCGCCGGCAAAAACTCATTAGTAAACGTTGCCTCTACATCAAGCTGCTGGTCCAGCAGCTTCAGGTCATACATCCAGTCGGCGTAATTCTGCCAGATTTCGGCCTTCTGCTCACCCCAGCGGGCGGCGTCATCCTTGTACTTGGGGCTGAGCCATTTCTGGCTGGCCAGGACAAGCTCAGGATCAAGATCCGGCACGGCTTTGATCAGAATATCAGCTGCCGCTTCCGGCTGGTCAATCGCGTACTGGTATCCCTTCGACGTCGCTTTGAGGAAGGCCTTCACCAGCTCCGGCCGCCCGGCGATTTCCTTCTCGCTGGTAGTCAGGATCGGCGTGTAGTAATCCAGCTGCGGCGCGTAATCCTTGAGGTAGAGCATATCCAGCGGCTCACCGCGCAGCTCGGCCTCAATTCCGGTCCAGGCATAGAAGATCCAGGCGAAATCAATATCGCGCTTCACAGCCGTGAAATAATCAGCTTCACCGATGTTCACCTGCTTGACCTTCTTCACGTCCCCGCCTTCCGGGTCCATGATGGCCTTCATGGCTGCTTCCTCAGCCGGCGAGCCCCAGCCGCCGTAGATTTTGCCTTCAAAATCCTTAGGGGATGTTATATTACGGTCCTTCGGTGCAGCGAACCCGGAAGTATTATGCTGAATGATGGCGGCAACGGATACAAGCGGCACATTCTGCAGGCGGGCCAGCGTCAGTGCCTCCTGGGCGCTGATCCCGAAGGCGGCCTCGCCCGAAATCACCATCGTATCGGCTCCGGCGGCGCCCGGCTGGACAATCTCTACATCAAGGCCTTCCTCTTCGTAATACCCCAGCTCTTTGGCCGCATACAGGCCGGTATGATTCGTGTTCGGCGTCCAATCCAGTGCGACCTTAATCTTGGTAAGCTCAGCCGGCGCATCCGCAGCTGTTCCTGCAGAAGCTTCCGGAGAAGCGTTACCTCCGGCAGTGTTCCCCCCGTTACCTCCGTTTGCCCCGTTGCTGCCGCATCCGGCAATGGCCAGGGCCAGCATGCAGGTCAGGCTGAGCATCAAGCTTTTTTTGACTCCCATTTCCCTTTATTCACTCCTTCCAGCAATCCCTAGTCTTCTCTTTTCTAAATCTGATATGCAAAAAAGCGCCCCGATTCATCGGGACGCCAGTCAGTTGCGCAAGGCTGCAGGCTCCGGCCTCAGGGGCCGGGAAGCAATTAAAGATTCCTACGCTGGCATTATCCAGATCAGGTATAAGGGTCAGTATCTTATGGGATACAATCTCAGCCGGCCAATTCCAGCACCCCTGGTTCTATGAAGTTATCGGGTATTGCTTATTCTACGCTGTATTATAGACGCACGGCCTGGGGTTGTCCAGTAGCAATCTCCCTACTCCTTGGAGTAATACCGCTTCCTGCGGCGGCTGCGGATGCTGGTTCTCAGCTCCTTCAGTGTCATGAAAATGCTGACTGAAATCCCTGTAAACGTGACGAACAGCGCGAGATACTCAAAAGGTGAGTATTCCAGCAGCTTGCTCCAGTCAATCGGAGCCTTCAGGTCCTCAATGACCTGGTTCATCCCGTAAATCCCGCTGACCACCGTAAATATAGTAAGAATCATCAGCAGCGTATCCCGGCGTTTAGCCTGGAATTTATCCTGATACTGGAACAGGTCGTCAAGGGTCATCTTCACTTCACCGAACAAGGCGTCATTGCCGTAAACCTTCCGCAGCTGGAAAAAAATCTCCCGGCCCTGCGACTGCGAAATCAGCTCGATAAAATAGAATTTGGCCGAAAATTTATTGATCAGAAAGATCAGATTCTCAATCTCATCATAGTCGCGGTCAATGCGCAGGCGGGAATGCAGGTTGGACAGCTTCAGCAGCACGATTTTGTGAAAAAGGCTCAGCAGCAGCCCGTAGTAATACTCCCCGTACATCTGGTTAGCCAGCTGGACAGCGATCTCCGGCTTAGCCTTGCTCAGACAGCAAAAGGTCTGCTCATTGGTCATGTAAAAGGTATCAGGGCCCCAGCGGCTATAGGAGTGCTCCCTGCAATAATCGGCTATATAGTCCGGATTGCTGGCACTCATATAAGGCTGGCCGTTTCCGTCCAGCCCGTCCAGCTGGGCGGCACGGAACTTCAAATCTATTCCGATTTCTTCCTCATCCCCGTGCTCCAAACCGTAGAATCCCTGAACCATCATCCGCTCATCGACAAAGAAGGGCAGGGTTTCAAAGTAAGCGCCGTCCAGCTCTGACTGGTCCAGAAACGGCTTCAGGCTGGGCACGAGGTAATCGAACACAAAATCCTCGACCTGATCATAGGATTTATCGCCGTACTGAACGGAGGTTCCCTTATCCTGCAGGTTGGCATCCTCCAGTGTACGGAACCGGTCTGCGAATTCCAGAGCTACACTGAACGGCAGCGTATCCTCCTCAATGCGGACCCTTATGGTCACAAAGCCCAGCTGAAACGGGCAGAGGAACATATCGGTCGACAGCACCTTGAAGGCGATGGAGCGGCCGGGCATTTCCAGACTGCAGGAAAGGTCATTGGCCTTGGAGAAGCGCCGGAAGGAGTCCTTATCCTTTTCCCGGGGAAACAGCACATGGGCTGCAAAGGGGAGGTAGCTGCGCTCCATTTTTTCATGTGACACGCAGTATCCCTCTCCGTAATAAGCATCCTCAAGCTCCTTGTTATCCAGAAAAAAGCGTGTGAAGCCGTCCTGCTTAAGCTGCCGGATCAGCTTGTCATCCTCACCGTTTTTAATGGAGAAGGGAAAAATAAACTGCAGCAGTGCAGTATGTAGCGCCGGTTCGGGAGATTCAGCGAAAACCTTAGTCATAAGCAGGTACCACCTTATTTTTCAGAATATCAGTATGTGTAGTATTACCCTAACCTGCAGACAGCCACGCTAAGCGGAGCCGGCACAGCGGTGTCCGTTCATCGTTTTGTCCCGGATTCAATGTGATTGAAGGGGGTACACTATAGTAAGCACAATTAATTGTATGATAAATCCAAACTGTGAATGCGGATATATAAATATATATCTGCGTGATTTCTGAAAGGAGCTATTTCGTCAATGAATAACAATGAGCTGGAGCAGACTATCATCAAGGCGCTGGATGACAACAAGTTCGGGTCCTTCGGCACGATCGAAGCCGGCAACAAACCTAAGGTGCGTTATATGGCGGTATTTCATGACGGACTGAATATTTATCTGGCTACCAATCGCAAAACACACAAGGTGGAGGAGCTGAAGGACAACCCGAATGCTTTTCTGCTGCTTGGATATGAGCAGGGCGGCGGCAAGGATGTGCTTGAGATTGAAGCCACGGTAGATGTCAGCAAAGACGACAGCCTGCGCACAAAGGTCTGGAGCAAGTCACTGGAGGAATGGTTCAAGGGACCGGAGGATCCGGATTATGTGGTGCTTGAGCTGAAGCCGACACGGATTGAGTATATGGGCAAAAATAAAGAGCATGGCGTATGGCAGCCATCCGTTTCGGCAGGGAGATAACAGCTTCCGGCACAGGCGGATTTAGCAGCTACGACCACCAGCCACCTGCAGCCACCCGGCTCTGCAGGTGGCTTTTTGCAGGGATAGGATAAGGCTGTCATTTTACGCCGGCGCATAGTTGAAAATTGGCAAATCATGATATAATGGCTACACTAAAGGTTCGACATTTGATGCGAGGGAGGATGTCTATGAACTGTAGGGACTGCTCTGCGATAGAGCCGGTGGAGGATGAGGGACAAATCCGGTTTATGCCGTGTACCTTTGTGCTTGCCTCCGCTTTAAGATCTTCAGGAGTAGAGTTCACAGGGGTGAAGAATACGGGAACGATTCCCTATGCTTCGAGAGAGGCGCTTTTTGAGCTGCTGAAGCTGCTGGATATCCTGCAGAAGCAGACGGATACATCGCTGAAGCTTTGTATAAGCGGCAAGTCAGGCAGCCTGACGGCAGAGCGCTGGGTTTCCCTGGAGCAGTTAGAAATAAGATTTGCCAATGACAATCTTATCTCCATCATTTCCAATCATGATTTTACCAGCCACCTGCAGCCTATTGTAGATTTTTCTGAAGAGATTGTCGGCTTTGAGCTGCTGCTGCGTCCGCTTCCTGAAGGGAGCGCCTTTCAGCCCTACGAGCTGTTTGAAATTGCCCGTCAGACCGGCTTTCATTCCTTCCTGGACCGTGCTGCACGGATTTCAGCGATTGAGACCAGTGCGAGACTGCTGCCGAGAGGCATCAAGCGTTTCGTTAATTTTTTGCCGTCTTCCATTTATAATCCTAATTTTTGTCTGACCCACACCTTTGAGACGATTGCCCGGCTGGATCAGGACCCGGAGGATTTTGTGTTCGAGGTGGTGGAGACAGAGAAGATCAGTAACATGGGGCATCTGCAGGCGATTTTCGCCGAATACCGGAGACAGGGAATGCGGGTCGCGCTGGATGATGTCGGCGCCGGATACTCGACCGTTGAGGTCATGTCCAGCCTCCAGCCGGATTATGTAAAGATTGACCGTAATCTGATCAGCTACTGTGATCAGGATGCACGCAAGCAAAAGACGATTCACGATATCGTCAGCCGTGCCGGATCCTTCGGGGCCAGTGTGCTGGCCGAAGGCATTGAACGGCGCGAAGAATTCCAGTATTGCCGGGATATCGGCATTGAGCTGGCCCAGGGCTATCTCTTCGGCAAACCGCAGGACAAGCCGCCGGCACATTTCGGGTTCAGCGCATAATAAGCAGGATGTACATATTCCCCGGAGCTGGCGCAGATTTATCCGCCTGCCCGGGGATTATTTGCGAAATCGGACAATTCCGGATAAAAGAAACGGAGGTACTATGAGCATTACACTGCTGTATGTGGAAGATGACCGGGATATCGGTAATGCGGTATCAGCAGATTTACGGGAAAGAAAGTATGCGGTCCGCTGGCTGGAGAGCGGCGAAGGCGCCGTAGAGGCGGCAGCAGGCTGCCAGCTGGCTGTTCTGGATGTCATGCTGCCCGGGCTTGACGGCTTCACCGTCGGTCAGCGGCTGAAGCGGGCCTATCCCAACTTGCCGGTGCTGATGTTATCCGCCCGCACCTCTATAGACGACAAGCTGCAGGGGCTGGAGTTCGCGGATGATTATTTGACAAAGCCGTTTCATCCCGATGAGCTGGCTGCCAGAATTGAGGTGCTTTTGCGGCGCACCGGTGCTGCCGAGCCGGCAGCGCTTGTTCTGAAGCATCTTATCGTGTATGAGGGGAACAATGTCATTCACGAGGCTGCCACGGGCCGTGAAATTCTGCTCACCGGCAAGCAGTTTCAGATCTTTACCTTTATGCTGCGCCATCTCGGGCAGATCCTGACCAAGGAGCAGATCTATGAGGCTGTCTGGGGCGAGGCCTATATTGAAGGGGACAAGACACTGATGGTGCATATCCGCTATTTGCGCGAGAAGCTGGAGCTTGACCCGGCTGCACCGGAGATTATTGAGACGATCCGCGGCATCGGCTACCGGGTAAGGGCATGAGCAGGCGGAAGAGCCTGAAAGGGCGGAAGCAATCGCTGCAATCCCTGCAGTCCCGTTATCTGCTGATTATTATGGCTGCACTGCTGTTCATCCCTGTCGGGATTCCGCTTACCTTTGCGGGCTATAATCTGTTCAATATGGCGACAGCCGACAAGCCGCCGGAGGAATATGAGCAGTACTCCAATATCAATGCGCTGGAGAGGCAATGGCATCAGGAGGCGCTGGAGCTGGCCGGGCAGACTGTGGAAGCGGTCGACCGCCGGCTCAAGGAGCTGAGCGGCAGCTATCCGCTGGCTGCAGTATTCTGGGTGGACAGGCAGGGGCAGACCCGGATGATTCATTCGCCGAAGGATCCGCAGCTTAAGGAGCAGCTGGGTACAGACAGGATACCTGCGCAGTGGAGTGCACCTGAAGCGATAGCCTTTATGAAGGAGGCTGCGCTGCAGCGGCCGCTGGCCATTGTCGCCTTTGTAGGTGACCGTGCGGATGCCGGTGAAGGCTTCATGGTGATGCAGATTCCGGCTAAGATTACGGAAGCTTACCGGTTCCAGAGCCTGGGCTCATGGTATATCCTGTTTTTGCTGATCTTTTTTGCCCTGTTCATCGCCAGCTCCTGGCTGTTCTTCACCGGAATCCGCAAACGCCTGCTGCGTCTGCAGACAGCGATGAGCTTTACAGGAGGAGCCGGAATCCCCGAGCCGATCGAACCCGGCAAAGCGGATGAAATCGGCCGGCTGGAGGAGGCCTTCAATTACATGGTAGCGGAGCTTTCAGTCAGCCGCCGCCGTGAGGCCGAGGAAGAAGGGTTGCGCAAGCAGCTGGTGGCCAACCTGTCGCATGATCTGCGCACCCCGCTGACCGTGATCCGCAGCCATCTCCATGTCCTGGGCAAGGAGGCTCTGTCGCAGCGCGGGCAGGAATCCGTTGCGCTGATGGATGAGCGGATGGAGAGCCTCAGCGGACTGATTGATAACCTGCTGTCGTATAACCTGCTTACCAGCGGCCGGCTGACTTTTAAGGCTGAACGTAAGGATGTGCTGCGGATTGTGCGGGAAAGTGCCGCCGCCTGGTATCCCCTATGGGAGAAGGAAGGCTTTGAAGTTGACATTGAGCTGGAGAGTGAGCCGCTGTACCGGGTTATTGATGAGGTCTGGTTCCGGCGGATTCTCGATAATCTCTTCCAGAATATTGTGCGCCATGCGCGCAGCGGGCATTACGTCGGAGTTCATACAGACATCCGGGACGGCAGCCCCGTTGTTATTATTTCGGATAAGGGCAAGGGGATGGGCGGCACATCAGAATCGGCAGGTGCAGGACTCGGCCTGTCCATCGTCAGTTTGCTGCTGCAGCAGATGGAGCTTGCCTGGAAGACAGACAGCTCCCCGCAGGGAACCTCCGTAATACTCTATCTGCCGCAGGAGCAAAATTTAAACAAAATTTAAACTTGCTGCTGCCGCTGCTTTAACCTCGGGGCGTTATGCTGAGTACCGAGGTGAACGACTAATGAAATCAACAGTAATCAAAACGAACGGCTTGAGAAAAGTATACCGCGGCCGGGCCGCCGTGGAGCATTTGGATCTGAACATCGGCCGGGGAGAAATCTACGGCTTCCTCGGACCGAACGGCGCCGGCAAAACAACAACGATCCGTATGCTGCTGGGGCTTATCCAGCCGACCTCCGGCAGGATTGAAGTGTTCGGCAAGGAGCTGCGGAAGCATAAGCTGCAAATTCTGCGCCAGGTAGGCTCGCTGGTTGAGTCCCCGTCTTACTATGGGCATCTGAGTGCTGCAGACAATCTGGAGGCGATCCGCCGGATCCTGGATGTGCCCAAGGCACGGATAGCCGAGGTATTGGACGTTGTCTCCCTGACCGGTGAAGAAAAGCGGCCGGTCAAGGGCTTCTCGCTCGGCATGAAGCAGCGGCTGGGCATTGCCGCCGCGCTGCTGGGCAGTCCGGAGCTGCTGATTCTGGACGAGCCGACAAACGGGCTCGATCCTTCCGGCATACAGGAGATCAGATCGCTGATCAAGCGCCTTCCTGCCGAGTACGGGATTACAGTGCTTGTCTCCAGTCATCTGCTCAGTGAAATTGAGCAGATGGCTGACACCGTCGGCATTATCCGCCAGGGTAGCATGGTCTACCAGGACACGATTGCCCATCTTCAGGAGCAGGCGGCCGGAGATCTGCGGCTGGCCGTCTCTGAGCCGGAGGCTGCGCTGGAGCTGGCAAAGCGGCGGGGCTGCGGAGGCACGCTGGAGGAGAGCCGGGTTGTTCTGCCCCGGATGAGCGACGCCAGGGTAGCGCTGCTGATTAAAGAGCTGGTGGAGAACGGGCATGCCGTATACCGGGTGGAGGAGCACAGGCAGTCACTGGAGCAGTTTTTCCTGCAGGTTGTTGAGGGAGGCGTATCATGATGTGGCGGGCTTTGTCGGCAGACTGGCTGAAAATTCGCGGCAAAGGTCTATGGTTTCTTGTTTTTCTGGGCCCGCTGGGGCTTACGGCGATGCAGGGGCTGAACTTTGGGCTCCGTTATGACTATCTGAAGGAGCAGTATCAGGCGGATTTGTGGGCCGGGCTGCTTGGCAACGTAGCTGGCTTCGTTCCGATTGCCCTGTATCTGGGCGGGACGCTGGTCTGCTCCCTGATAGCGAATGTTGAGCATCAGATGAGCTCATGGAAGCAGCTGCTGGCACTTCCGGTCTCGCGGACCGCCGTATATATGGCTAAGCTGCTGTTATGCCTGCTGCTGCTGGTCTGCTCCTGCCTGCTGCTGTCTGCAGGAACACTGGCTCTGGGTCTGCTGCTCGGCTTCGGCTCCCAGACGATTCCTTATGCAGACATCCTGAGGCTGGGCTTCGCCTCCTATGCCGGGGCACTCCCGATCATTGCACTGCAGCTATGGCTCTCTTTATCCAGCCGCAATCAGACCTTTCCGGTGGCTGTCGGGATTACACTGTCACTGCTCAGTCTCTTTTCCATGTATCTGTCAGAATGGATGCCGCTTAACTGGCCTTCCCTTGCCTGGGAGGCTGAGTCGCCATGGCTGTTCATCGCATCGGGCCTGGTGCTTGGCCTGCTGATGATCCTGCCGGGAGCCGTTCATTTTGCCAGAAAGGATGTGGACTGAAGATGCGGAGCTTTATGAGAATCCTCTCAGCAGAAAGGCTGAAGCTGTCGGGGTCCTTTATCTGGCTGCTGGTGATTATCAGCCCCTTGATAGCGCTGCCGGTAGGGGCGCTGGCCGATATCCGGCAGGACGGTGGGGCAACATCCTGGCAGGTGCTGCTGAGCGTTATGTCACTGATGCATGCCTTATTATTTCTTCCTGTACTCACAGGGCTCTTTGCGGCGCTCATCTGCCGGGCCGAGCACAGTGACGGCGGCTGGAAGCTGATGCTGTCTCTTCCTGTAACACGGACATCCATGTACCTTGCTAAGTTTATAATCATTATGACGCTGCTGGCTTGCGTCCAGCTGGCCTTTCTTATTGCCCTGCTGGGCATCGGCCTGTACCGCGAAGCGGAAGGGGCTGTGCCCTGGCCGCTGCTGCTCTCCAGCCTGCTCGGCGGCTGGTTTGCCTGTCTGCCTCTTGCGGCGCTGCAGCTTGGCGTATCCCAGGGCTGGAGCAGCTTCGGCGCGCCGCTGGCGCTTAATGTAAGCCTGACACTGCCTAACATGCTGATTGTCAATTCAGCCACATACGGCCCATACTATCCCTGGGCCCAGCCGCTGCTGGCCATGTCCCCCTTCGGGGGCGAGGATTTCGGGGCGTTCGCTCTCCCTGCGCAGACGCTGATGCTGGTAGTATCCGTCAGCCTGATTGTGTTCCTGGGAGCCGGCCTTCTGGCTTTCCGGCGCAAGGCGGTGTAATCTGCCTTTATATGCTGCAGGACCATTGTAAGACATGCCTGTCTCCGCCCTGTTAAGCGCCCGCCCAAAGCCTGCTAATGGACATTGTCTGTCATTTTTTCTATAATTAATCGTAGAGAATCTGATTAAGGACCGGTGATACCGGAGGAAGCTAACTAGGGAGGGCGGAAGCATGGAGCCGGCAGCACTTGAAGAATGCGACAATACATGCAATGGTTCAGAGCTGGGGCTGGAGACAGAGGCTCTTACTCTGCCGGACCGGGGAACCACGGACAAAATGGCCGAGATGTTCAAGGCGCTTGGTGATCCGACCCGGGTACGGCTGATCTATGCCTTATCACAGCGGGAGCTGTGCGTGCACGATTTGTCCTCCATTCTGGATATGGGGCAATCGGCGGTATCCCATCAGCTCCGTTATTTGCGCAACCTGCGGATTGTGAAGCGCCGCAAAGAAGGCAAAACAGTATATTATTCGCTGAACGACGCGCATGTCGAGCAGATTTTTCTGCAGACGCATGAGCATATCCGGCACGAATAGATCGGCTGAACACAAACAACCGTCCTTGGGTCACTTGGCCCCGGGACGGTTGTTTGTATTAACATAAGGGCTATACCGGCAAATCCCTGTGCTGCATTGCGGAATTCTCCACCTGCAGAGTAATATGCCGGATGCCGAATTGCTGCTCGATCAGCCGGACAGCCTGCTGCAGAATATCCTGGTGGCTGCAGTGCTCCTCTATCAGCACATGGCCGCTGAGCGCATCCAGCCCGGAGGTGATGCTCCAGATATGGAGATCATGGACATCGATGACCCCGTCAAGCCCGAGGAGTGCGCTATGGACTGCCGCTGTATCCACAGAATCCGGGGCTCCCTCCATCAGGATATGAAAAGCCTGCTTCACCACGCCCCAGGCACTCCGCAGAATCAGCAGGGCTACAACTACACTGATGATCGGGTCAGCGAGGTACCAGGAGAACAGGGACATGATCAGCCCGGCCAGCAGAGCACCGACAGAGCCGAGGGCGTCGCTTATAATATGTAGGTAGGCGCTGCGGATATTGATATTATCATGCCCGCTGCCCTTACGCATCAGTGACCATGCACTTAACAGGTTGGCAAGCAGACCGACTGCGGCAATTACCATCATAGTCCCGCTGGCCACCTCCGGAGGGGAGCCGATTCGCTTGAAGGCCTCCCACATAATAAATCCGGCAATGATGAACAGCGTAACCCCGTTGAACAGGGCAGCCATAATTTCGAATCTGTAGAAGCCGTAGGTATTCCTGGAAGAGGCCGGTCTGACGGCAAAAATCATCGCAACCAGGCTTAGGGCCAGCGAGGCGGTATCACTGAGCATATGTCCCGAGTCAGACAGCAGCGCAAGGCTGTTGGTAACCAGGCCGCCGAAAAATTCAAGCAGCATGATGCCGCCTGTAATAATTAGAGCGATCAGCAGGCCCTTACGGTCTGCCGGGGCATGCGAGTGCGAGTGAGAGTGCCCGTGAGCGTGTGTATGGCCTGCATGATCGTGACCCGTATGGCTGTGCCCCTGAGTATGACGGGTGCTGCCTTTTTCATGTACATGGCCTTGATCAGACCCGTCGTGACTGTGGCGTTGCTGACTCATAAAGAGACCCCTTTCTGAAAAAACATATGAATAACTGCTCATATGTTAATAATATTCCTGTTACAGCAGAAATGCAAGAAATCACTTTTATAAGTTCCATTCTTTTTATAAACTGATTTTATCTGCACATTAAATAAATGAATAAACATGAAAAAAATTCTTTTTACATTCCAAATTGTGGGACTTAGGTCTTATTTTTTGCGCTAAATATAATGGAAATTGTCTGTTCTTGCCGATATAACAGTAGGGTTTTACAGCAAATGGAAGCTGTTAACTAATACTGCTGGGAGGACTTAAGGTGGAAAATGAAGTGAAGCTTTGGACAAAAATGAAAATGAAATTGAAAACGCGGAAAACGGCCTCAATGCAGCGTAAATGGTCTCTGATTATTTTGGCCATATCGATTATACCGTTGCTCGGTTCTACCCTCTTTTTTACAACCTATTTCGGAGGAGTGACCAAAGAGGACAGCGAAGCAAACGCAAAGACGATCCTGGAAATGAACACCTCCCGTCTTAATGAATGGCTGATGTCCAAAACCTCGGCGGTGCAGGAGCTGGCTGCCCAGCATCCCGAATTCAACACTTCAAACCCGGATACCATCTTCCCGGCCATTAAGGTACTCGAGGACAGTGACAGACAGTCCGAGGGCTACAGCGTGATTAATAAAGACGGACTGCTGACGAATATGCTCGGTCTGACTGCAGAGATGGGGACAGCGGACTATTTTCTGAAGGCAAAAGAGACTATGCAGCCGGCTGTGGCAGATATGACCTACCTGGAGCCCTTAGCCAAGTATGTTATTTCAATAGTGGTTCCTGTTGCCGGTGCAGACAAGCAGTTCGCCGGTGCTATAGCATTCTCGGTTACACCCGAGATGATGATTGAGATGAGCAAGGATATCAAGGTGGCTGACAGCGGCTACGGATATGTTGTATCTGGTGACGGTACGTATTATGCCCACTATGATTCACAGCGTATCGGAAAAAATATTGCGGAATACGCCGGCGGAACAGACATGAAGGCAGCGCTCGAAAGAATGCTGGCGGGTGAGAGCGGCTCCGAAACCTATAAAGGCGAAGAAGGCAAAACGATCATCACTTATTACCAGAATGTTCCGGGTACCACCTGGAAGCTGATGATTAACGTGCCTGAAAGTGAAATCTACGCAAAGGTAAATTCAGCACAGACGATTGCTGTTATCTTCCTGGTTATTGTGATCCTGGCTGTTGTATTACTGGCGCTCTACCTGACCAAGCTGATGGTAAAACCTGTGACAGCCGTCTCCCGGGTAGTGAAAAAGGTAGCGGAAGGCCACTTAACTGAAAGGGTAGAAGTCACCTCAAACGATGAAATCGGCCAGATGAGTAAAGGCATCAATGAAATGATTGAATCTCTTTCCGGCATTGTCGGCATGATTGACGCTGCAGTGGCTGAAGTGGCAATCTCGTCGAAAGGCCTGCTCAGATATGCCAACGATTCCTCTAATACCTCGGCGGAGATTGCCGAAGTCATCAAGGAAGTGGCTCACGGTATGGAGGAGCAGTTCAAGGGCTCGGAGCAGTCTGCACGGGCTACGGAAGAAATGGCAATCGGTCTGCAGCGGATTGCTGAGTCCTCCGTTAATGTATCCGATCAGGCGGAGACTGTGAACAAGGAAGTGGAAAACGGTTATCTGGGTATTCAGTCGACGCTTGAGCAGATGAAGGTAATCAGTGCCGCTGCCGGCCAGACCTCTGAGCTGATTGCAACCCTGACTGAGCAGTCCGGGCAGATCGGACAGATTGTCGATGTCATTTCTGAAATATCCAACCAGACCGGACTGCTGTCGCTGAATGCCTCCATCGAGGCTGCCAGAGCGGGTGAGCACGGCCGCGGCTTCGGTGTTGTGGCGAACGAAGTGAAGAAGCTGGCTGAGCGTACGAATACGTCCATCGTGCATATTGTCGAGCTGATCCGGCAGATTCAGACCTCAACGGCAAACGCCGCAGCATCCATGGAGAAGAGCATTGCCGAAATCGGCGACGGAATGGACAAGATGGACCATGTCGGAGCTTCCTTCGAGCATATCCGTTCCTCCATGCGCGAGGTTGCCCTGCAGATTCAGGATGTATCGGCTATTAACGAAGAAATGTCAGCAGGCACCGAGGAGATTACGGCATCGGTTACCGACATGCTGACCATTGCCAAAGCCTCTGCGGAGAATGCCGAGCTCGTTGCTGAAGCCTCGGTAGAGCAGAAAGAGCTGATGGGCAAGGTGGTGTCTGAGGCGGAAGCCCTCACAGCCATGATGGCTGAGCTGAAGGAAGAAGTCGGCAGATACCGTTAAGCTGATAATAGAAAAGAGAACCCCCTCCGCATAGCAGCTGCTGCGCTATGCACCGAGGGGGTTCTTGCTGTTACCCGGAGGAGTCTACACAGTCTCCTCCAGCTGCAGGCTTCCGATTCCTGCGCGGATGATGTCGCAGGAGGCATTGAAACGGGCGGCTTCCTGCGCACTTAGATTCAGCTCCAGCAGCTCCTGGATGCCGCCCCCGCTAACGATGGCCGGCACGCCGGCACATACCCCGGTCTGGCTGTATTCACCATCGAGGATGGCTGAGACGGCGATGATCTTGTGTTCATCATTCAGGATGGAGCGGGTGATGTAAGCCAGCGCGCTGCCGATCCCGAAATGGGTCGAGCCCTTGCGGGTGAATATCTCCCAGCCGGCATCCTTGGTCTTGCGGGCAAGATCATCAAGATCAAGTCCGCTGAACCGCTCGCGGTGCTGCTCCATAATCTGCAGCAGCGGCTTGCCGCCGATCGTGACATGTGACCAGGCGACGAACTGTGATTCGCCGTGCTCGCCGAGCGCATAGCCGTTGACGCTGCGCGGGTCAATGGAGAATACCTCGGAGAGCAGCGTCTTCAGGCGGGAGGAGTCTATCGAGGTGCCGGTTCCGATAATACGATGGCGCGGCAGCCCGGAAATTTTCCATACCATATATGTGACGATATCAACCGGATTCGCTGCTATAACAAAAATACCGTCAAAGCCGCTGGCCATGATCTCGGTGGTAATCTCTCTGGTGATGACAGCGGCTGCGTCAAGCACATCCAGCCTTGTCTGTCCGGGCTGGGGATTCGCGCCTGCCGTGAGGATAACCACATCCATGCTGCCGCAATCGCTGGCAGTCCCGGCATAGACCTTAGTCCGGGTTCCTGTAAATTCCATGCAGTGCGAAAGATCAAGTGCTTGTGCCAGGGCGCGGTCATACGTACGGTCAACCATCATGATCTCATCGCATATCGCCTGGTTGACCATGGAATAGGCACAGCTGGAGCCGACATTGCCGGAGCCGACGATTGCCACTTTTCTCGATTTTGTTTTCAATTGCCTTATCCTCACTCTCTAAAAGTAATACCCGGTCCCTCCCTGTGAAAGCCGAAGGTTAAGTATATGTTTATTTTACCTGATCTTATCGCAACTTACCTGACATCAGATTGGGGAATCCGGGCTTTTATATATTGATATTGTATGCGGGTTCTGCACAAAAGGGATATAAGTTGACAAACCTGCTGCAATTTTACTGGATTCTCACAGCGATTGCTGCCCGGCATGAAAAAAAGCATCCCATAACCCGGCGGGGGCAAGGAATGCTTCTAATACATCAGTTTCAGCAGCCGGCAGGGCGGGATACACTATCCCCGCGGCTGAGGAATATGCTCCTGCGGCGGAGATATCCGGGTATAGTGCTTATACATGAACACCCGCCAGTGCAGAATCATTCCGAACGCCAGGATGAAAAAGAGGCCGCCGGATTGCGGAACGGATATATAACGGTTAATGAACTCATGGAGCAAGGTGCGCACAAGCAGCAGGCCGAGCAGAATGAAGGCAAAGCTCTTGGAACGCTGGGCATAGATCAGGCCGTCCCGCTCTTCGAATTTGGTGCTGCGGATCAGCGGGTAAGCAAATATGAACCAGCCGACCAGAAATGCCAGCACAGCCCACCACCAGGGAAAGCGGACTTCAGGCACTATGAACATGGCAAAGCCTGTTGACATGCCCAGCGGCGGAATCCATATTTTGCGGATCGTCACCGGCCGTGCACTTGCCTTCAGGCGGATAAAAATAACCATCAGCGCCATAAACACTGCTCCCACCGTGGAGCCTATATGCAGAAGCGAAGGGTTAATATTGCCCATATTACACGTTCCTCTCTGTGATTTGTGTCACTTATTCCATCATTATAGCAGAAAAATCTTTATAAACAGAATGAGCGGGCTGACACTGTTTTCCTGGAGCTGCCTGAATGTCAAAAAACACAAAGAGCCCGCCAGGGTTACCCCGGGCGGGCTCTTTGTCCAAGCATATGTCTTAGCATATACCGGGCCGTGCTTATCTATTCAGCTTAAGAACGGCTGCGTCCGCCGACCGAACGAAGGATCAGGCTGACAATGAAGATCAGGAGAATTGCACCGATAAGGGACGGGAATACATAGTAGTCACTGATTCTAGGTCCCCAGCTTCCCAGCAGCATGCCGCCAAGCCATGAACCAAGGATACCGGCAATAATGTTACCGATAATGCCTCCCGGAATGTCTCTACCCATAATCAGTCCTGCCAACCAACCGATTACACCGCCTACAATAAGCATCCATAGTAAACTCATTTTGCTTCAGCTCCTTTAAGTTTGTGTTAACTTCGATGTCTACTATTAACCTCAAGCAATGCGTTTAAACCATGTGGATAATTTTGTATCACCGCGGTTCTTCCACACCTTAGTGTCCCCGGAAAATGGTTGTTTAACACTGGTTGTGCGGCGGGTATATAACCATGTTATGCGGATATAACAAGAATAGAAGCAGGGGCAAACACCGCCCCGGAGGGTATATAATAAGTATATAAATGCAAATACAAGCTGCTGCTTACCGTAAAGGAGACGCTGACATGAAACAGCCTAATGAAGCCTTGTTTTATATTGGTACTTATAATAAAAAAGAAAAAGAGGCAATTCTGCTGGGAGCCGTTAATGAGGATACCGGAGAGATGCGGGTGCTGGGAGGACATAAGGGCATTGAGAATCCGTCCTTTCTGGCGCTGAACAGCTCAGGAACTGTGCTTTATGCGGCAAGCGAGCAGGATGAGGGCGAGGTTCATGCCTTTGCTGTTGAGGCCGGAACCGGGGCGCTGCAGCCGCTGGGCGGCAGGGGCACCGATGGCGGGGCTCCCTGCTATGTCTCGGTCTCCCCGCAGGATGACTACATCTTTGTAGCCAACTATACAGGCGGTAATGTGAATGTGTTCCCGGTTCACGCGGACGGCTCACTCGGGGAAATGTCCAGCCAGGTTAAGCACGAGGGCTCAGGAATCCGCCAGGACCGACAGGATGCACCGCATACACACTCCATTATTCCTGACAGCACCGGGGAGCGCGTACTGGTATGTGATCTCGGGATTGACCAGGTGCTGATCTACCGCCTTGAGGAGGGCAAGCTGGTTACTCACCGTGAGGTGGATTTGCCCCCGGGCTCTGGACCGCGCCACCTGGCTGTCCATCCGTCCGGCCAGTGGATTTATCTGATCAATGAGCTGAACAGCACGATCACGGTATTTGCCAATAATGAGCAGCAGGGGGAGCTGAAGCTTCTGCAGAGCATCAGCGCCTTGCCTGAGGATTATCCGGCTGGCAGTGATGATACGGCCGCAGATATTCATGTATCGCCTTGCGGGCGCTTCCTGTATGCTTCCAACCGCGGTCATGACAGCATCGGAGTGTTCTATATTAATGCAGAGACAGGATTGGTGGAGCCTGGAGACTGGGTCAAATCAGGCGGGCGTACACCGCGCAATTTCGCCATTATCGGCGGTATGCTGCTTGCGGCTAACCAGGACAGCGGCAATATTGTCTCTTTCCGGATTGATAAGGAGAACGGCAGGCTGATTCCTACCGGTAATGAGCTGGAAGCAGCCTCGCCGGTCTGCATAGCTCCAATACCGCAATAAAAGAAGGGCCTCACATGCAGCCGGCTGCATGTGAGGCCCTTGAGCATTATTTGTACAGAATAAGAGCAGACTAATGTAATCCGCCGGGGCTGTCTTCAGCGGTATAAAAACCGATATCATCCAGCATGATCCGGTCGCCCTCCTCCTGCAGATAAAACGTAATTTCAGTTAATTCATCCGGATTAAGGGCGGGCTCCTCCTCCAGAAAGCTCTCAAAAGGCAGCTCATAGGTCTGGAATACAGCCTCCGACAGATCACCATATTTACTGTCACTGATCCTTCCCTCCAGCCAGGGGCTGATGGTGAATTCTGTCTGCGGAAGCGGCAGGATATCCATCATTTCATCCAGCGGCAGCCGGGCGCTGACATCATTGCTGTCGGTCAGCTCTACCTCGACATCTGGCGCAGGAGCAGCTTCCGTGCTGACCGGCTCTGTGCTTTCTTCTGCAGGCGTGTCGGCATTGCGGTTTGCCATGGAGAAGGTTAATCCGGCTGCCCCCGATCCGGCCAGCTCCCGGATTATGCTGTCTTTAAGGGTGATGCTGTAAGCGCCGGCCTCATTCTCTCCGGCATCATGCGTAAGCACAACACCATAGGTTGCTTTGCTCTTGGATTCCCGGTCCTTGGCAGTTTCCTCTGTCCAGCTTAAACCGGTTACTGAAGCTGTTCCGCCAGCCAGTGTATTTTTGTTGCGGTCCTCGTCGTAGTTCGCTACCGGAATATATTCTCCGCTCTGGAAGCGGCTGAAATAGGCCGTGTCCGGCAGCCACTTGAGGCCGCTGCGGTAATCACGGAACAGGTCCAGATAATGATCCTGTCCGTGCAGTGTAGTCTCAAGAAATGCTGATACATATACCTTGGCAATCTGCCGCTGCTCATCCCCGTCCATAATCTCTGCCCTGCTCAAAAACAGGCCGGCCGGCAGTGTCTGGTCATACAAGCCCCAGTCGGTATTGAACTGGCTGTGGTTGGCATCGGCGATATAGAGCGAGCTTTTGAAGGCTTTGGAGCCGCTGGTATAACTGGAGCGTATATACTGGCGGTCACCGTAGAAGTCGTGAACATCCCCGTCCCGCGCGCCCTGCAGCGTCAAATAATTGACATCCTTCAGCCGGGCCTGCTGGTCATCGATAGCCTTATCGGTCGGGGCCAGGGCAATTACTGAGGTTATCTTGAATTTCCCGGCAGCTGAGAGGACAGGATCATCCTTGAACCAGCGCGCTGCATCGGCAGCCATGGCAGCCGCCTGGCCGCCGCGGCTATGGCCCAGCAGCGCGGTTTTGGTGTAATCAATCTTCTGGTAGAACGGATTGCCCGGCTGCTCCGCATAATCCCCGATCTGCTCCAGATGCTTCAGAATCATCCAGGTCCGCACCTTGAAGTCATTGTCCGGGATGCCGGACCAGGCTGAATAGTTCAGAAAATTCTCATCCAGCGATACCGCCGTGAAGCCCCGGCTGGCCAGCAGCCCGCCCAGGTAGGCGTAGCCTTCCTCTGAATAATCCTCCATCATGTGGTTGCCGTGAACCATCAGCACCAGCGGAAACGGGCCTTCGCCTTCAGGCATCCATACCTGGGCATTGAGCGGAAGCGCAGTGTAATCAAATCCCCAGAAGATCGTACGGAGCTTGGGCCAGCTCTTGATGAAGGCCGAGGCGTCTGCCGAACCTGATAGTAATGACACCTCTGCGCCATAGCCGGCCCTGTGCAGGTCTTCCCCGCTGCCGTAAGTAAAGTGCCTGTAGCTGTAGCTGCCCGGTGCTGCAGGGTCTGCTGCGTCAATCGGAGCCACATCTCCGGCCGCAGCCGTGATGCTGTCCTCTGCAGGCCCGCTGACTCCGGCACCGTACAGCGGAAGCGGAGCCAGCAGAATGGCCGCGGCCAGCACAATACCCGGGACAGTCCGCCTGCTGCGCAGCAGGCCTGCCGATAAACCCGCCGCTGCTCCAATCAGAGCAGCAATGGCAGCAATGACTGCGGCCGCTTCCAGGGCCAGACCTCCGAAGTACAGGATGAGCAGTACAGCTCCGAAGGAGCTTAGAAAAGTACCGGCAAACAGCTTCGGAAAGCGCAGGCCGGTCAGCGCCAGCACCAGGGCCAGCAGATTGCCGGCAAGTGCGAGCACCAGGGTTCCGGCTCCGGCCGCGAGTATAATATCGGCAGGCTTGCCCATGCCGGTCGGAATGCCGAGTACGGCAATAATAAAGGCGAGCGTGCATATGATCCAGGGACCGGCCAGTGCGGTCCTCCATATGGCCGTGTCATATTCATAGGTTAGCCTGATACGTCTGCCAGTCTCCCTGAGTATGCGTCTGATCAGCCGCGGCCGCTGAGGCTGCTGGACCTCTGGAGCATACTCCAAATCCATTCCCATGTTTTTATCCCCCATAAGATGTAGCAATAATATTACTTTACAGCTTTTACAGCTTTAATAACAAGCGGGTCTTGCAGGAACGTCCGCCATTTGCTTCCCCCAGAAAGAGCAGAAGGACAGCTTGAAGCCATTTTGAAAAAAAGATTTGACAGGATGCGGAGTTTTCAGTATTATGTGTCTAAACCTACTAAACGGGTAGGAATAATTAAATAAATGTTCTTACCGTACAGACGGAGGAGCGCCCGCTTGAAGCAAGCAGACACGTGTCTACAGGACCGGTTTGACCTGCCATATGTGGGCCTTCCTGCGTCTTTTTTTTCTACTATCATGAATTTCAGAGGCATTTCTAATATTAAATAATATGGGGGAGTGGTTGGAAATGAAGAAAGGAATTAAGAAGGGGCTTCTCGCCGGATTTACATTACTGCTGACAGCAGGGCTCACAGCCTGCGGTAACAGCGGCAATTCCAGCAGCAGTGCAAATTCGGCAGGCACGCCCGAGGCGTCTAATGCGGGAACGAACGCGGCTGCTACAGCCGAGGCTACCAAAGCGCCGGCTAAGGATCCGGTAGAGCTGCTGAATGTTTCCTATGACCCTACCCGCGAGCTCTATGAGACCTATAACAAGGCCTTTGCCGCTTACTGGGAGCAGGAGACCGGCCAGAAGGTAACGGTTAAACAGTCCCACGGCGGATCAGGGGCACAGAGCCGGGCGGTGCTTGAGGGCCTTGAGGCGGATGTGGTTACGCTTGCCCTCGGTTACGACATTGATGCGCTGGCGGATAAAGGGCTGATCAATGAAGGCTGGGGCAGCAAGTTTGATCACAACAGCTCGCCTTACACCTCAACCATCGTATTCCTGGTGCGCAAAGGCAACCCGAAGGGCATCAAGGACTGGCCGGATCTGTTAAAAGAGGGCGTAGAGGTTATCACTCCGAATCCGAAGACCTCCGGCGGTGCCCGCTGGAACTATCTGGCTGCCTGGGGCTACGCGCTTGACCATAACAATAACGACGAAGCCAAGGCGCAGGCATTTGTGCAGGAGCTGTTCAAGCATGTGCCGGTGCTGGATACCGGGGCGCGCGGAAGTACAACTACATTTGTGGAACGCGGCATCGGCGATGTGCTGCTGGCCTGGGAGAATGAAGCCTATCTGTCCATCAAGGAGCTGGGGCCGGATAAGTTCGAAATTGTGAACCCGTCCGTAAGCATTCTGGCTGAACCGCCGGTGGCAATCGTGGATAAAACAGTTGATAAGAGGGGGACGCGTGAGGTTGCAGAGGCATATCTGAACTACCTCTACACTGAAGAAGGGCAGAAAATTGCCGCTGAGAACTACTACCGTCCGACCCTGGAAAGTGTGAAGGAGCAGTTCAAGGACCAGTTCCCTGAAATTAAGCTGTTCACCCTGGCTGAGAAGTTCGGCACCTGGAAGGAAACGCAGGAGAAGCACTTTAACGACGGCGGAATCTTCGACAAGATTTATGTGCCTGGAAGCTGATAAATAATTACAGGGTAGCCGGATGCCTCAGCCATGGAGCTGGGGCATTCGTGAATGTTCGGGCCCGGGGGAGCCTGCTCCGCCAGGGATGCTGATCGGCGGACAGGCCGAAGGCAGGAAAGGATGGGTACTAGGATGAATGTCATTTCTACGGCTGCGGGACGGCGCAAGGTGCTTCCGGGCTTCGGCATTACGATGGGGTACAGCGTGCTGTATCTGAGTCTGGTGGTGCTGCTGCCGCTATCGGCGCTGCTCTTTAATTCAACAGGGCTCAGCTGGGCGAAGTTCTGGGATATTGCTACTGATCCTCGGGTACTGGCCTCCTACCGTGTCAGCATAGGTACTGCTGCGGCTGCGGCATTGGCGAATGCTTTTTTTGGCCTGCTGATGGCCTGGGTGCTGGTGCGTTACGAGTTTCCGGGCAAAAGAATTTTCGATGCCCTTATCGACCTCCCGTTTGCGCTGCCGACTGCAGTTGCCGGTGTTTCCTTGACCGCACTCTATTCCCAGAATGGCTGGATCGGCTCTTTATTTGAACCCTACGGCTTCAAAATCGCCTTCACACCGCTTGGAATCACGCTGGCGCTGATGTTCATCGGGATTCCCTTTGTCGTGCGGACCGTGCAGCCGGTGCTTGAGGATCTGGACCGGGATATGGAGGAGGCTGCAGCTACGCTGGGCGCTGGGCGCGGCCGGACTTTTCTGCGTGTCATTCTGCCCGAGGTGTTCCCGGCACTGCTTACCGGCTTTGCGCTGGCATTTGCCCGGGGGATCGGCGAATTTGGCTCTGTCGTCTTTATCTCCGGCAATATGCCGATGCGCACAGAGATTGCTCCGCTGCTGATCATGTCCAAGCTGGAGCAGTTCGACTATGCGGGGGCGACTGCAGTGGCGCTGCTTCTGCTGCTTATTTCTTTCCTGATGCTGCTGGTTATTAACCTGCTTCAGCGCTGGGCCCGCAAAACTTCACGTTAGATACAAGGAGGAATAAACATGGCAGGAACTGTGCCCATGCATACCCCGAAGCAGAAAACCGGCACTGCCTCATCCGCAGCAACGAATGAATCGTCTGTAGTCAAATGGGTGCTGATAGCAGCTGCCGGGCTGGTAATGCTCTGGCTGATTGCCCTCCCGCTGATTGTCGTGCTGACAGAGGCGCTGAAGCGGGGCTGGGACGTCTACTGGGCTGCGCTCTCCGACCCGGATGCGGCTTCTGCACTGAGGCTGACATTGCTTGTAGCGGCAATTACCGTCCCGCTGAATACTATTTTTGGCGTAGTGGCCGCCTGGGCCGTGACCAAATTCCGTTTCCGCGGCAAGGGCTTTCTGATTACGCTGATCGACCTGCCGTTTGCCGTATCACCGGTCATCGGCGGGCTGATATTTGTCCTTGTGTTCGGCTCCAGCGGCTGGTTCGGCTCCTGGCTGAGCGACAATGACATCAAGATCGTTTTTGCCCTGCCCGGCATTGTGCTGGCCACCCTTTTTGTAACCTTCCCGTTTGTGGCGCGTGAGCTGATTCCGCTGATGGAGGATCAGGGCACGCAGGAGGAGGAAGCGGCGATTACACTGGGTGCAAAGGGCTGGCAGATCTTTTTCCGGGTTACCCTGCCCAATATTAAATGGGGTCTGCTCTACGGCATTATTCTGTGCAACGCGCGGGCGATGGGCGAGTTCGGGGCTGTCTCCGTAGTATCAGGCCGGATAAGGGGAGAGACCAATACACTGCCGCTGCATGTGGAGATTTTGTATAATGAATATCAGTTTTCGGCCTCGTTCGCGGTTGCTTCCCTGCTGCTCTTACTGGCGCTTGTTACGATGATTATCAAAAGCTGGCTATTGCGCAAAAATGCTCATTGACAGCGGTTTTGGTTCCGTGCTAAGTTAAAACATAGTATACAAGTTGGTAATTACGGGATTAAGGTGGAGATAACCCCTGTCCGGGGAAAGGGAGGCTGGAAAATGGCTAAGCCACTGAAGGTGGATGAGTTATGGCTATCACGAATTTCAGAGCTGCTGGACAATATGGAATTCGGCTCACTGCACATAGTTGTGCATGAAGGCCAGATTGTTCAGATGGAGCGTACGGAGCGCAAGCGTTTTGAGAACAGCTCAGCTAATCCGCGCCCTAATGTGGAAACCGGAAGCCGGCGTACCGATGCCCGTTCTGCGGGACGGGGTTAGAAGAAGCACGTTAGCACTCATCCTATATACAATAGAGCCAGAAAACAGAACAGAGCAGCGTCTCCTCCGATAGTAGGGGGGCACGCTGCTCTGTTTTTCTGTAAAAGGATAGACTTAGGTTAATACCGCGGTCTTCGCCGGTTGGCGGAGATGCCTTCGAACAGCAGGACAATTGCGGTAACGGCGTGCATGATCCAGCCGACAAACGGGATGAGTGCGACTACCGAGGTGACAATCCCGATCACGTTACCGATATAGGGGCCGCGTTCTCTCAGCAGGATGACAACAGCCGCCGCATGGAGCAGGAAGGCAACACCGAGCGGAACCCAGGCGTTGGCGACAACAAAGGTGCCCCCGATGAACGGAATGGCGAGAAAAGCCTCGTACGCAAAGGTCCCCCATTTAAATAGTTTTCCAAGTGATGACATGCTGGTTCACCGATCCTTTTCAAGTTATAGTGGAGCCTGATCTGTTACTATTAGTTACCCTTTTTCCTGGACTGAGAATAGGCTGTGATGTCTGTGGCGGAATACTTTATAGCATACGTCGCAAGCCGCAATTCGTTTCAACCGGCCTTGAGGGCTTATCCGCCTGCCCTTGATTGCGGTTCCTGCTGTCGTATATATTGGTTACAGTAAAAGGAGCCTGACAGCAGGCTCCGGAAAGTGGATGAGGGGAGATCAGCATGAACCAAATATCTAAACCGGAGGTCCGCCATGAGCTGCCTTCTGTGGAGCAATATCTGGCGCTGCGGGCCGAGGCCGGACTGAGCCCGATGAGCCTTGCGGGGGCGGAGGCCGGGCTTCCGCGGTCCTGCTTTGCAGTTACTGTATATGACGGGGAGCAGCTTGTCGGCATGGGACGGGTGATCGGGGACGGGGGCTGCTTCTTTCAGGTGACTGATATTGCAGTAAAGCCCGCTTATCAGGGCCTGGGCCTTGGAAAAGCCATCGTGCGCGAGATCAGAGCGTTTCTTGATACCGTGCCTCAGCCGTCCTATGTCAGCCTGATTGCTGACGGTGAAGCGGCCAGGCTCTACGCACAGTTCGGATTTGTTCCGGTTATGCCGGAATCACAGGGAATGTTTTTGCGGCGGTAGATCAATATATTATGAATTAAGCATGAAGTGAAACATAAGGCAGCATGAGGGCTGACGGAAGGTGAGGAAAAGAAAGATGGATGTAGTGGTAATAGGAGCGTCAGGAATTATTGGACAGGCTGTTGTACAAGAGGCTTTAAAAAGAAAGCATGAGGTAACTGCAGCCGTCCGCAATCCGGAAGCAGTGGAGCTGCAGCATGAACGACTGCAGGTGGTAGGCATCGATGTGCTTGATCCGGCATCTGTTGCTGCAGCAGTAACGGGGCACGGTGAAATTATCAGTGCCTTCGGGCCTGAGGAGGGACAGGAAAATGACCTGCTCAAGGTGGCGGATTCCCTGATCGAAGGGCTGCAGCGGGCTGGTGTAGAGCGTCTGATTATAGTAGGCAGCGCAGGCAGTCTGAAGACTGAATCCGGGGAATGGCTGATGGACACGGCAGACTTCCCGGAGGAGCTTCGTCCGCTGGCCGCAGCCCACGCTCATGCTTATGAGATTTATAGGGGCTCAGCGCTGGATTATACGTATATCAGCCCGCCCGCTGCCGTCATTACCGGCCGCCGGACCGGCATGTTCCGGATCGGCCTCGACCGGCTGATTACAGACGAGAACGGGGAGAGCAGCATCAGTGTGGAGGATTTAGCAGTAGCAATCGTTGACGAGCTTGAGGAAGGCAACTTCAGCCGGGAACGGTTCACTGTAGCGTACTAAATAAGCGGGGCAGGCTGCAGCTTTTGCAGCCCTGCCGCGGCGCCCAAGGGGATTATTCCCCGGCGGAGAGGGGTAAGACTTATTGCATATATGCTGTAAGTCTTGCCTTTTTTGCCTTGTCTGGGATTAGTTTGATTTTTGGCAGCTAATTTCACGCATTGTTACCTTTTCCTTCGGTTAGGTCGATAAAGGTAACCTATTTTGGGTCAAAGTCCCGCTCATAAGCCGAAATGGATAAATTAGGTGAGCTTTTTACCACTAATGCCTTGAATCGGGCGTTGAATTGATGAATAGCTGTTGATTTTTCACCTAATTCCAGGGACTGAGCCTAGAACCCGGCTGTGGAAGAGCGGCAGTGGAGTGTAGGGCGAAAGAAACGGAAATGTTAATCAGCCTTGATGCCTGCGGGCCGGAAGGTGAAGAGCCGGGGCAGGCTGTGGGGTTGCTAATCTTGTGAAGCTGGAAAGGAGCTGGAATTCTAACATGGAGCTGGTTACTGCGGAGGAAATGCGGCGGCTGGACCGCATGACGATTGAGAGGCTCGGCATCCCGGCGATTGCGCTGATGGAGAACGCCGGGCGTGCTATTGCTGAGGAGGTAATTGCCTTCTGCCGGAGCAGGCAATACAGCTGCGGGGCCGGGCGGCCCGGCGACAGAGCAGACGGGTGCGGGCAGAGCATAGAGAGTGACATTGTGCGCAGGACCTTCGCCGGCGGCAGGAGTACTATTGGTGATGAGCTTATCATTGGTCCGCCGCGTGACTTCAGGGTCAGCGGCGACCGCGCGCTGACCCTGGACACTGCCGCCGCCGAGCATTGGCTGATCCTCGTCGGCAAAGGCAACAACGGCGGCGACGGCCTCGCCGCCGCCCGGCACCTGCGTGAGGCGGGCATCGCCGTCACGCTGGTGTACGCGGCCGCGCCGGAGACGCTGGCCGGGGAAGCCGCCGTGCAGCACGGTGCTGCTGCGGCGCTGGGGATTCCGGCCGCTGTGCACGGCCGGGACGTCATCGACTTTGCCGGGTGCACCGGCATTGTCGATGCACTGCTCGGCACCGGAAGCGCGGGAGCGCCGCGCGGTGCCTATGCGGCCCTGATTGCCGCGGCAAATGTCAGCGGCAAGCCGGTGGTGTCCGCGGACATCCCCAGCGGGCTGGACGCGGACACAGGGGAGCTGCATGAGCCGTGCATTCATGCAGCAGTGACGGTCTGCCTCGCGCTGCTCAAGCGCGGGCTGGTGCAGTATCCCGGCGCGGGGGCAGCCGGGAGGGTTGTGGTCCGCTCCATCGGCATACCTGCCGCTCTGGCCCGGCAGGCCGGGGTGCAGGCCAGCCTGCTGACCCCGGAAGTGCTGCAGACACGTCTCGGTATCGACGTGTCGCGCCGCCGCTCGCCCGAAGGGCATAAGGGCACCTACGGCCATGTCCTGCTGGCGGCAGGAAGCTTGTCCATGAGCGGTGCCGGGCTGCTCGCGGCGCGGGCTGCGCTGCGGGCAGGCTGCGGTCTGGTGACCTGGGCGCTGCCCGCGGCACTGATGCCGTATGTAATCGGTGCTGCCCCGGAGGTCATGCTGGCTGCCGCTGGCGGCGGGGAGGACGGCACCTGGAATGCGGGAACAGCAGCGGAGGTGCTGCGGCTTAGTGGTAAATGCGATGTGGCTGCCACAGGTCCGGGTCTGGGCCGGTTTGCCGGAGACAAGGAGTGGCTCCGCATGCTTTGGGAAGGAATCGAAAGCCCGCTGGTGCTGGACGCAGATGCACTTAATATACTGGCGGAATGTGACCGCACCGGATGGTCCGGCCCGGAGCGGCCGGTTATTCTGACACCCCATCCCGGAGAAATGGCCCGGCTAGCGGGCGTATCCACTGCGGAGGTGCAGCGTGACCGGATCGGTCTTGCCCAGGCGTATGCTGTACAGCACGGCGTAATTCTGGTGCTTAAAGGAGCACATACCGTAATTGCTTCACCTGAGGGTGAAGTCTATGTCAACGCCACTGGCCATCCTGGAATGGGGACGGGCGGAGCGGGCGATGTGCTGACAGGAATCATCTCCGGCCTGCTCGCCCAGGGCCTGGGTGCTGTCCAGGCAGCAGCCTTCGGCGTGTACCTGCACGGTCTGGCCGGCGAGCGGGCGGCCGGCTCACGGAATCATCCGTCGGCACTGGTCGCCGGAGATATTATCGGGGCGCTGTAGTCGCCCCAATAGATCCATGGGTGAACAGCGGGCGGGCGGCCGTGCACGGAGTGGGCTGCCGCCCTGCAGTCCACCCACCCCGCAAACGCAGTATATCTGCTGCCGGTGAGCCTGCTGGTATTCTCCCCGACCGGGCTTCAGACGGCCCGCAGTCCGGTCTACTGCAGAATCAGGCAGAGCAGCGGTGCGAACAGGGCGAATACAGGCAGCAGCAGCGGATAGCGCTCACCGGCCAGCTGGGCCAGGCGGAACACCAGCAGAACGCCGATCCCGTAAAGGCCGCAGGTCTGCGTGTCCCCGCCCTGCTCGGCAGCAAGCCACAGGCCGGCCCCGAATCCGGCGGCGGCGTACAGGATGAGAGAGGGACCGAGTTTGGAGGAGCGGAACATGGACAGCAGGGCATCGGCAATCAGGGCAGCCGGCAGGGCGTAGGCATAGATGGCATACGGGACTGAGACCGGCCAGCCCTCCGGAATCCCGTTCGTATGCGGAAGCCCCAGCAGTACCAGGGACACTAGCATAAAGGTGAGTCCGGCAGCAGACAGCTTGGACAGGGCGTACATGCCTGCCGACAGCCTCACAGAGGGCAGGTCATAGTCTTTGATTTTATTCATCTGAAAACGTCCTTTCGGGTGTGATGTCAGCTTGTGACCATATCTCCTCCATTGACATGAATGCAGGTGCCGGTTACGTACGCGGAGTCAGGGCTTGCTAAGTACACATAAGCGCCTGCCAGCTCATAGGGCTGTGCTGCCCGCCCCAGCGGCGTATCGGTTCCAAATACACTGACCTCGGCGGCGGAGTAGCTCGAAGGGATGAGCGGAGTCCATACGGGACCGGGAGCCACGCTGTTGACGCGGATCCCGCTTTCGGCAAGTGACAGGGCAAGGGAGCGTGTAAAGGTGACGACAGCGCCTTTGGTTGAGGAGTAATCAATCAGCTCCTTATTGCCCTGGTAAGCGGTGATCGAGGCGGTGTTGATGATCGAGGCGCCTTTTTTCAGGTGCTTCAGTGCGGCCTGGCTCATGAAAAAATACGGGAAAATATTAGTCTGAAAGGTCTGGTACAGCTGCTCCTCCGTAATATCCAGCAGACTGTGCTGCGGATACTGCACCGCAAGATTGTTGACCAGAATGTTGAGTCTGCCAAAGGTCTGTACAGTCTGCTCCACCGCCTCAAAGCAGTTGCTTCTGTACCGCAGATCCGTCTCAATCCTCAGGCAGCGCCTGCCAAGCTGTTCAATTCGCCGGGCTGTGTCCGCAGCATCGGAGGCTTCATAGAGGTAAGCAATGGCTACATCCGCCCCTTCCCGGGCAAAAGCGATAGCCGCCGCCCTGCCGATCCCGCTGTCTCCGCCGCTGATCAGGGCCACCATGCCCTTCAGCCTTCCGCTGCCGCAGATTTCCGGGTCTTCACTGATCGGCCGGGGATTCATCAGGCTCTCGAGTCCGGGCTGGCGGTTCTGGTGCTGCGGGGGAAAGGCGATTTTTTGTGCACGGCATACCGTCTGTTCCCCGTAAAAGGGATAGGTTGGGTTCATTGCGCTTTACTCCTCCTTGCGTGCTGTCTGTTTTGTATATTTCTATGCATCCGCCCAGAAAAGGGTGCGCTTCCGCCGGCTTTACCGGCAGGAATGGCAATGCGGTAAGCATTTTTGCTTTGCCTGAAGGGAATAAGAAAGGGGTAAAAGAATGCGTTACAGAGAAATGATGGCAGAGGATTATGAGGCAGCCTCCAGGCTGTGGGGAAATACGGCCGGTATGGGCCTGAGCAGGGCCGATTCCAGGGAAGGAATCATACAGTTTCTCGGGCGTAATCCGGGGATGAGCCAGGTATGCGAGACGGAAAACGGTACGCTGGCCGGCACGGTGTTATGCGGTCATGACGGCCGCAGAGGGTATTTGTACCATGTGGCTGTCAGTACAGTCTGCCGGGGTAAGGGAGCCGGCCGCGAAATGGTGACGCGTGCGCTTTCAGCACTTCGTGAAGCAGGTATAGCGAAATGCCATCTGATGGTGATTGAAGGAAACAGACCGGGGCGCAGCTTCTGGTCGGGAACAGGCTGGGAGGAGCGGGACGGCATCGTGCTCTTTTCGCAGAATACATAATCCGCAGCTTCATCCTGAAGATGCAGCAATTAGATAACAATGAATGTAATAGTGTAGGTTCCGCATTCGTGCAGTATAATGTATAGGCAATTAACATAGCTAAATTTGATAGCGGGTGATCAGAGCAATGCGCTTCAAGGATGTATTTTCAATTATCGGTCCGGCGATGGTCGGACCTTCAAGCTCCCATACTGCCGGTGCCGCGCGGATCGGCCGTGCTGCCCGTCAGGTGCTGGGCGAGATGCCGCGTGAGGCGGAGGTTATTTTCTTCGGCTCGTTTGCCGCCACCTATCAGGGGCACGGGACGGACCGGGCTATTGCCGGCGGACTGCTGGATTTTGCCACGGATGACCACAGGCTGCCGGATTCGGTCGAACTGGCCGCTGAGGCGGGGATGGACATTTCCTTCCGGCAGGGAACAGGCCTGTTCCCCCATCCGAACACGGTCAGGCTCCGTCTTGTCGGCCGGGACACCGGTACGGAGCTGACGCTGACAGGAATCTCAATCGGCGGCGGAAATATTGAAATTGTGGATATCGACGGCTTCGGAGTCAAGCTGACCGGGATGTATCCAACCGTGCTGATTAACCATATGGATTATCTTGGCGTGCTGGCCAGCGTTACGGATGTAATGCGCAAAGGACAGTTTAATATCGGCCATATGTCACTTGACCGCAAAAACCGCAGCGGTGCAGCACTCACCGTGCTGGAGCTGGATGAACCGGCCACAGCGGAGCTGCTGCAGGAGCTGCAGGCCCTCGCGGCCGTCAAATCGGTCAAAGTGGTGGACTTGAACGGAGTCAAGCAAGAACAGAAAGGGAAGGAAAGCACAACATGAATTTTCAAACACTGAGCCAGCTGGCTGTATTATGTAAGGAACGGGGACTTGGCATCGGCGCGCTGATGCTGGCGGAGCAGAGCGAGGAATCAGGGCGTCCGCAGAGCCAGGAATTCGCTACGATGAAGGAGTATTACGGGGTTATGAAAGAGGCGGTACACCGCGGAATGACCCAGGATACAACCTCGCGCAGCGGTCTGACGGGCCTTGATGCCCAGCGGGTAGGCGATTATAATGCGGCGGGTGAGCCGTTACTGGGCGGACCTGCCGGGCAGGCAATGGCTTATGCACTGGCGGTATCGGAGGTTAATGCTTCTATGGGCCGGATTATAGCTACTCCGACAGCAGGCTCCTGCGGGATTATTCCGGGAGTCTTTCTCAGCTGCCAGGAGCGTTTCGGCTGGGATGATGATTATATGGTTTCAGGGCTGTTCGCCGCAGGGGCCATCGGGTATGTGATTGCCAATAATTCCTTTGTATCCGGTGCGGAGGGCGGCTGCCAGGCGGAAGTTGGTTCGGCAATCGGCATGGCGGCCGGAGCGCTGACTGAGCTGCGCGGCGGGACGCCGGCCCAGGCGGTGCATGCCGTGGGCCTGGCGCTCAAAAACACGCTTGGCCTGATCTGTGATCCGGTCGGCGGGCTTGTTGAAATTCCTTGTATCGTGCGCAACGGCTTCGGGGCTGTCACTGCCCTGGCGGCAGCGGATATGGCGCTGGCAGGCGTGCGCAGCGTGATTCCTTCAGACGAAGTAATCAAGGTGATGCTTGAGGTCGGCTCAGCCATGCCGGAGAAGCACCGCGAGACTGCCGGAGGCGGTCTGGCCCAGACGCCGACCGGCCGGCAGATTATGAAGGATCTGCGGAACAAGAAGGGCTGAGCGCCCGGAGCTGCTGCTAATAACGGTTAGCTCTAAAGAGGATTACAGCATACGGAAACGTTCCAGCTGCTCCCACATTCCCTCGCGGCGGAGAATTTCCGGCTGCTTCGGACCGAGCAGGTCGAAGTGGGGAAAGGGTCTGCGGTTGTGGATATATTGCGGCGGAAGACCGTTCTGCTCGCACCAGCGGCGGAGGCGGGGAAGGTCGCTGCAGCCTACCTTGGTTACGGTGGTTATACCGGGAAAACGGGGATCAATCCAGTAATGGGTCAAAAAAGCGATCTCCCCCCGCAGGACCGCCGCTTTCCACTGGTTCAGTTCTTCTCTGTTAATTCCGAAGGCCATAGCTGTCTCATCCTTATCCTTGGCGGTAATTGCCGGTTTCATCATGCACTACTATGATGTCGGTCCGGCAGGAGCGGTTTCCAGGGTGTCACTGATTATTTTAAATGTGAAATCTGCACCTATTGTCGGGTTAAAGCCTAGCTAGAGAAAAATAGTTAGCAAAAGGACATCTAATTCTGCTGTTTTGGCCCATAATAGGGTTAATGGTCTGAAATAGGTGACGTTTTTCCAACTAATGAGCAGAAATATCGGAAAAAGCTTAGATTAGTTGCCAAAAATCTAACTAATCAGTTAGAGCCCCAATCTACAGCCTGGCTTCACGGCAACTTACGAAAGGAGGCTTATGATGAACGGACAGGTTAGAGCGGACATCCGTCCCGGGCTTGAGGTGGATATTGTGCTGAAGCAGGATCAGGCTACCGGCAAGCTCACACACGGCACAGTAAAGGACATTCTGACCAATTCGCCCCGCCACCCGCATGGAATCAAGGTGCGGCTGGCTGACGGGCAGGTCGGGCGGGTCAAAAAGATCACAGGCTGATGATGCGGCCCTACATTGCAGAGCTGCAGACAGCTGGTTTATGTTCAACAGTCTCCAAGTAATTCCGCACACCTTCATAAGCGTTGCATTAAGCACCCGCTGTATCCTGCAGTGCCCTCGGCACGGCAGATATAAAGCGCTGGTGCTTTTTTATTGCGCGGCTGGGAAGGTGCGCTTGGCAGCTTGTCTTCACCCGGCGAACCGTTCCGGCTCTTGCTCCAGCAGCCCGTTCCGGCTCTCGCTCCAGCAGCCCGTCCCAGCACCGTTCCGGCTCTCGCTCAGCGGCCCGTCCCTGCTCTTGCCCAGCTTCTCTCGCCCCAGCGCTTCGCCTCAGCGCCGCATAAATTCCTCCACGTCCTTGTCAGCCTTGGTCTGATTACACAGGTTACAGGCGCATACACAGTTGTCGGGTGTGGTGTGGCCCCCCTTGGCCCGGGGCAAAAGGTGGTCAATAGTGTCACCGTACAGGCCGCAGAAATAACAGGTGTAGTTATCTCTTGTGAGGATCAGCCTGCGGAAATCCTTGTTGCTGTAGAGGCGGCGGATGGTCCGGCGGTTGACCACAACAGCAGCATGCTCACGGACCAGCGTAACCGCCAGCTTCAGGTCAATCTCCTGATGCCAGCGGCGTCCCTTGTCGCTGTGGCCGCGCATCAGAATCATTCCTTTGTACGAAGGGATGAGTGCTGAATAATCCTCAGGATCAGGCTTCGGCCACCCTGTCACCGGGGGCTTACGCCGCTGCTCGCCCGCCCGCGGCCGAGGGCGGGAATGCGGCTGCGTTTTAGGCTGGGCGGTCTTAGGTCCATGCTGCACAGCTCCGCCTCCAGGCGCAGCCTTGGCGGTCTGCCGCACGGCAGAGGCTGGATGTTGTGCCGCGCGGCTTGCAGAAACAGCCTCAGCCGCCTGCCTTACAGCGGCGCCGGCAGACGCGTGGCCCGCCGGCGCCGATTTCTTGGCCGCCGCTGAGGCAGCAGATACTGCCGGTGCAGGCTTCTCCGGCAGCCCGCTGGCCGGGGTGCCGCCGCGGATTTTACGGCAATCCCGGCAGGCGCCGCGGCGGGATTGGCCTTTGGAGCGTTTGCCCGTCCGTCTGCGGAATTCGGAGAGCGGCTTATACTGCTGGCAATAGGCACATTGCTTGGATACAGGCAGATTAGTATCAGTCATAGTTATATTAGGAGAGACGCTCTGTCTGCGTCTGTCCGCTCCATTTATTTTTTTAAAAGATAATCTGTAGCTCCAGTATAACGTAAAGCGCGCCCATTCACACGGCAGGGGAAATAACAGGTCTTTCACGAATTTGTGATATCTGTCTCGGCACCCTTGAGGGAAAAGATGTTAAATTTATAAAAAAATGAGGAAATGGGGAAGCGGATAATGGAACAGACGAAAAAGAGGCCGGGTACTGTTATTGTTCTATATGTGCTGCAGGCTTTTCTGGGAATCGGGGCGATCGGTGGCGGGGGGCTGCTGCTGATTGATACGAGCGGTGAAATGATGGGAATGCCGTTCTCTGTGCTGGAAAGATCGCCATTTGACAGCTTTTTGATTCCGGGCCTCCTGCTGCTGCTTATCTTCGGGCTTCTGCCGCTCATAGTGCTATACGGACTGGTTAAAAAACCGGACTGGAGGCGGTATGCCGGGCTTGTCCCGTTCAAGGAGCTGCATCCTGCCTGGACCTTCTCGCTGTACATTGGCTTCGGGCAGACTATCTGGATTATGGTGCAGACGTATATGATGAATGCAGTCTCTGTAGTCCATATTTTTTATACTTGTCTTGGCCTGCTTATTCCGGCGGTAACCCTGCTGCCTCCGGTGCAAAAATATTTTATGCTGGACGGCCGTGCGTAAAGCAGTTAGAATGGCAGTGAACAAAAAAGGGCTTTCATAAAACCCTGGAGGTGAACCGGATTGACTACCATTTACGATATCGCCAAAAAAACCGGTTACTCTCCGACTACGGTATCGAAGGCGTTCAATAACTATTCCGATGTGCGTGCGAAGACCCGCGAGGAGATTCTGCGGACCGCCCGGGAGATGGGCTATCTGCCGAATGCACATGCCCGCACACTGACCACCAAGAAGTCATGGACCCTCGGCGTGCTGTTTGTGGAGGGGACGGGAGCAGGCATCCGCCATCCGTTCTTCGGTGCGGTTATTGAGAGCTTCAAGCAGGTAGCAGTAGAGAAGGGCTATGCCCTGATGTTCATCTCGAAGGATGTCGGCGGCAAGCAGAGCGGATATCTGGAGAATTGCCGGATCCATGGCGTGGACGGTGTTGTTGTGTTTCTTTCGGATTATGAGGATCCTTATTTCCTGGAGCTTCTGGAGAGCAACATTCCTACGGTGATCCTGGACTATGAGACCCCGCAGTCGCACACGG